>DASVEX010000170.1:0-12373 GCA_036380335.1 Propionibacteriaceae bacterium | reverse complement strand
CCCGAGAGACAGACCCGCTGTGAAGAGGACGCCGAGCGCTCCCATGATCGTGAGCAACACGTAGCGTGGGATGGCCCGGAAGAACCAGGTGTAGATCCACGCCACGCCTTTGAGAACGGGGTTGTCGGACAGCCGCATCACTGCCAGCAGCACCCCGACTGCGACACCGAAGATCATTGACAGGATGGTGACGAGGATGGTGCCCTTCCAGAAGCCCTCGATCACCGGCCTCTGGTTCATGGCCTGGAACACCAGCGGCCAGTTGAACGCTGGGTTGAAGATCAGCATGTTCAAGAACATCAAGGTCAGAACAGCAATCACGGCGATGCCGACCCAGCGACCGGGATGGCGAACCGGCTTGGCGTGGATCAGCCCGGGGCGGTCATCGCTGACCGCTGGGCGGGCTTCCGCTGTGGTTGTCATGACGTCGGGTTTACCGCGAAGTCAGAGATAGCGCCCTGCTCAACGCCCCACTTCTCGAGGGCCGCCTTGTAGGCGCCGTCCTTGTCGACCTCCTTGAGCGCCTCGACGATGGCCTGTGCGAACTCGGTCTCATCCTTCGGCACCACATAACCGTAAGGGGCCGCCTCGTAGATGTCGCCGAGCGCCTCAAGCTTGCCGCCGGCTTGCTTCACTGCGTACGCCACAACCGGTGAGTCGGCCAGCATGGCGTCAGCCTTGCCACTGACCACTGCAGCGGTGGCCTGGCTCTGGTCCTTGAAGGACAAGACGTTGATCTTGTTGCTGCCGCACTTCTTCTGCCGCACCGGAAGATCCTCCATCTCTTGGACAGTGTTGCTTTGCACTGCAATGTTCTTACCGCAGGCATTGTCAGGGTCGATCCCCTTGGGGTTGCCCGGGGCCGTCGCCCACTGGGTGCCGGCCTTGAAATAGCTGACCATGTTGGCCTGCTTCATGCGCTCAGGGTTGATGGTGAACGACGAGATCCCCATGTCGTACTTCTTGCCGTTGACGCCGTTGATGATGCTGCCGAAGTCGGCCGGGTTCCACTCGGTCTTGACCCCGAACTTGGCGGCGACCGCATTGAAGACGTCGACGTCCATGCCTTGGACGGTCTTGCCGTCGCCAGCCAGGAACTCATTCGGTGGATAAGTGGCGTCCACGCCTATCTTGATCACCCCAGCGTTCTTGATGCTTTCAGGCAGCTTGGCTGAAAGGTCCGCGTTCTGGCTGACAGAGACCGACGGGGCGGTTGACGCGCCGCTCTCTCCGCTCAGTGAACTCGAGCCACATGCGCTCAAAGCCAATGCGGCGACGGAGGCTGCGACTACCCCGAGCTTGATCCGGATATTCATCTGTGCTGCTCCCTTCCAACCCAGGTCCTGGTTAGCCTGGGCTGCTGTGCGCGTTCATACCGCTTTTATCAATGGCGGATGGGTCCTGAGGACAGACTGAATCCTTCCACGTGATGCCTCAGTTTGATCGATGCCGGTCCGTTTGGAATCCGATCGAAACGATGAGATGGCTCTATTGAAGTCGTTGAGCACCGGCGGATGGAACGGCCGTGAAGTGCTGGGGAGGACCGAATCCCGCGGCTGCGAAGCTGCGCGCAATCTCGCGGCCAATCCGCTCCGACTCGCCGGTCGCGACAAGGGCGATGATGCAGCCGCCGAAGCCGCCTCCGGTCATTCGTGCGCCGAGGGCCCCGGAGGTGTGCGCCGTTTGAACGGCGAGGTCGACCTGCGGCACGGTGATCTCGAAGTCGTCACGCATGGACTCGTGTGAGGCGTCGAGAAGCGGCGCCAAGTCGGCGATGCGGCCCGCCCGCAGAACGTCGACCGCCTTCAGCACCCGGGCGTTCTCGGTAACCACATGGCGCACCCGGCGCCGGATCACTGGATCAGAAAGCTCGTCAAGCGCAGTGCCCAGATCAGTCACGTCGCGCAACGCTGGCACGCCCAATAACCGGGCGGCCTGTTCGCAGCTGGCACGGCGGGCCGCGTACTCGCTGTCGACCAGCGCATGTGGAGTCTTCGTGTCGAGGACAAGGATTTCCAGGTCGTCGCCGGCTGTGTCGAGCAGAACTTGCTCGGCTGCGTCGGTTCGGCAGTCGAAGAACAATGCGTGGCCGGCGGTGCACAAGGTAGCGGCGGCTTGGTCCATCAAGCCGGTAGGGGCGCCGACGAAGCCGTTCTCGGCGCGCCTCGCCAGCTTGGCCCGCTCCAGACCGCTGATGTCGAGGTGGTTGAGATCAGCGAGTGCCGTGAGTACGGCGCACTCCAGAGCGGCCGATGACGACAAACCCGCACCATTCGGCACATCGGATGTCAGCACCAGGTCTGCTGCACCAATCCGATACCCGGCTTCGGCCAGCGCCCACACCACGCCTGCCACGTAGGCTTGCCACCCCTTCATCCCCGGTTGCAGGTCGCCGGCGTGGAAGGTCCTGGTCGAAGGAATGTTGAGTGACGTGACGCTCCAGCCGTGATCATGGCGTGGGGCGGCGGCGACCAGTACCCGTTGAGCGAGCGCAAACGGCATCACGTAGCCGTCGTTGTAGTCGGTGTGCTCGCCGATCACATTGACCCGACCAGGGGCGGCCCAGACTCCGGCCGGCTGCCGACCAGTCTGAGCGCGGAAAGCCTCGACCAGACCGCTGGCGCCGTTGCTCACCTCATGCACTGTATCGGCGGTAGCGGCGCACTGCATCAGGCGGCGATCGTGCCCCATAGGGTGAACACATGTTGGCGGCCTACGCTGTCCGGGCGGACCCAGTGTCGCCCTTGGACGCCCTTGTCGTCGGTGAGATCGAGCCGCCCAGCGTGCCCGCCGGCTGGGTGCGAGTGGAGGTGAAAGCCGCTGGCCTCAACCGTCATGATCTGTGGTCGCTTCATGGAGTCGGCCTGCGGGCCGAGCGGCTGCCCATGATTCTCGGCTGCGACGCGGCCGGTGTCACCGACGACGGTCGCGAAGTTATCGTGCACGCAGTGATCAACTCCCCGGACTTTGTCGGATCCGATGCCACCTATGACCCCGAGCGTTCGCTGCTGTCCGAGCGCTATCCCGGCACCTTTGCGACGCACGTATGGGTGCCCGCGACCAATCTGGTCGAGAAGCCGTCCGAGCTGAGCTTTGCCCAAGCGGCGTGCCTCCCTACGGCGTGGCTGACGGCGTACCGGATGCTCTTCAGCCAGTCGGCTGCCAGGCCGGGCGACACTGTGTTGATCCAGGGTGCCGGCGGGGGAGTATCCACTGCGCTGATCGCACTCGCGCGGCAGGCGGGGATGCGGGTGTGGGTCACCTCGCGTAACGAAGCGCGCGGTGCCCGAGCGGTTGGTCTCGGTGCACATCAAGCCTTTGCTGCCGGTGCCCGACTTCCGGAACGTGTCGACGCCGTCATGGACAGTGTGGGCGCGGCCACCTGGTCACATTCGATCAACGTCCTGAAGCCCGGTGGCACGCTCGTGATCTGCGGCGCCACTTCCGGCGACAACCCGCCCAAGGCAGAGCTGACCAAGATCTACTTCAAGCCGCTTCGGGTGATCGGCTCGGTGATGGGCACCCGCGATGAGCTGATCTCGCTAACCCAGATGCTGGTTGCCAGCGGCGTACGGCCGCGCATCGATCGGGTCTTGCCGTTGCCTGATGCCGCAGCCGGATTCGCCGCCATGATTGCTGGTGATCATTTCGGCAAGATCATCTTTGAGCCGTGACCTCCAGGCTCGAGGAAATCTTGGGTTAAGCCGTAATACGTATGAGCAGCCGCTTCGAAGGCCCGCTAATCGTCTTCGTCGTCGAGGCGAGCGAGCCATGTCGCCAGCCGCTCAACGGGTGTCTCGAATTCAGGATGAAGGTCGACAAAGCTGCGTAACTGCTCAGCCAGCCAGGCGAGCGTCACTTCGTCCTGGCCGCGCCGCGTCTGGAGCTCCTCAATCCCTCGATCGGTGAAATACATGGCGGAGCCTAGGCCAAGGCTTGCTCCATGAGCGCGCGCTGCTGTTGCAGGTGAACCGATGCCGACCCCACCGATGGTGCCGAAGACTCCGGTCGGGTGATCGGAGTCAGCCGCCAGCTCTTACCCGGCTCGGCTTCGGCCAGCCGTTGCGGCAGGTTCAGGGCCATGAAAGGCCACGCACCCTGGTTGGCCGGCTCATCCTGCACCCAGCGCAGCTTGTCTACGCCGTCGAAGCGTCTGAGTTGTTTGACGAGCTCTTTCGTTGGGAGCGGGTAGAGGCGCTCGACCGCGATGATTGCGACCTGGCCATCCTTGCCGGCCTGGCTGCGGGCATTCACCAGGTCCCAGCGAATCTTGCCTGAGCAGAGCAACACCGAGGTGACCTTGCTCGGGTCCTCGATAGTGGGATCACCCAATACTGTCTTCCACGACCCCTGGGTGAAGTCCGCCGGCTGGGAGACAGCGAGCTTGTTGCGCAGCATCGACTTCGGGGTCATGACGATCAGTGGCCGATGGAGCTCGCCCAACGCTTGCTGACGGAGCATGTGGAAATAGTTCGCCGGATTCGACGGTTGCGCCACCGTGAACGCATCCTCAGCAGCCAGCTGCAGGAACCGTTCCAGGCGGGCAGAGGAGTGGTCGGGACCCTGGCCCTCGTACCCGTGCGGCAAGAGGAGTACGACTCCAGATTGTTGGGTCCACTTAGCCTGACCCGAGACGATGAACTCATCGATAATCGTCTGCGCGCCGTTGGCGAAGTCGCCGAACTGAGCCTCCCAGAGCACCAATGCCTCCGGGCTCGCCACTGAGTAGCCGTATTCGAAACCCATCGCCGCGTACTCGCTCAGCAGCGTGTCGAAGACATGGAATTTGCCCTGATCTTCATCCAGATGCTTCAGCGGCACCCAAGACTCGCCGGTCTTGCGGTCAACGATGGAGGCAAACCGCTGCACGAAGGTGCCGCGCCGGGTGTCCTGTCCGGTGAGACGGACCGTACGCCCGTCCAACAGCAGGGAGCCGAAGGCCACCATCTCGGCGGTGGCCCAGTCGATCGGCCCTTGGGTGATCGCGGCCGCGCGCCGCTGCAGCTGGGGCATCACCTTGGGATGCACCGTAAACCCTGTGGGGAAGGTGGTGTATGCGTCCGCGACCTTCTTCAGCGTCTCCATACTGACCGCGGTGCCATGCTTGGCGGCGGACTTCTTCGGGTACGCCGGCACGCGGCTGTAATCCATGTCCCCAGGCGGCTGCGTCGTCCCCCGGACCTCTCTGAAGACATCCTCCAGACGCTGCTGGAAGCGGGACATGACCCTCTCGGCGTCCTCGACGGTGATGTCGCCTCGACCGATCAGCGCCTCCGTGTAGAGCTTGCGTACCGAGCGCTTCTTCTCGATCAGGTCGTACATCCGTGGCTGGGTGAAGCTCGGATCGTCGCCTTCGTTGTGACCGCGGCGGCGGTAGCAGATGAGGTCGATGACCACGTCCTTGTTGAAGTCCTGTCGGAACTCGAACGCCAGCCGGGCCACTCGAATGCAAGCCTCCGGGTCATCCCCATTCACGTGGAAGATCGGCGCTTGGATCATCCGGGCCACATCTGTGCAGTACATCGAGGATCGCGACTCGGTTGGGGCGGTGGTGAAGCCGACCTGATTGTTCACGACGATGTGAATGGTGCCGCCAGTGCGATAGCCGCGTAGCTGGCTGAGGTTGAGGGTTTCGGCGACCACACCCTGGCCCGCGAACGCCGCGTCGCCGTGCATCAACACGGGTAGCACCGGGAACTCCGCTCCGCGGTCGAGGATGTCTTGTTTGGCTCGCGCGATGCCTTCCAGCACCGGATTGACTGCCTCGAGATGGCTCGGGTTGGCCGCCACCGAGGTCTTGATCGTCGCACCGCTCAGGGCGGTGAACTTGCCCTCCGAGCCCAAGTGGTACTTGACGTCCCCCGAGCCCTGCACGGTACGGGGATCAAGATTGCCCTCGAACTCCCGGAAAATCTGCTCGTACGACTTGCCGACAATGTTGGACAGCACATTGAGCCGGCCGCGGTGCGGCATGCCCATGCAGACTTCCTCGAGATTTGCCTCGGCGGCCTGCTCGCACACCTCGTCCAGAAGGACGATCGCAGACTCGCCGCCCTCAAGGGAGAACCGCTTCTGTCCGACGAACTTGGTTTGCAGGAACGTCTCGAAGATCTCCGCCTCATTGAGCTTGTCGAGGATCCGCAGGTGCTCCTCGCGTGGCAGGGACTCATGGGGCCGCTCTACCCGGTCCTGGATCCACTTGCGCTGGGCCGGCTCTTGAATGTGCATGTACTCGATGCCGATGGTCCGGCAATAGGAGTCGCGCAGAATGCCCAAGATCTTTCGCATCTTCATCCGGCCCTCGCCGCCGGCGAAGGATCCCGTCGCAAACTCACGATCCAGGTCCCACAGCGTCAGGCCGTGTGACTGCACGTCAAGATCATGATGGCGGCGCTGGCGATACTCCAGGGGATCGGTGTCCGCCATCAGATGGCCGCGCACCCGATATGCGTTGATCATCTCCATGATCCGGGCTTGCTTGGGGATCTGGTCCTCGTGATCGGTGCTGATGTCTTGTGCCCAGCGAATCGGCTCGTAAGGGACACGGAGCGCACC
The DNA here is from genome assembly GCA_036380335.1 of Propionibacteriaceae bacterium. Lineage (GTDB taxonomy): Bacteria > Actinomycetota > Actinomycetes > Propionibacteriales > Propionibacteriaceae > Microlunatus. The sequence continues at coordinate 5,818 of DASVEX010000170.1, read as the reverse complement.
GAAGATGTCGTCGTAGAAGCCGTCCTCGCCGAGCAGCAGGGCGTGCAGGCGGGCCAGGTACTCGCCGGACTGTGCCCCCTGGATAACCCGGTGGTCATAGGTCGAAGTAAGCGTCATGATCTTGGAGACGCTCATGTCGCTTAGCCGATCGGGATCAGATCCCTGGAATTCTGGCGGGTATTCCATCGAGCCGACGCCGATGATCGCGCCCTGACCCTGCATCAAGCGCGGCACTGAGTGGCTGGTTCCGATGGTGCCAGGGTTGGTCAGCGTGATCGTTGTCCCGGCGAAGTCTTCGAGAGTGAGCTGCCCGGCCCGAGCCCTCTTGACGACCTGCTCGTACGCATTCCAGAACTGTGCGAAGTCGAGGGTCTCGCAGCTCTTGATGCTGGGCACCAGGAGCTGGCGAGTGCCGTCCTCCTTGGGCAGGTCGATAGCCAGCCCGAGATTGACATGGGCCGGCACGATCATTGTCGGCTTGCCGTCGAGCACGTCGTAAGCGTTGTTCATCGCGGGCATGCTCTTCAAAGCCTGGACCATGGCGTACCCGATGATGTGGGTGTAGGAGACCTTGCCTCCCCGTGCCCGTCGAAGATGGTTGTTGATCACCACACGCTGATCGATGAGCAGCTTGACCGGAAGCGACCTGACGCTGGTTGCTGTCGGCACCGCCAGCGAGATTTCCATGTTCTTCGCGGTCCGCGCCGGAGCTCCGCGCATGGTGGTCTTCACGGGTTGTTCGATCGCGACGCTCGGCCGATCGGCAGGGCTCGGCGGATCGGCGGGTACACCGCCACGCGTGCCCGGGGCGCTTGGCCTGACCTCTTTGGTTTGCGACGGCTTCTCAACCGTTGGCGTACGACGTGGTGCTGGTTGGTCCTGCGGCTGAGCCGCGGGTGAGGCTTGCGCTGGAGCGGGTGCGGCCGCGGCCGTCATGAGCTTCGGTCCACTACTGTCGGCATTGTCGGCACTGGCGGCCTTGTCGGCGCCTGGTTCGGCCACCTGTTGAGGTTGAGGTTGCGGTGCTTCAGAGGCGGCGCCATTGCCCGCGTCTGTGGTGGGTGCGCCATGTGCCTTGAAGTACTCCGCCCAGGTTTGATCAACCGAACTTGGGTCTACGGTGTACTGCTCGTACATCTCCTCGAGCAGCCAGTCGTTGGCACCGAAGTCGGCTTCCGCTGGCGCGCTAGTAGGTGATTGGTCGGGCACGATGGCCACTGTCGCCTTCTTCCTCATACACACTATCTGCGGGGGTTAACCCGCCTTGGCCTGCTTCCGGCACGCTCCTCCGCAGGCGCTACCTAGGCTACCCACGCTGGTCGACCAGTGAGCGACCGGTTGCGCGACACACCTCGTCAGCGGGCCATTCGGGCCACGATCACCCTTGTCGGGTAAGGGCGGCGTGGTCCGGCACCGGAACGGCCAGCATGCGCCACGCCAGCCAGCAGGCTTCGACGGTAAAGACCACGAGTGCGAGGTTGCGAATGGCCGTGACGACCGTGGAGAGGATGATCATCATTTGTCCACGTCGGCCGAGATAGCCGTCATAGAACAGCGGATAGACAAGTTGAGTCAGCACGGCCAGGATGAGCAGCTGTCCGGCCATCCGATTGATCGCTGGCTGTTCCTTGACAGTTGCGCGGGGTCGAAGGACCAGCAGCGCTGCCATCGGACCACCCAGCCAGAGCAGATACTGCGGACTCAGCGTCTTGTTCGTAATCGTCATGATCGCCACAGTCGCGACGACGAGGAAGCCGATGGCGACCGGAGTCGATCCGCTGTGTCGGAAGGCGCGAATGGTCAACAAAATGATCATCGTGAGGCCGATTAGCGTCGCGATGTTGCTGATCACGATCCAGGCATCCACGCCTGGGCCGAAGATCTCGTAGGCCTGGTACTGCGAGATGTCGACGAGCCATTGATCGGAGCTCGCGGCCCGCGCAAGCATCAACGGAGTTGCCCAGATCGATTCGATTTGCAGGCCACGATCGGACTGCCAAGTAAGCGGCGAGATCAACCGAGTCCAGCCGCCGAAGATCAAGCTGATCAAGGCAAGGCCGAATCCAACGATGACAAAGGCAAGACCGGCCGGTCTTCGGTCGGACCGGTAGGAAAGGAATGCGCCGATGAGAAGCGCCGGCCATAGCTTGATCGCCGCGCCCAGTCCGGTCAGTGCGCCAGTTACCCATGGCTTGCGTCGAGCGGCGAGGAGCGCGCCGCCCGCGAGCACGGCCGGCAGCATGTCGAAGCGCAGATACGACAGCGGGCCGATCAAGAGCACGAAGATCAACCAGAAGTCGATCGAGGTGTCATGCCGCCGGCCGGTCGATCGCCACAGCGCGTACGTGAAGACGGCATCTAGAGCCAGCATCAGAACAATGAAGGCGATCAGATAGCCGACCCGGCTACCGAAGGCGGCGCCGTACGGCAGCGCGAGAATCCACACCACCGGCGTCGGGTACTCATACAGCGTACGGTCCAAGCCGGCAGTGAAGAGCGCGTTGATCTTGCGGTGGTAGTAGAAGACATCGCCTACCACGAAGCGTTCGAAGCCGGCGAGGATTCCCAACATCAATACGCGGGTGATCAGCCAGCCAATGACGATCATTCGAGGGCCGCGGTGCGCGTCGTACCACGTGACGAGGCGGCTCATTCACAACCCCACGGTTCAGTCGGCAGGGAAGCGCACATCGGAGTAGGGAGCCCTCGGTCGACGACAGAACGCATGCAACCTACCAGCAGCGCGCTGCTGGACTCGCTGGAAAGACCGGCTCGCTAAAGTTCCGCCATGGCTGCACTGTGGCCGGACCGTGCGGCTAACCAGGTGCTCGTGGGCCGGACTGATGTGCTCTATCAGCTCGCACAGCTCCGGGCGACTGTTGGCGGCGGCGGACTGGCGGTCCTCGTACTGGAGGGCGAGGCGGGGATCGGGAAAACTGCGCTTGCCGAGGTGGCGCAGCGCGACGCCGCGGAGCAAGGCTGGGCCACAGTTTGGGTTCAGGGTGTTCAGGCAGACGCCGTGCTCGCGTACGGCGGCCTTGTGGAGCTGGTGACGACACTCAGGGTCTATCTCCATGAGTTGCCAAAGCGTCAGGAGTCGATCTTGTCGAGTGCCGTCGGCTGGTCGGCGAATGAGGTTGAGGGCGACCACTTCCAGGTGGCGGCAGCGACGCTCGCGCTGCTCGCCCACGTCTCCGACAGTGCGCCTCTCCTCGTCGTCATCGACGACGAACAATGGCTCGACGCCGAGTCCGCCAACGCGATCATCTTTGCCGCCCGCCGGCTGCGGTACGACCGGGTGGCCTTCATCCTGACTCGGCGGTTCGATGAGGCCGGCCCGCACGACCTCACCGGCTTTGCGACGTACAGACTCACGGGCCTGACCCAGCAGGATGTAGCCGAGCTGCTCGGCGTCAGGTACTCGACGGGGGTGGTCAACGTCTTGACCCGTGAGACCGGAGGAAATCCGCTCGCAGTGCTGGAGTCGGCGCGGACGCTGACACCCTTGCAGCGAGCGGGTGCCGAGGAGCTACCACAGACGCTGGCCGTTCCGGACCGACTTAGTCGGCTCTATGAGCTCGAGCTGTCACGGCTCTCGGCCGGCGCCGCGTTCGCTGTACGACTTGCCGCGGCCAGCTTTGACCCGGCGGTCGGACCGGTGGTCGGCGCCCTCACCGATGCGGGACTCGATGCCGAGGCCTGCCTGGACGAGGCATCAGCCGTGCTGCAGCTCAGAGGGACAAGCCTGGTCTTTCGGCATCCCTTGCTGCGTTCAGTCGCTTGGCGCCGCGCCGACCCGGCCGAACGACGCGAGGCGCATGCGGCTCTATCGTCGACCGTGCCGGAGGGTCCTGCGCGTACCTGGCACCGAGCGGAGGCTGCGCTCGGCTACGACCGCGACCTGGCACGAGAACTAGCGGCGAGCGCCAATGCCGCCCGCTCACGGCGAGGCTATGCCGGCGCTTCAGCCGCATACGAGCAAGCCGCGCGCATGCTCGCAGACGGTGCGGAGGCCGGAGGCTATCTCGCGGCGGCAGTCGAGGACGCCTTCCTTGCCGGCGACGGCGCTCGGGCGCGGCGGTTGGCCCAACAGGTCCTCACGCAGGCGGCGGAGTCGGAGCCGCGCGCGAAGGTGCTGGTTGTCCTCGGCATGCTGGAGCTGCACACCGGCACTTTCGTTCAGGCGAGGAGTCTGTTGCATCAGGCCGCCGCGATCGCCCGCGGCCGGCTGTTGATCCGTGCGCTCACCGAGCTGGCGAGTGTGTGCTACCTGCTTGACGATCGGGCTGGAATGACCGCCGCGGCCAAGCAGGCCGAAACAGCGGCGGACATAGCGGACCCGGAACAGTCGATGCTCGCGGCGTATCTCACGGGCGCCGCGCTCGTCTTCTCAGGTCAGCAGGAACAGGCCGCCCCGCTGATCTCGCGTGCGTTGGAGCTGCTGGAGACAGAGCCCAGGTTGCGCGATGATCCGCGCCATTTGAGTGTCGCTCTGCTGTGCGCGCGTTGGCTGCTCGATCCGAACTACGTGGTCGGCGGCCTCACCATGGTGCAGATCGGTCTGCGCCGGATCGCGGCGGCGCGGGAGCTTGGTGCGCTCGGCGCGCTAGCTCTGGGCCTCTCCCCGGCAGCCGCCGGCCTGGCCTGGATCGGTGATCACCTGCAGGCGTACGCCTTCGCGGGTGAGGCGGTCGAGCTGCTTGATGTCCTTGGGTACGCCGTAGAGCCGGGCATCGCGCACGAAACGCTGGCTATGGAGTGCGCCGCCCGGGGTAGGTACCGGGAGAGTGCCGATCTGTTGCGTCGCGCCGAGGACGTCATGCACCGCAGTGGACTCGGCAGCCTACAACCACACCTGGCTCATGCCATGATCAGCTGCGCCCTCAGCCAAGGTGCGTTGTCGCAGGTCGTCGCGCTCGGCGAAGCAGAGCTGCGGGAGCATGCCGGGGCGGGCGTAATGCTCGAGCCGCTCGGTGTGGCGCCCCCGCTCATCGAGGCGTACGTGGGGCTGGGCCGTACACATGACGCGCGGCTGTTGGCGCAGCGATACGCAGCAGTCAATGTCGACTCACGTCACCCTTATGTCGTCGGGAGCGTCGCCCGGTGCCAGGGCCTCGTCGCGGAAGATTTCGACGGGCTAGCCGATGCATTCGAGCGCGCTCTCGCCGCCCAGTTGCTCGTCGGCGACCGCGCAGAGATTGGTCGAACCCGGCTGCTGTACGGCATGCGGCTGAGGCGAATAGGCGCGCGGATCGCCGCCCGGGAGCAACTTCGCAGAGCCGTCGAGGACTTTGCCGCCATCGACTTCCAAGCCTGGAAGGACCGCGCGGAGGCCGAACTCGCTGCGACCGGGGAACGCGCCCGCTCGCGGAAGCGTCCGGATGAGTCCGCGCTCAGCTCGCAGGAGACCAGGGTGGCGCTGCTCGTCGCCCGCGGGATGACGAACCGCGAGGTGGCAACGGCATTATTTATCAGCCCGAGAACAGTCGAGCATCATCTCGGCTCGGTGCTGCGCAAACGCGGCCTGAGGTCGCGGACTGAGCTCGCCCGGGACCTTGCCCAGAACGACGGGTTCCAAGAGATCGGCTTCGCGGACTGAATGGGTGAGCACCTCATTACCCCGTGCCTCTTCGCCCCGTGCCTCTTCGGACTGCCCGATCTTGCTGCGCCACTGCAGTCCTGGCGTCGATCGGTACGCCATGAAGGGCCACGCGCACACGCTCATCGCCGGTGGGCCATCTGCATACGCTGTCTCCAAGCACCGCCACAGCCAAGTAGCGGCGGACGACATTGAATTGAGGATCGATCGCAGAGCAGC
>DASVEX010000169.1:0-4527 GCA_036380335.1 Propionibacteriaceae bacterium | reverse complement strand
GGCCATCCGCTCGCTATCCTCTGCTGCGTCGGTCCAGCGGGTAGCGGCTACGAACTCAACCAACGCGTTGCGGTGACTGAAGGCGCTGTCTTCGTTCGATGTCGCCGCGATCGCGCCGCCATAGCCCTGAAATGAGCCGTTGGGGAGCGGTGATCTGTCGGCGTCAGGATCGAGTTCCCCTTGGGACAGGAACGCGTCGATCGCTTCGTCGCAAAGCTCGGAAAGGTAGTGACCCTTGAAATACCGCCGATGAGAGCCTGGGTGATGCACCTCGTCGTCGACACTTTGCAGCCGCATGTAAGACAGTTCCTCCACCCGACTTGTGAGGGATACGCCGAGCCCGTCAACCAAAGGGACCAGCCGCCGACCCTCGTCTCGATCACCCACCCAGACGAAGCCGAGGCTCGCGACCGTCCGGTTTCGCGACTGCGACTGTCCGTCCGGCGAGTCAGCAATCGTGCCGACCCACGCGATGGGAGTTGCCTCAGGTGGGACTTGATCGGGCAGCAGGTCGCGCCAGCGGCGCATAGCGGAAGGCGCTTCCGTGATGTCGAAGGTCTGATCGATGAGCAGAGCTGCGGTGCCAATCTGATGCAAGCGGAATTCGAACTCGGTGACCACCCCAAAGTTGCCTCCACCGCCACGGAGTCCCCAGAACAGGTCCTCATGCTCCGACTCGCTGACTCGCAGGGTCGCGCCATCTGCTGTCACGATTTCGTATGAGACGACGTTGTCGCACGCCAGGCCGAAGCGCCTGGCCAGCCAGCCCATGCCACCTCCGAGAGTGAGCCCGCCGACTCCGGTGTGCGAGACATTGCCGGCCGTCGTTGCCAGGCCGAACTCTTGCGCTGCCCGGTCCAGGTCTCCGAGGAGAGCACCGCCCTGCACCCACGCCCGCCGGGAGCGAGAATCGACTCGGACGCTGCGCATGCCGGCCAGATCGATCAGCAACCCGCCCTCCGGCACGCAGATGCCCAAGATGCTGTGGCCTCCGCAGCGGACGCCGATCTCGAGATTGTGCTGCCGGGCGAAGGCGATGGCGGCCGCCACATCCGCGTTGCTGTTGCACCGCGCTATAACTGCTGGACGGTGATCGGCCATCGCATTCCAAACCCCGCGAGCCACGTCGTAACCGTCATCGCCCGGCAGGATGACCTCACCATTCAAAGCGAGACGAAGGCGGCTCACGTCGAAGCCGGTATCACTGATCATCTGCTGTCACCACCATTCAGTTCGCTTCCGTCAGTGATCCAGACTCGCGCAGGATCTCAAACTCATCGCGTCAAACCTGGAGCTTGGCGTCGGCTTCCCGCATTTCTCGCGGACTCCAGGAGATTGAGCCGTCGTCCAGCCCGGCGAGAACGCTGTCAAGCCAGCGAATTTCCGCCTCAGTCGTGGCGTGCAGGTACTCGGTCTCGAGCATCGTGGCGCGCGGCAGCGGAAAGCCGGTGCTGGCGATCAACGCGTCGCGTTCGGCCAGCCGTTGCGCCAAGTGCGCTCGTCGGGCTGTCAGCAGCTCACGTGCGGACTCCGGCGTCAGCAGCGGGAGAAAAGAAAGCCCTGCTGGGAACTCGGGAAACTCATTGCGTGGCGTTGACAGCACCTCAGCCATCCATTGCTGACGCGTGGCACGCCCCGCATCGGTCAGCTCATAGCTCGTCCGTTCGGGATACAGGTGGTCGCGGGTGATGCCCGAGGGCTTGATCAAGCCCGCTTCGCTGAGTCGGTTGATCACTTTGTACAACGTTGCCCGCTGGCCGACATTGATCACTTCATCCTTGTGCCACCGCTTGATCAGCTGCTGCATGCCATAGGGGTGCAGTGGGCCGTCCTCGAGCAGACCCAGGATTGCCAGAGCCAGTGCGGACCGTCGTACGTTCATCATCACATCCAGAAACATACACTAGTTTTGCCAGATCTAGTTGCACTAACACTAGTAATGAGTTTACTATCGGCTCATGACTACTATCCAAACCCGTAAGGACCTACCCAGCTCAACCGGCAGGGCCAACCCGCCGTGGCTGCGCTGGCTACCCCTCGGTGCCGTCGCCGGCCCGGTCCTCTTCACCGCAGGCTGGGTCATCCTCGGTGCTGTCAGCCCCGGCTACACAGTGGCCGGTACGTGGATCTCGCCGTACTCGGCGATGACTCAACCGATTAGTGGCCTCGGACTGGGCATGACCGGCCCGTACATGAACTCGGTGTTCATCATCAGCGGCGTGCTCCTGCTGGCCGGCGTGATCGGCGTCGTCCTCGCACTGCCTCCGGGCGGTCGACGGGTCACGCGGATCGCCAGTTCGATCTTGCTCGCGCTGTCACCGGTGGGCCTCGTCATCATTGGCCTGTTCACCCTCGACAGCCCGGCGATGCACTTACTCGGCGCGATGCTGATACTTGCCACTCCCGTGGTCAGCTTCCTGATCACCGGGTTACATCTGCGAGGCCTGCCCGGGTGGCACCGACTCGGCAACGGGCTGCTCGTCGCGGCACCGCTGACGTTGGTGCTGTTCGTCCTCTACACCGGATCGTTCGATCAGTCCGCTGTAGCAGCGGGGCGCGGGGTCGCGGGGCTGACCCAGCGGCTGCTGTCCGTGAACATCCTGACCTGGTTCGCGGCGATGGGTTGGCTCGCCTACCGGCGTACTCCCTCGTCAACGCCAGCAGGCCGCAAACACTGACCACTTATTACTGTGGAAGGAAGCGTTATGACACACGTCCAGACGGCCATCGTCGTCGGCGGCGGAATCGCCGGTCCTGTTACCGCGATGGCACTTCAGCGAGCGGGCATCGAAGCAACGGTGCATGAGGCGTACGCCAAAGCGGCTGACGGCGTTGGCGGCATGCTGGGCCTTGCGCCCAACGGCCTCGACGCGCTCGCTGCCATTGACCTCGACGGACCCGTCCGCCACGTTGCGGAACCGGTCTCCGCGATGGTCGTGCAGAGCTGGACCGGCAAGCAGCTGGCGCAGTTCGACGACCCCAGCGGCAAGCCGATCATGCACGTGGTCTGGCGACCCGATCTTTATCGAGCGTTGTACGACGAGGCCAGGCGGCGGGGGATCACGATCGAGCACTCCCATCGATTCGTGGACGCCCGGGAAAGCGGGGATGGCGTGACCGCCCGGTTCAGTGACGACTCCACCGCCCGCGCTGACATCCTGATCGGGGCTGACGGCAGCCGTTCCACTATCCGTTCCATGATCGATCTGACCGCGCCGCCACCCCGATACACAGGCCTGCTCGGCCTCGGTGGATTGACCACGCGTGCCGGCGTCGACTCGACGAACGCCAACTACCGCATGATCTTCGGCAAGAAGGCGTTCTTCGGCTACGAGGTGAGCGACGAAGGGCAGATCAGCTGGTTCGCGAATCTGCCACACCGTGACCCGCTGACATTGGCCCAGACCCGGGAGGTGTCCCCGGAAGAGTGGCTGCGCGTCCTTCGCGACGCCTTCGCTGCAGACCGGACACCGGCGGCAGCGATCATTGCCGCGACCTCTCCGGCAGACCTCATGGTCATCGGGGGGCTCGAGATCATACCGACGGCACCAGTGTGGGGTCGTGGCCGCAGCGTAATCGTCGGGGACGCAGCCCACGTTCCGTCACCAAGCTCTGGTCAGGGGGCATCAATGGCAATCGAGAGTGCCATTGAACTCGCTCGCTGTTTGCGTGACCTGCCGTACGCCCAGGCATTCGCCGCGTACGAGAACCTCAGGCGCGAGCGCGTCACCCGCATCATCAAACTCGCCGCCCGCACGAACAGTCACAAAGCTGCGGGGCCGCTCACGCGGCGGCTCCGCGACGTGATCATGCCGATGGCGATGAAGTTGGCCAAACCGGAGAAGACAGCATGGCAGTACAACCACCACATCGAGTGGGATGCACCTGCAACAAACACCGTTGTTACCCGGCGGCCCAGACTCACGGAGTCGGCACGGTTAGACGTTGCTCCTTGACGGCCACGGCGATGACGGACGACGAAAACGGCCGCCGAGCCTGAACGACAGAGGAAATGAGGCCTTGATTTGTACGTCAGATGAAGAAATCGTAACGTCTCCGTGGAATAGCCGCCGGACGGCCAAGAGGCCCGAGTCTTCCGGCTAGATGCGCTCGCTTGTCCTGGAGCCGATGGCGACTTCTTCTTTGACGCGCCGCCGCCGGAACGCCCGGGCGCTAACGGTTCGGTATTTCTGCCTTCGGGCAGGAAGGAATTCTGTAGGGAACACAGGAGCTACTCGGCCCACGAGGGACGGATCGACGAGGTCCCAATGGCGCCAATCCGCATCATGAGGCGGGGGACCGGATGATCGAGCCCGGTGACGCGGTCGTCCTGGACTTCGGAGGCCTGCGGTACGGCTATGGGTCGGACACCACACGTACGGTCTGCGTTGGAGAACCAACTTCGGAGATTCGAGAGGTCCACGAGGTGGTCCGGCAGGCGCAGCAGGCCGGTGTCGACGCCGTACGGCCGGGTGTGAGTTGTCAGGAGATCGACCGGGCGGCGAGGAAGATCATCACGGATGCGGG
>DASVEX010000168.1:0-14192 GCA_036380335.1 Propionibacteriaceae bacterium | reverse complement strand
TACAAGGAGGGAACTTGCCGGAAGGCCACACGCTGCACCGGTTGGCGCTCGACCTTACAGCGACATTCGGCGGCCGAGTGGTCTCGGTCAGCAGCCCGCAAGGCCGCTTCGCTGAGTCTGCGGCGTTGCTGGACCAGACACACATGATCGAGGCGACCGCGCACGGCAAGCACCTGTTCTGCGAGTTCGACCGCGATCGGTTGCTGCACATCCATCTCGGCCTGATCGGCAGCATCCAGCTCGGCCCGCCGGCGCCGCCGCGCGGCGAGGTGCGAGTGCGGATTGCCACCGAACGAACTGCAGCGGACCTCCGCGGGCCGCAGCTGTGTAGTGTCCAGACGCCGGCGGAAGTTGCCGTGCAGATCAGTGAACTCGGTCCAGATCCACTTCGAGCAGATGCCGATCCTGATCTTGCATGGCGTCGGATCCAGCGCGCGACTCGGCCGATCGCCGCGCTCCTGATGGATCAAACGGTCCTGTCCGGGGTGGGCAACGTTTATCGCGCTGAGGTGCTCTTCCGCAACCGGATCAACCCGCATCGGCCGGGCAACAAGCTGAGTCGTCGCAGTTGGCTGGGGATCTGGACCGATCTCGTCGAACTGATGCCGCAAGGTGTGGTGAACAACCGAATCGACACCGTACGCCCCGAGCACACGCCCGAGGCGATGGGCCGCCCGCCTCGAAAAGATGATCATGGCGGTGAGGTCTATGTCTACCGGCGTGCTGGCATGGCCTGCTTGGTCTGCGGCTCCAAGGTGCGCACCGAGGTGCTCGCCGGTCGCAACCTGTTCTGGTGCGGGCGGTGCCAGCGGCGCGGATGAGGGACAACTCGATGGTAAGAGTGGTGCTGTGACCAGCTGCACCCTGAACGAAACGAGGTCGATGCCCTCAACGGCTCGTGTTTCGTACGGGCGATCTGATCACCGCGCGAAAGCTGGTGACAATGGCTGAGGCTCACACCGCGTTGCCGGCAGATGGGCTGGCCACCCTCGGGGATCGCTGTGTGCATCTAGTCACCCAAAACGGCACGGGCCCACCCGTCGTGCTGCTCGGCGGGTGTGGAGTGCCCAGCTATGACTGGGATCAGCTAGCCGACCTGCTGCCGGACCTTGCACTCGTCCGGCTCGATCGGCCAGGCCTGATGGGCAGCCCCTGGCCCGGAGAACTGCCGCGCCTGGCGGCGGAGGTTGTCACGTTGGTGGCACTCCTCGAGTCGGCCGGACCTGCGGTCGTTGTGGCGCACTCGATGGCTGGCTTCCACGCCGAGGCCTTGGCACGGCAGCGGCCTGATCTTGTTGTCGGTCTGGTTCTCGCTGATGGGAGCGTTGAGTTCCCGCGGCGCAGGCCCTGGCCGCGGCGGCGCTGGCGGTGGCTTGCCGAGCTGCTACGCAAGGCGATGGTGGTGCCACCATTCCGAGCCCCTGGCTCGTTCGTCCAGCGGCTGCTCTTTGCCGCGCAAAGCCATCACCGGTTTACTGAGCCGGTCAGCCCTCTGGTGAGGGAGACGTTTCGAGATCCTGACACGATTGCGAGTGTGCTCGCCGAGCAGGCGGCATACCCCGAGCAGGCCTGGGAGCTCGCTCAGGTCAGGGAAGGCTTCGGGTGGCCGCAGATTCCGACGATCGTTCTCACCGCGGCGGCCGGAGGCCGGACGCGATGGATCGCCAAGCAAGCCCGGCTGGCTAACCTGCTCAGCGCACGACAGGTCGTCATAGCAGACTCGCGTCACCTGATCATGATCGACCGACCTGACGTACTGGGCGAGGCGGTTCGAGCCTTACTCGGAGAGAATAATGATCATGGGTGAGTCCGCACCGTACCCGCTGGTGGTCGAGTTGTGGTACGCCGAGGCACCCGATCTGGAAGATCCGCGGCTGCTCGACGCGTTGCGATCGCGGTCGCCGGCCGCACAGCTGCAGATGGACTCGGTTGTCGTGCCGCACAGCGAAGGGCCGGCACCGTTACTGACGGTGATCATGCGTGGTAGTCCGCTCGGTGAGGGTCGCAAGGCCCTGCCGGATGTCAGCCAGACCTGGGACTGGGACGGTGCCGAAGCCGCGCTCGCGAATTGCCGGCGCAGCCTGATGGTGACGGAAATGTTCGGTGAGGCCCGCACACCGCGGGAGCGCTGGAGTGCGATGAGTCACGTCGTCGCCGAGTTGACGCAGCTCACCCATCCGATCGTGCTCAGCTGGCCGCAGAGCCAGCGGGTCGGCGATCCCGCGCAGTTTGCGGCGGATGATCTTGACGGCTTGATCAACGTCCGCTATTTCAGCATCGCCAACGAGCCCGGCACGGTCGTAATGGACACCTTGGGCTTGCATGTTTTCAGCCTTCCCGACATGCAGTGCCATTTTCGCGACCGGAAGCCTGGTGAGATCGCCGAGATGCTCTTCGTGACGGCTGCCTACCTCTTCCGTTCCGGTGATGTGATCGAGGACGGCAACACCATCTCGGGACCGAACGGCGACGAGCGGCTGGTGTGTTTTCACGAGCCCGCCCTGCTCGAGCCGAGCCGGCAGGTCATCGATGTCGATCTTGGTGACCCTTACGCGGCCGGCCGGCGTGAGCGGCCCGGTTAGCTTACGGAAGAGTTGGCAACCCAGCTGCGAGCGTCGGAAATCGCGGATCGGTAGCGCGCGATGCCCGAGCAGCTCCTATAAGAACGTGCGGCGTACCGACAACAGCTCAACCTCGGGGCGGAAGGCGACCAGCCGCTCGACCGCGTCAAGCACATCCACTAGATGGGCACGGTCAGGGCTGACCGCTGCTACTCCAACACCAGCCCGCCGATGCAGCTCCAGATGATCAATTTCGGCGACGCTGAGATCGAATCGCCTCCGCACGTCGGCGATGAGCGGCCGTACCAGGGAACGCTTCTCCTTCAGCGAATGAACGTCGCCAAGCAACAGGTCGAACTCCAGCGCACCCACCCACATGGCCATGAGCAGAGCCTACGTAGGAGTGGCCGCCTCCTCCCCGGCGGCGGCTTGGGCTAGCGTCCATAGTGACTGTCCAGGTGTTGTGATCGTGCACTCGACAAGGGAGTGAGGGAACGACATGACAGAGCTGCGTAACGCTCGCTATCTCAGCGTTCATGATCTTCGCCGGCGGATCAACGAGGGGGATGTCGATACCGTCCTCGTCGCCTTCACCGACCTGCAAGGGCGGCTACAGGGCGAGCGAGTACACGCGACATATTTCGCCGAACATGTTCTTGATCAAGGAATAGCGGCCCCAGGGTATCTGCTAGCGGTCGACCTCGACATGAACATCGCCGATCGCGACGGCCTGGTCGGGGAGCGGACCGAACAGGAGATGAGACTGGTTCTGGATCTGCAAACGATCCGCTTGCTGCGACACCAGCCTGGTGCCGTGTTGGTGCAGTGCGATCTGGTTGGGCCCGACCGAACGCCAGTCGTGCAGTCACCACGAGCAATCTTGACGCAGCAGCTGAAGATCGCAGAGAGCCGGGGATATCACGTCTTGGCGAGCACAGAGTTGGAGTTCATGATCTTCGACAACAGCTACGAGGACGCCCGGAATGCTCACTATCGTGATCTTGCTGCAGCGAGCCCGTACCACGCGGATTACTCGATCGTTGCCGGCAGCCGGATCGAGCCATTACTGCGGACGATCCGCAACACCGTCTACGCCGCTGGGATCGATGTTCGCACGATCAAGGCGAGGCGCCACCCGGGGCAACATGGCATCAGCTTCGGCTATCAAGACGCCCTGGCGACCGCCGACGATCATGCGGTCTTCAAGACTACGGCGAAGGAGATCGCCGCCCAGCACGGCAAATCCATCACCTTCATGGCTAGCTACGACGAGCAGCAGGGAAACGCCTGCCACGTACGCCTATCGCTGGAGTCTGACGGTGGCTCCGCCGAGTTCTGGAGCGAGGGTGAGCGCACCAGGCTGTACGACACCTTCGTCACAGGGCTCCTCGCCACGCTCGACGATTTCACCCTCCTCTATGCGCCCAACATCAACTCCTATAAGCGTTTAGGACCACATGATCGTGCAGCGGTGGTCAGCCGCGTAACAGACGATTCGGCAACGTCGGTGGAAAACCGGCTTCCAGGTGCGGATGTCAATCCTTATTTGGCCTTGGCGGCCATGATCGCGGGCGGACTGCATGGAATTGATCAAGATCTGGAACTGGGCCCGGCGCTGACCCGCAGGGCAGGTTCGGCTGCCTTGGAGATCCCGAGAACGTTGCGGGCGGCGCGCCAGGCATTCGGCTCCTCACAGATCGCGCGGGCGGCATTCGGAGATGAAGTCGTCGATCATTACGCAGCGATGGCTGACGCCGAGTTGGCAGCATTCGATGTGGCGGTTACCGACTGGGAGATCAGGCGCGGTTTCGAAAGAATGTGACAATAGGGCCCATGACCGCGATGGGGGGGACACAGGGCCGGCCGGTGATCGGCCTGACCACCTATCGCGAGCAGGCTGCCTGGTCAGTGTGGAATATGTCGGCCGATTTGCTGCCGGCTGTCTACACCCGATCGGTCGAGGCTGCCGGGGGCGTCGTTGTACTCCTGCCGCCGCAAAACGATGGGATGGCCGAGGTGGTATCCCGGCTCGACGGGTTGATCATCACCGGCGGCGCAGACGTGGATCCCGAGCGCTACGGCGAGATGCCCCATCCCATGACCAAGGTGCGTCGTGATCGCGATGCCTGGGAGTTCGGGTTGCTGGACGCCGCTGAACGCATCGGTCTACCCACGCTTGGCATCTGTCGCGGCATGCAGGTGATGGCCGTTCGGGCTGGCGGCTCGCTGGAACAGCACCTACCCGACGTCGTCGGCCACGAAGAGCACGCGCCAGGTGGCAATTCCTTCGGCTGGACCTCGATCGCCACCCGCGAAGGCTCCCGGGTGCGAACGTTCGTTGGCGATCGGGTCCAGGTCAGCTGTCACCACCGGCAGTCGGTCGTCAGCCACCCGGGTTTCGAAGCCACAGCACGCGCAGCCGATGGCACCATCGAGGCTATCGAGGATCCCGAACGGCCATTCTGGCTGGGCGTGCAGTGGCACCCCGAAAGCGGTGACGACTACGGGCTATTCCTCGGACTCATTGAGGCCGCCTCGGGCCTCCACGCGAATATGAGTTGATTGCTCGCGTTGATTGCTCCGCTCGGCTTCGCTCGCTCCGCGCCGATCGCGCTATTGAGCTCGCCGACTTCGTCGTCGCTCGCAGACGATAGAGCGTGTCTGCTCGCTCCTCCTCAGCACGGCGAGTGGCGCGATCGGGATTGATCGCTCCGCCTGCGTGTCAGAGCGGCTCGACTCGGTGGAGGGCCGGATCGTCCGCGGCGAAGGTTCGGACCGGACCGGGCGGTGTGTCCTTGGTTTCGAAGCGGACGGTTACCCGGGAGAGCCCTGCGCCCCAGACCCAGCCGCGGCCATATTGATCATGCTCGACATCAATTCCGGCGGGCCAACCTGGGCGGCCTCGCTCCACCTCGTGCTTGGGGTGATCCGGTGTCACGTCTTCTGCTGCTGGAATCTCGACCGAGCCATCGGCTGCGAACAGGTCGTCCTGCAGCACATCGGTCAGGCCGGCGACGCCGACGCCGAGCAGCCGGACTCCGCCGGTGGCGTCCACCGCCGACAGCAGAGAGGTGGCAACCGAGCCGATGACATCGGCGCGATCCGTCGCGCTCAGCAATGTGCGTGATCTTGTCAGCGTGGAGAAGTCGTGCAGCCGGACCTTGATCGACACCGTGTGTGCAAAGAGGCCTGCGGCCTGCAGGCGACCTGCGACCAGGCGGGCATCACGGAGCAAGATCGTCGCAAGCTGATCTCGCGCGACAAGATCAGTTTCGAAGGTGTCCTCGACGGAGATCGACTTGGTCTCCCGATCGGGCTCTACCGGCCGGTCGTCGCGGGCGAAAGCTAAGTCCACGAGAGCGTTGGCATGAGTCTTGCCGATCACCTGGGCCAGCTCATCGAACGCGCAGGTTTGCAGATCAGCAACCGTATGAATGCCGATCCGGTGCAGCTTGGATTGTGTGACGGGCCCAACCCCGGGAATGACGCCGACCTTCATCGGTCGCAACACCTCCAGCTCGCGGCCCGGCGCAACGATCGACCAGCCGTTCGGCTTGGCCAGCTCGGTGGCGACCTTGGCGACGAACTTCGAGCTCGCGACACCCACCGAGGCGGTCAGGCCGTCCGTGGTCGTACGGACGTCGTCCTTGAGTTGGTTGACAAGCCGCTCGAGGCCTCCTCGGCTGAAGTCGACCGGCTCGCTCGCAGCGCGAAGATCGACGAAAGCCTCATCCAGCGACAATGGCTCCACCAATGGAGAGAGTCGGCGAAGCACCTCCATTACTTGACGGCTTGCCGCGCGGTAGGCACCGAACCGGCCAATCAGGAAGGCCGCATGCGGACAGCGTCGCCGTGCTTCGTGCGTCGGCATCGCCGACCGAACGCCGAAGATGCGGGCCTCGTACGACGCGGTGGCGACGACGCCACGCTGGCCGAGACCGCCTACCACGACAGGCTTACCGCGTAAGGAAGGCTTGTCCCGTTGCTCGACGGACGCGAAAAAGGCATCAAGATCGAGGTGGAGTACCGAAGCCTCGCGTCGCACGGGTCTCATTGTGCGCGAGCAGCAATGACCCGCGCGCTGGACTCCGTAGCTTGCGGGAAACTGAACGTCCAGCAACAGCAACGCTCATCCCAACACCAAGGAGATGCCATGGCTGACGAAGCGAGCGTCCTCGAAACGGTGCGGCGCTATTTCGAGTTCGTCGGTGCGGATGTCGAGCGCGCCGAGGAGATCTATCACGAAGACGCGGTGCTGGAGTTTCCGCAATCGGGCGAGCGGTTCGAAGGCGTCGCCACATTCACAGAGTGGCGCCGGCAATATCCCGTCGACCCTGCGCAGATGCGCTACCGCTTGCGACGGGTCACAGTGCGCGTCGACCTGGCCGTTGTCGAGTTGTCGGCCAGCTATGACGACGGCACTTCCTGGTTGCAGGGTCTCCAGCTGCTGGAGTTTCGCGATGACAAGGTGGCGCGGGAACGGATTTATGTGATGGACAGCTGGGAGGCTCCCGAGTGGCGCGCGCCCTGGCGCGCAGCGACGCCGGCTGATCCGCCGGAGGAGATCAGCCCGATCTGAGTGTCTTCAGCTCAGCTGACCTGCCTCGTGTTGGCGGGCGCCAAGCCCGTAGCGTTGATACTCCAGGGGTCGCGGGCGAACCAATCAGGAGAGAGTGTCATGCCGGAATCGAACGGTGTGCAGAAGCAGCAGGTGGATATGTGGCCGGGTAGGCCGTATCCGCTCGGTGCGACATTCGATGGCACCGGGGTGAACTTCGCAGTCTTCTCAGAGGTGGCGTCAAAGGTCGAGCTGTGCCTGATCGCGGACGACGGGCAAGAGACGTGCGTCGAGCTGATCGAGGTCGACGGCAATGTCTGGCATGCATTCATTCCACGGATTCAGCCGGGCCAGCGCTACGGCTATCGGGTCTACGGTCCGTACGCGCCTGGTAACGGCCAGCGGTGCAATCCGTCGAAGTTTCTCCTGGATCCGTACGCAAAGGCGATCAGCGGGCAGATCGATGGTCACGAGTCGTTGTTTTCCTACCGTTTCGATGACCCAAAATTGCTCAACGATCTTGACTCCCGCGGCCACACGATGTTGTCAGTGGTGACCATGCCGTACTTCGACTGGGGCCATGATCGTCCCCCGCAGCACCAGTATCACGAGAGCATCATCTACGAGACGCACGTGAAGGGTCTCACGATGACTCATCCCGGCATCCCGGACGACATTCGCGGAAGCTACGTGGCCATCGCTCATCCGGTGATCATCGAGCATCTGGTCTCGCTGGGCGTGACGGCAGTGGAGCTGTTGCCAGTGCATCAATTCGTCATTGACACGCATCTGGTCGATCAAGGCTTGTCCAACTACTGGGGCTACAACACCATCGGCTTTCTCGCTCCACACAACGGATATGCCAGCGCTCTCGATCTTGGTCAGCAGGCCACCGAATTCAAAGCGATGGTCAAGTCGCTGCACGACGCCGATATTGAAGTGATCTTGGACGTGGTCTACAACCACACCGCCGAAGGCAACGAGCTGGGCCCGACGATCGCTTTTCGCGGCATCGACAATGCGGCCTACTACCGGTTGGTCGACGATGCCAAGCAGCACTACTACGACACCACCGGTACCGGCAACAGTTTGCTGATGCGCAATCCTCATGTCCTTCAGCTGATCATGGACTCGTTGCGCTATTGGGTCCTGGAGATGCACGTCGACGGTTTTCGATTTGATCTTGCGGCGACCCTGGCCCGACAGTTTCACGAGGTGGACAAGCTGTCGGCGTTCTTCGACATCATCCAGCAGGACCCGGTGATCTCGCAGGTGAAACTGATCGCCGAACCGTGGGACCTTGGCGACGGCGGCTATCAGGTGGGTAACTTCCCGCCCTTGTGGACCGAATGGAACGGCAAGTACCGCGACACCGTACGCGACTTCTGGCGCGGAGAGCCCGCCTCACTTGCTGAATTCGCGTCCCGGATTACCGGATCGAGCGATCTCTACGAGCATTCGGACCGGCGTCCTACCGCGTCGATCAACTTCGTTGTTGCCCACGACGGGTTCACGCTGCGTGATCTTGTGTCGTACAACTACAAGCACAATGAGGCGAATGGCGAAGGCGGGCAAGACGGCGAGAGCCACAATCGATCATGGAACTGTGGCGTCGAGGGGGAAACCGACGATCCTGCGATCAACGCGCTGCGGCTCCGACAGCAGCGCAATTTCATCACCACGCTGATGGTCAGTCAGGGTGTTCCGATGCTGGCCCATGGCGACGAACTGGGCCGTACCCAACATGGCAATAACAACGTGTATGCCCAGGACAACGAGCTGTCCTATCTCGACTGGGACCTCGACGCGGACCAGAAGGACCTGCTGGCTTTTACCTCAGCCGCGGTTGGTTTGCGGAAGGCCCATCCAATCCTGCGACGCAGGCGGTTCTTCGCCGGTGACGCCAAGCATGGCGGCCGAAGTGAGCTTGGCGACATTATGTGGTTCAAGCCCGACGCGTCCGAGATGGACGAGGCCGATTGGAACTCAGGATTCGCCCGCAGTCTCATGGTTTTTCTCAACGGCGACGCCATACCCGAGCTCGACGCCGCTGGTCGACCGATCACAGATGACCACTTCTTGCTGCTCTTCAACGCCCACTCAGATCCGATCAGATTCACCCTGCCGGCGGCAGAGCTTGGCCAAAACTGGCTGATCCGACTCGACACTTCGACCGGACAGGTCGATCCGTCGGACGTACGGCCGTGGCGCGCAAAGTCGACACATCGGATTGATGCGCACTCCATGATGGTGCTGTCCACCACAGTGGTGCCCGAAGCCGAGCGCGCCGCATCCAAATCCCGAGCGCTCCGCGCGACAGCATCGGCGGCCAAGGCGCCCATGCGGACCCAGCGGCCCACCTGAAAGGTGGCCAATTCGCGCAGTCACTGGAACTATGGCTGAGCAAGAGCGGGATGATGAAACCGGTTGCTCGGGTGTCTCGCTCGCTGGTGGGCAGCGGCACAGGCAGGCCGACCGGAAACCACGAGGAGTGAGCCATGACGGTAGAAACCCCCGCACCTACCCCTGCAAGCCCCTCACCCCTTGGTCGCAGATCGAGCAGACACCAGGTTGTCGTCATAGGTTCCGGGTTCGGCGGTCTCTGGGCCACCGAAGCGCTGCGCAAGGCTCCCGTGGATGTCGTGATGATCAGCGGCACCTCTCACCATCTGTTCCAGCCGCTGCTCTACCAGGTGGCGACCGGCGTGCTGTCCGAGGGCGAGGTCGCGCCCGCCACCCGTGAGGTGCTGAAAAAGCAGCGGAATGCCACCGTGTTACTCGGCCGGGTCACCGAGATCGATATAGCTGCCAAGACGGTCACTTCGATGAGCCCGTTGGGCATCACCGTTACGCCGTACGACACCTTGATCGTTGCTGCGGGGGCCGGTCAGTCGTACTTCGGCAATGATCAATTCTCCGAGTTCGCTCCTGGGATGAAGAGCATCGACGACGCATTGGAGCTGCGAGGCCGTATCTTCGGATGCTTTGAGCTGGCTGAGCTGTGCGAGGACCCGCAGGAGCAGGAGGAGTGGCTGACCTTCGTCGTGGTGGGTGCCGGTCCAACCGGAGTGGAGATGGCAGGTCAGATCAGCGAGCTGGCGCACCGTACGCTGCGCCGGGATTTCCGCCGCATCGACACCACCAAGGCGAAGATCATCTTGCTTGATGCCGCACCTGCTGTACTTGGCGCCTTCGGGGACAAGCTCTCGGCAGCCGCCCGCGATCAGCTGCAGAAGATCGGCGTCGACGTCGAGCTCAATGCGAAGGTCGTCGGGGTCGATAACACCGGCGTCGACATCGTCGATGCGGACGGCAACGAGCGACGCATCCCGTGTCGGTGCAAGGTCTGGGCAGCCGGAGTGAGTGCATCGCCGCTCGGCAAGCAGCTTGCGGAGCAGAGCGGCGGCGAGGTCGATCGGGCCGGCCGGGTGCAGGTGAATCAGGATCTCACGCTGCCCGGACACCCGGAGATCTTCGTGGTGGGCGACATGATGGCGCTCAACAACTTGCCAGGTGTTGCCCAGGTCGCCATGCAGGGTGGCAAGTACGCCGCTGGCCAGATCGTACGGCGGTTGCGCGGGGAGCCTCCCGCGCCACCATTCAAGTACTTCGACAAGGGCAGCATGGCCACGATCTCCCGATTCCACGCCGTCGCAAGCGTGGGCAAGATCCGGATGGCCGGCTTCTTCGCGTGGCTGATGTGGCTCGGCGTCCATGTGATGTATCTCGTCGGCTTCAAGAACCGGTTCACTACGATGCTCCACTGGGCCGTCAGCTTCATCTTCCGCGGACGTTCGCAACGCACGACGACGAGGCAACAGATCGTCGCCCGTACGTTGATGGCTCGGCTGAGCGCTGCGGAGGATGCCTTGAAAGAGGCCGAGCAGAAGAATTCCGAGGCGAGAGAGCCGTCGGCGGCGGTGGCGGCCTCAGGCGCACGCGCCGATCTGCGCCCTGAGGCCGATCTGCGCCCTGAGCCTGTCGAAGGGCGTTCTTCCGGTTCAGCAGGTGTCAACAGTCATGCGGACACGACCGGAGGCGACAGCGTCGACGAGCTCGCAGCCGCGTACGGAGAAAACATCGACCAACCCGGCGACGCAGCTCCGCTGAAGCAGGCTCCGGAGAGCTGAGGTCGGCGAGGGCCCCGAGTCAGGCTCCGGCGGAGTTCCCGTCAGCCACCTCACCGTCGGCCAACTCGCCGACGGCACGCTCGAAGGCGAGAATCCCCTGTACGAGGGCTCGCAGGTCTTCGATGGCGAGTCTTCGTAACACCGGGGTTGGCATCGTGCCTGCCGAGCTCAGCAGGCTGCGGATCGTCGCGCTGCCCTCAGGTGTCACGCTGAGCCGACGGACCCGCCGGTCACTGGGATCCTCACCACGCGCCACCATGCCGTGTTCAACGAGCCGATCGACCAGCCCCGACATGGTGGCCACCGACACCTTCAGTAGAGCGGCCAGCTCATGGCCGGTCGCTTTCTCAGGATCAATCGCGATCATGGTCAACACCTTGAGCTGCTGCATGGTGAGGGGCGTCGAAATCAGCGGCTCTGCCATTGACGACAAGGCACGCCGTTCAAAGCTGTCCTGAACGCGTTCCAGACAGCTGATCAGTTCGTCTTGTTCGCTGCCAAGCGCGGGATCGCTGCCAGATGTCGCGGCGTCGCGAGCCGTACTGGTCATGTCCTCGCCTGTCGTTTTGTTCGTACGTCAGCTATTGAAAGTAGATCGTAACGTCTTGATTATCGAAGTCGCGCTAACTGTAAGCTCAACGCGAATGATCGTGTCGACGCCATCGTACGGCGCGCTGGTTTTGGTCCGCATCGCGCGTGGAAGGGAGCATGCTGAATGACCTCCCTGACGCGGCTCAGCCTGGCCAACCGCGTGATCGTCGGGCTCGCCACGCTGGCCATCGTCGTTTTCGGGGTGTTGGCAACTCTCAACCTCAAGCAGGAACTGCTGCCATCGATCCAGGTGCCCACAGCGATCGTTACTGCGACCTATCAAGGCGTATCACCGCAGATCGTCGCCGATGACGTCTCAACACCTTTGGAACGGTCACTGACCGGCATATCGGGCGTGACAAAGGTCCAATCGACCTCGTCCAATGGAAGCGCCACGATCACCGTCGAATGGGAGTACGGCCTCGACCCTGACAAGGTGGTTGCAGACATCCGCAACGCCGTGGACGGGGTCAAACCCACCCTGCCGGATCAGGTCGAGACTGACGTGATCACCGGCAGAACCGATGACATTCCGGTGCTACTGCTCGCCGTTGCCTCCGATGCCCCGCTGGACCAGGCTGGCCGCCGGGTCGAGAACATTGCGGTGCCTGAGCTGTCAGGCATCGACGGCGTACGCAGTGTCACCGTAACTGGAGAGAACACCACCCAGCTTCTGGTAACGCTGCGGCCGAAGGATCTGCGCAAGCACGACGTGACGGCCCAGGCGGTCACTCAGACCGTGCAGGGCCAGGCGACGGTCACGCCGGCCGGCACCAGCTTCGACAAGAACCTTGAACTCGCCGTCGAGGTGGGCACAGCATCCAACACCGTCAAGCAGTTCCGGGCGATGCAGGTGCCGACTCCAGACGGTCCGATCAGACTGTCCGCGGTTGCCGATGTCAAGGTGGACTCGATCGAGTCGACCTCGATTGCGCGAGCCGACGGGCGACCGGCGCTCAGCGTTGCTGTTCTCAAGGACGCCGATGCCGATGCGGTCGAAATCTCGCATACTGTCCACGACCAGATCCCTAGCCTTGAGCAGAAGCTCGGCAACAACACCACCATCACCACGATCTTCGATCAGGCGCCGCTGATCGAACAGTCAATCCATGATCTTGCGATTGAGGGACTGCTAGGTCTGGCCTTCGCGGTCTTGGTGATCTTGCTCTTCCTGTTCTCGATCCGGGCGACCTTGATCACGGCAATTTCCATCCCGCTGTCGTTACTGATCGCCATGATCGGCGTGCAGCTCAGTGACTACTCGCTCAACATCTTTACGCTGGCCGGCCTCACCGTGGCTGTCGGCCGGGTAGTGGATGACTCGATCGTCGTCGTAGAGAACATCAAGCGTCGTGATCTCGGGCATCGCACCCTGCGGCCCGGCGATGTCCTCGCGTCTGTCAAAGAAGTCGCCGGTGCGGTCACGGCGTCCACCCTGACAACGGTCACCGTATTCGCGCCGGTGGCGATCGTGTCCGGGGTGGTCGGTGAGCTCTTCCGACCTTTCGCGATTACCGTTGCCGTCGCGCTAGGCGCCTCGCTGTTGGTCTCGATGACCATCGTGCCGGTCCTCGCGTACTGGTTTCTGCGCGGCGGAGCGCGCCGTAAGCAGCTCGCGGCCGCCCCTGCCGAGAAGTCCGGGGCGACGGAAGCCGGCGAGACTCACACGGCCGAGGAAACGAAGGTCACGCGGCTACAGCGCGGGTATTTGCCGATCCTGCGGTTCGGCCTGACCCATCAGTTCATCACACTGGGCATCGCACTACTGGTCTTCGTCGCAACGCTGGGCTCCGCGACATTCTTGAAAACTGACTTCATTGGCTCGGTCACCGACCAAACCACGCTCGCGATTCAGCAGAAGCTGCCACCCGGCACGAGGTTGTCGACCACCAGCGCCGCGGCCGAGCAAGTCGAGAATCTGCTTCGCGGTGACCCGCAGGTGAAGAACTATTTGGTCACCATCGGCGGCAGCCTCGTGCCAGGCGCGAGCCGAGCCACCAATACCGCGGAGTTCACGGTGCTGCTCGCCGAGGATGCCAAGGCCGACACCGTGCGCCCACAGCTTCAGCAGCAGATGGCCGAACTCGAGGAATCGGCCGGTGAGATCACCGTGACGACCACCAACAACCAATCGACGACCAACGACCTGACGGTCACCGTCAAGAGTGAGAACACCACGAGCCTGCAAATCGGCGCCAAGCGCGTTGAGCGTGAGCTCGACGGCATTTCGGGCCTCACCAATATCCGCACCAATCTCGAGGAACAGCGCAAGTTGCTCAAGGTGACCCTCGACAAGAAGAAGGCCGCTTCGCTGGGTTTTACCCAAGGTGATGTGGGTCAGGCGATCTCCAG
>DASVEX010000167.1:0-2457 GCA_036380335.1 Propionibacteriaceae bacterium | reverse complement strand
CCCCGAACAAAAGGGCGGCCGCACGAGTATCGCGCGGCCTTGTGCCCTGAGCTTGTCGAAGGGCGCCGAGCGGTCGGGCAGAATTGGGGGATGTGTCGAAACATCAAACCCTTGAACAACTTTGAGCCGGCAGCGACCAGGGCTGAGGTGCATGACGCGGCATTGCAGTATGTGCGGAAGATAGCGGGCGTGTCGAAGCCCTCCAAGGCCAATGAGGCGGTGTTCAATCGGGCCGTCGAAGAGATCGCCCATGCGACGCAGCACCTGCTGGAAGAGCTCGTCTCTACCGCGCCGCCCAAGAATCGTGAGGTGGAGGCGGCAAAAGCTCGGGCGCGATCGGCCAATCGCTTTGCCACTGTTGCACAGTGACCGCCGAAACTATCCCGTGCTGCGTGGGCTGGTCACCGTGCTGTTGGTCTGGCCCGAGTCCAGGAAGATCTACCCTGCACCGGCATGGCTCGAGCTTGCCGTTGGCGGTCTACCAGCTCAAATGGCGGGGCCGGCCCTCCTCATAGCCAGAGCTGGACTGCACGCCCACGACCGCGAACTCATGAAATTCCTCGAGGTTGGCGGCGCCGGCGTAGGTGCAGCTGCTGCGCAGCCCGGCGACGATGGAGTCGATGAGATCCTCCACGCTCGGCCGCTCCGGGTCCAGATACATCCGGCCGGTGGAAATCCCCTCCTCAAACAGCCCCGCACGTGCGCGATCGAAGCCAGAAGAATCCTTGGTACGCATCTTGACAGCACGCGCCGAGGCCATCCCGTAGGACTCCTTGTACATCCGGCCCTCTGCGTCGGTCATCAGGTTGCCCGTGCTCTCATACGTCCCCGCAAACCACGAGCCGATCATGACACTGCCAGCTCCCGCGGCCAGGGCAAGCGCGACATCTCGCGGGTAGCGAACGCCACCGTCCGCCCAGATCGATCGGCCCGCTGACCGAGCAGCGTCCGCGCATTCCAGCACAGCGCTGAACTGCGGCCGGCCGACGCCGGTCATCATCCGGGTGGTACACATGGCACCTGGTCCGACTCCCACCTTGACCACGTCTGCGCCGGCGCCCACCAGGTCGTTGACGCCATCAGTAGACACCACATTGCCTGCGACCAGCGAGACTCGGCGTCCTTGGGTGTCCGCAAGCCGGTCCCGCACCTCTCGTATGGACTTCAGCGACTCCACCATTCGGTCTTGGTGACCATGTGCGGTATCGACGACCAACACATCGATGCCGGCGTCGAGTAATGCCTCGCTTCGAGCGGCGACATCACCGTTGATCCCGACCGCAGCACCAATCATGAGCCGACCCTCAGGGTCAAGAGCCGGGCGGTACAGCGTGGAGCGCAAGGCATGCTTGCGCGTCATGACGCCGAGCAGCCTTTCGCTGTCGACCAGCAAGGCCACCTCCAGGTGCCGGTGGGTGAGCTCGTCGAAGATCTCGGTCGGCGATGACTGCGGCGTGGTGATGAGCAGGTCGCTAGACATCACCTGATGGACCTGAGCGAACCGGTCGACGCCCGCGGTCTCTGCCTCGCTGACAGTGCCCAACGGTCGACCGTTCTCAATCACGACCGCGAGCCCATGAGCTCGCTTCGGAATCAGCGATAGAGCCTCACCGACCGTGGTGTGAGGGGTCACCGAGACCGGAGTGTCGTAGATGGGATGTGATCGCTTGACCTTGCCGACCACCTCGGCGACGACATCGGTGGGGATGTCTTGCGGCAGGATCGCGAGCCCGCCCCGACGTGCCACTGTCTCGGCCATCCGGCGGCCAGAGATCGCGGTCATATTGGCCACGACGATGGGCAGCGTCGTACCAATACCGTCTGTGCTGGCCAGATTCACATCTAGCCGTGACTGGACGGCCGAGCGGCGCGGAACCATGAAGACATCGGAGTAGGTCAGGTCATACGGCGGTAGCTTCTTGAGAAATCGCACCTGCACATTCTCACTGGCCGCGCCAAGGTTTGCCTAACACCGCCCGGCAATCGGGCAGTGCGTCGTTGAGCTGAGCAGGTAACGGTTCGGCCAAATCCATCCCCACTGATTCCGAGACTGGGCGATGATGCCGGTGTGCTGTCGAGCGGGGACAACCGGGTACTTTTTTCGACACGTTTACTCGCCCTGGTGATTGTCCCGTTCCTGCTGGGTGCTTTCACCATCCTCTATGTCTTTCCGATGGACACCGCCCGGCTTTTCGCCTGGCCCATCAAGCCGACCATGACGTCAATGGTGCTCGCCTCGGCCTATTTCGGCGGCGCTTACTTCTTTGTCCGAGTGCTGTTCGATCGCCGCTGGAATGTGATCAAGATCGGCTTCGTCTCGGTCACGCTGTTTGCGAGCCCGCTAGGAGTGGCGACAGTCATGCATTGGAGGGTCTTCAATCACCGGCACGTGACCTTCTGGCTGTGGGCGGCGCTCTACTTCACCACGCCCTTCCTGGTGTTTGGGGCATGGTTGGC
>DASVEX010000166.1:0-12736 GCA_036380335.1 Propionibacteriaceae bacterium | reverse complement strand
CAGGACGCGCGAGGTGGTCAGGCCGGCCTCCCGCTTCACGAGCATCTCCGGAGTAGCGCCGACCATGCCGTCGACCGAATAGGTCCAGCACTGCGCGTAGTTCTCGGTGAGGCGAGCGGCGAGCCAGCGGAGATCAATGTCGTTCTCGGAGAAGGCCAGCAGATCGCGCGCAAGCACCACCTTCTCAAGCTCGCCTTGGCCGATCCGGCGTACGGCCTCAGCGACCGCGCCCTTCCACTCAGGTCCGCTCAGGCCGCCATCAGCAAAGGTGACATTCCTCGGACGCTGGGCCGGCGTCGACGCGAAGGTCTCCATGCCGACGCTGGCGACCGGCCCGATCTCAGTCATCCAGACCTGACCGTTCCGTCGTCCGACGACTGTCTGCGGCACGATGAGGCTCGATCGTCCCGCGGAGTTTGCCGGATCGAAGAGAAAGCAGCCGTACGCCATCAGACCAGCGCCCGCCTGCGGGTCATCCAACTCGGCGGTCACCTCGACTTGAGCGACGAGGTCGGCCCACCACTCGGCCGCTTCAGCAACGCTGGCCGGCTTGTGCCGTACGACCTCACCCCAACCGACCAGCCCATCGCCATGGCGCAACCAGGCGTAGCTGTCCTTGGGCGGCAGCAGGTCTAGTAGGGAGCCTGGATCGTCAATCGCATGCGTCCGCACGTGGAGCCGCGGCGGGTCCGGTGCCGACCAGGTCACGGGGCTCAGCGTAGCTGTGGCAACAGAGCCCACCAATCCGCGAGGTACGCCACAGCCCACTTTTGTGATTACTTTCACAATCCCGGCGGGAGGGATCACTGGATCCCGCGGCCTCCGGCCAGCTCGGCCGCCTCTCGTGCGCAGCCCCAGGACAGGCTCACTCCGCTGCCGCCGTGGCCGTAGTTGTGTACGCACCACCCGGATCCGAGCGGTTCCGCTTCCACTCGCACGGCTGGGCGGTCGGGACGCAGGCCGGTGATCACCTCGATCACTGCGGCGTCGCGTAGCCGTGGCTGCACCCGCCGGCAGCGGGCGATGATCCGATTCGTCAGCTCGGGGTCGGGCGTGGTATCCCACCGGTCGGGGGTCCGGATCCCTCCACACACCACGCGATCCCGATGCGGGAAGTAGCTGACCCACTCCGATTCGACGCCGAGTTCCAGCAACAGCTCGTCCAAGCCAGGGTTGGTCATGATCACGTGCTGACCAAATACCGGTGTCACCGTCAGGTCGCCGGCCAGCTCTCTGGCACCGAGCCCGGCGCAGTTCACGACGATGGGCGCCACCTCGGCCGCCTCAGCGAGCGTGGCCACCCGATGCTGCTCGACTTCACCTCCGGCTGCGACCAGCCGCCGCTCCAGGTAGTCGAGGTAGCGCGGCATGTCCATCAGCGGCATCCGGGAATGAAACCCACTCTCGAATCCGGGCGGCAGCTCTTCGTCGGTGCAGGGCCGAAGCTCGGGGATCATCTGTGCCTGCGGCGGCAGCTCACCGTCAGCCGGCAGCGAACCGACGACAACCGCAGGCGCGAGCCGCACACCAGTTGCCGGATCGGCGGCGAGCGCTGTGAACTCCCCCAGTGAGACTTCTGTCCAGGCCATCGTCTTTGCCATCGGCTCCTGGAACGAGGGCCCCCACAACGCACCGGCCACGATCGAGGTGGTCCGCTGCGGCGGCTCGGCCGTCCACACGCGAACTCGTCGACCAGCTTCGGCCAGGCAGATTGCCGTGGTCAGACCGCTTACTCCGGCGCCGACCACCAGAACCGACTCACCGGGACTGTTCACGAGTAAGCCCCCTCCGGCTAGCGCTTCCGCTGCTTGGCACCAGCCGCCGCATCAGCACGCTCCTTTTTCTGAGCCGCCAGTTGCTTTTGTTGCTCAGCCTGACGCGCACGCAGCGTTTCGGCGTCCATGGAGTTGAGCAGGATTGCCGCAGCTATGGCCGCGATTCCCAGCGACCACCAGGGGGAGAAGCCGAGCAACATCGGCGCCGTCGTCAAAATGCAGACATCGAATCCGCGGAACAGGTTGGTCACCAGACCCGGCGGGAACGCGCCGGCCTGACTGGCGACCATTGGTGCACCGAAATCCACCCCCTTCGCCTGGGTCCAGCGGACGGCCGCGAGCAGCCCAGCCGCGGCTGTCGCGACGGCCATCAGTGATGCCTCGGGTACCGGCCGTTGCACTGCTCCGTCACCGAAACCTAGGTACGCCGGTGTCGTGGCAACCGCCCAGACTGCTGCCAAGATCCCCGGAACGGCGATTGATGCCAGCTTGAGACGAGCGAGCGAGAAGGGCAGGCAGCGGGCCAACCCCCCGGTACGCGTTAGTACCCGGAGCCCGCCGAGCAGCGGAATGGTTGCACCGAAGAGGGCAAGCGCTGCGAGGACCGGAGTGAGTGTGCTCATGCCGAGAGCATCCGCCGCGTAAGGGACCACGATCGTCGCAACCAACACGAGCAAGGGCTGCGGGAATCGCCACAGCCGCTGCCATTCCCGCCAGATGATCGCCTCGAGTCCTACACCCTTGCCACGCTTGGGGCGCACGTGACCGCGCTCCATAGCGCGCCGCTCGACCACGATGTCGCGAGCAAGTCCGATATCCAGCGCGAAGAATGCCCCGGAAATACCGCTCACCAACGCTCCGCCGCCGACCAGCCGGGTACGCCGAATCTGACCGAGCCGGATTGCGGCCAGTACGGCACTGATCAGCAGGACCAGAAGCGAGGCCGTGATCATGATCAGCCCGAGCTCGATGCCGACGTTGTCCAAAAGGCCAAGGCTGAACCACCCGGCCGCCACGCCCACGACGCTGAACAGCGCACCCAGCGCGAGCAAGCCGAACAGGTAGGTCGCGAGGTGAGTGAGCCGGTGACGCTCGATGCCCTGCTGTGCCGCCGCGAAGGCGACCGACGCCGCCGCGGAGAGGCCGGTCGCAGCCGCCCAGACCAGCACCTCGATCAGTCCCGAGCCCGTCAGGGCGGAGATCAGCGCACCGACTACAACGCCGCCCAGCAACGCCGCGAATACCGCGCCGACCAACCGAGACCTCAACAGCTTGGCACGCGAGATAGGCGCGTCGAGCAGCCAGAAACCCTCAGCCGCAGATGCCAGCACGGGCCCGAACAACCGGCTGGCTGCCAGCGCGACGCCGACAGTTGCCGCAAACGCCGCCCACGGCAAGATGGCCCGCGCGGAGAGACAGGTGGCGCTGTTGCACTGCGCGATCGTTCGCTGTGCCTTCAAGACCACATTGACGACCATGGCGCCGATCATCACCGCGCCGAAGACAGCGACGTAGGCATCTCCCATCGCCTGCAGTACGTTGCGCGTTGCTCGGCCTGAACGCCAGTCCTTGATCAGCCGCTTCAGCTCACGCGCCGTAGCGGGCGTCAGCGGTTTTTGCTCGGGTGCTTCCTCGAAGGCGAAGTCATCAGCACCCGCTTCGAGACTGCTCATCCGCGCGATGCTCCGAGTTGGATGACTCGAGTCGCCACCGTGTCGACCAACGCGGGCTCGTGACTGGCAAACACAATCGCCAGGCCCTTTTGTCGCTCCGATTTCAGTCGTTGCGCCAGCCAGCCGACACCTTCGGTGTCCAGGCGCTGTTCAGGCTCATCCAAGATCAACAGTTTGCGGGGGCGTACGAATGCGGTGGCGAGAGCGAGCCGGCGCCGTTGACCGGAGGACAGGGTCCCGGGCAACTGACCGGATTGCGGGACCAGCTGAACCTCCTCCAGCACCTCATCGACCAGCTCGTCCGGCTCGGCGATCCCATGCGCCCGGGCGAGTAGATCGAGATGCTCCACCACACTCAGATCGGGAAAGAAGTCAAGATCGTCGATCACCGTGGCGACGTCGCGCCTGATTTCCGGAGAAGTCTCGGTCATGGCATTGCCGCAGACCTCGACGCTGCCATCGTCCGCTCGATCCGCACCTACCAGGCAGCGCAGCAGGGTGGATTTGCCGGCTCCGTTGCGTCCCGTGAGCGCGATGGCCTCTCCGGTTCGCACCTCCAGGCTGAATTTCTCGAAGATGGTGTTGGGCCCGAAGGCCCGGCGCAGGCCGGACACCTTGAGGATCGTCGCGCGTTTGGCCATGCAGGCGATTCTGCCTCGTTTCGGCAAGAGATCCGGACCAATCTCTTGCGCCAGTACCGACGAATAACACTCCGAGAGGCAAGGCCCTTTCGTACTCGTGACCCCGAGGGAGGCACCCATGACGACTATCGCCATTCCCAACTGCGTGTTGCCACCGAGTTCGTGAGCATGAAGCACCGCCCGTGAGAGCGTCGATGTCGTGAATGTCTCCTCGCTGCCGCCGGATTCGGAGGGTCAGCCCTCCCGGTCCGCGCCGCGCGCGGCGGGGTCACGTGGTCGCGAAACCGAGGCGGCACATCTCGTCGAGCTGATGGCACTCTCGGCCCGCGGCCATGAGGACGCCTTCGCTGAGCTCTATGACCTCACCTCACAGCGGGTCTACGGAATCATCCTGCGGGTGCTTCGCTCGCCGGACCATGCGGCCGAGGTGATGCAGGAGGTCTACGTGGAGGTGTGGCGGCAGTCGGCGCGGTTCTCAGCGGCCAAAGGCAGCGTCATTGCCTGGATGACGACCATGGCGCACCGCCGGGCGGTCGATCGTGTGAGATCAGTGTCTAGCGAAGTGGCTCGGGACGAGCGGTATGCCTTCCATCGCGGCGACCGCGAGATCGACCAGGTGTGGGATGGCGTAGAGCAGAGACTTGATGTGGACAGGGTACGGAAAGGGATGGCCTCGTTGACTCCGATACAGCGAGAGGCGCTGACGCTCGCGTACTTCGGTGGCTATACCCAAAGCCAGGTGGCGCAACTGCTGAAGCTGCCGCTCGGCACTGTGAAGACAAGAATCCGTGACGGCCTTATCGGGCTCCGGGATGCGTTGGGGGTGGAAGCATGAGCGAAATCCATGGCGCCGTTGGGTCGTACGTGGTGAATGCGCTCGACCCCGACGAGCTGGATGAGTTCGAGGCTCATCTGGCCGTGTGTCCGACCTGCAGCCGCGAGGTTCACGAATTCGGTGAGACGGTTGCCGAGTTGTCGCTGCTCACGAGCGTGACGCCGCCGGAGGAACTACGCGGATCGATTCTTGCTGCTGTTTCCCAGGTCAGGCCCCTGCCGCCGGAGCCTCTGGCCGAGCTGGCACCCGCTGAGGCGAAGGCTCCTTCGGCTGCTGCCGTTTCGGAGCGTCCGATCGACGAGCTGGCGCTTCGTCGACAGCAACGGCGTACCCGCCTCCTCAGCGTGCTGGTTGCCGCGGTCATGGCGGCTGCGCTGGCGCTCGGTGGCGTCGTCTACGGGCTGGTCCAGTCGCGACAGGCGCAGGTAGCACAGCAGACGGCAGCGACTGAGCTGCTGACCGCGCCTGACGTTCGGACTTACTCGACCACGATGAAGGATGGCGGACAGATCTCCTTCGTGGTCTCCAAGAGCCTGAACCGCGCAATGTTTGTCGGCAAGGATCTTCCTGCGGTGGGCAATGACAAGCGCTACCAGCTGTGGACGCTGGAGGGCGAGCGTGCGATTGCCGACAACCTGGTGGCCGGCGGCGGCGATCGTCAGCAGTTCTTCCGCGAGGGCCTCAGTGGCATAACGGGATTGGCGGTCAGCGTCGAGGATGCCGGCGGCGCCCAGCAGCCGAATCCGGCGACGATCCAGGCCGTCACCGAGCTCTAGCAATTGCGCCCTGAGGCTCTCGAAGGGTGGTGCGAGTTCGCACTTCGACGAGCTCAGTGTCCATATCGGCGGCGCGGGTTCGCACGTCGCCAAGCTCAGCGCTCGTGTCAGTGGTGCATGGCAGGCTTTCCGGTGTGCCTGACCTAGACGCTGCCGACTTTGATGGAGCTGGCTCCCGCGCCACGCTCGACAAGCGGCGCGGCGACGTCGCGGCGATGTTCGATCGAGTGGCTGCTCGGTACGACGTCGCGAACGATGTGCTCTCGCTCGGCCAGGACCGGGCGTGGCGCCGTCACGTCGTGGAGGCCGTTGAGCCGCGGCCCGGACAGCTGATCTTGGACTTGGCAGCGGGGACGGGCACCTCCAGCGAGCCGTTTGCGAGCAGCGGCGCAAATGTGATCCCGACCGATCTCTCCCTTGGCATGTTGCTGGTCGGCAAGCAGCGCAGACCTCATCTGAGCTTCGTCGCAGCCGACGCACTACGGCTGCCGTACGCGGATGCCAGCTTCGACGCAGTGACGATCTCCTTCGGGCTGCGCAACGTCGAGGACGCGGCTGCCGCGTTGCGCGAGATGCGGCGCGTAACCAAGCCCAGCGGCACGCTCGTGGTGTGCGAATTCTCCACGCCGACATGGCCGCCGTTCCGCACGATCTACTCCAACTATCTCGTTGCGGCGTTGCCGCGGATCGCCTCGCTGGTGTCTTCCAGCCCGGCGGCGTACGAGTATCTGGCCGAGTCGATTCAGGCCTGGCCTGACCAGCAAGGACTGTCGACCATGATCGAAGAGTCTGGCTGGCGAGACGTGGAGTGGCGGAATCTGTCGGGCGGCATCGTCGCATTGCATCGGGCACGATCATGATCGAGACAGCGACTGTGACGGCGCCGCCGGGAACGATCTTGCTCGGCGCGTACGCCGCCCGTAGCTGTCCAGTCAAGACTCAGAATGCCTTCAATCCCACGGTGGCCGTAGAAACCGCCGCTAGCGATTCGACGGAGAACAATGAGGGACTGGCCGAGCTGTTCGACGGCGGCGGTCAGTTCAAAACTGCCGTTGTCGAACAGTTGATCAACTCGTGTCTGGGCAGTGTCGTTGATCTTCGGCCAATGTCGGACAGCACGCGGTCTGAGCAGATCGACGCCTGCGTTCGGGCCATGACCGCTGGCACCGACGTGATCATCGGCGGCTGTCTCCCCGTTGACTGTGAAGGACATCGGGTCGGATATCCCGATCTGCTGGTCCGCGGCGCAGACGGTGTCGACGATTCACCCACTTACCACCCCGTCGAGGTCAAGTGGCACAAGATCATCGAGCGCGCCCAGCCACCTCACGACGCGGCGGAGCCACGCACGCTCAGCTACTCGACGCTCGACCAGCCCACCCCCAGCGCAGCCCACGGCGTCTCCGGCAATGGGCTTCGGATCGGGAGCCGGTCCGCTGATTTTCTCCAGCTTGCCCACTACTACCGCATGCTCGAGGCCTGTGGCTTCGGACCTGGACAACCGCTGGTCGGCGTGATCGGGACCGATGATCTCTTCGAGGCGCCAGTGCTGGCCTGGGCCGACCTGCAGCTGCTGGAGGTGCGAGCTTTCTCGCGGAGCAGCCCCGAGGGCTGGCGGCTACGCAGCCTCCTCGAGCGCTACGACCACGAGCACGCGTTTCGGATCAAGGTCGCCGCTGTCGCGCAGCTGCAGACCGGACGGCCCGACGAGGACCCGGAGCTGCTGGTCGACCCCATCGTCAACAAAGAGTGCTCCCGCTGCCAGTGGTGGGAGCTATGCCTGCCGCAGCTCGACCCGGATGACGTCAGTCTGCGCCTCGACAAGGCGCCGCTGGACATGCGCGAAATTGCCACGCTCCGCCGGCATGGCATTACGACGATCACCGACCTCGTAGATGCTGAGCTTGATCAACTTCTGGAGTGGTATCTGCCTGAGGTCAGCCACCGCGGCGGCGCTGAAGGGCGCATCAGGGTCGCGACCCGCAGGGCGGGGATGCTGCTCGAAGGCATCTCGTTTGATCGAGAGACCGTCGGTCCGATCGAGGTACCGCAGGCCGACGTGGAGATCGACCTGGACATCGAAAGCTCGGCGGACGGCCGCGTCTATCTCTGGGGCTTCCTTGTCCAGCAGTCCGGTGACAGCACTCCCATCTATCACGAATTCAGCCGATTTGTTGATCTTGACGACAGCGCGGAGGCCGCGCTGGCCGCCGACGCCTTCACCTGGCTACGTAGCGTCGTCGACACCGCGCCGTCGGTCGCGGTCTACCACTACAGCGGATATGAGATCGCCAAGATCGGCGAGCTCGCTCACCGTGAGCAGGACGAGTTGTTGGACTGGGCCGCCGGGTACGCGGAAGAGCACTTCGTCGACTTGCTAGAGATCGTCAAGGCGCACTATTTCGGCGTGAGTGGCCTCGGGCTCAAGTTGATGGCAAGACATGTCGGGTTCAGTTGGCGAGACGACGATCCCGGCGGCCTCAATTCACAGCTTTGGTTCGCCGATGCCGTCCACGGCGCGACGTCGGAGGCACGTGCCCAGGCGCGCCGCCGCGTACTGGAATACAACGAGGACGATGTGACCGCCACAAATCAGGTCAGAGCGTGGCTGCGAGCGCAGTGATCTCACGATCGAGGGTGCGGCGGTGGGCGCGATCGATCACCGCCTCGACGAGCTCCATCCGGATAGCTGGTTCCGCCAGAACCTGATCGAGCTCAGAGGCCTTTTCCACTCGGCGATAAGCAATCCCCGCCGCGGCAGCCAATGCCTCGAACTGCACTCTTTGCGGTGTCCCGAAGAGTCGCTCAAAAGCTCCCATCTGAGCAGGCTCGCCCTGTTCCAAAGTTGCGAACAGACTGCCACCATCGTCATTGGCGACCACGATCCGAAGGTTTGGCTGCGGCTCCAGCGGTCCCACGAGCAGGCCGGTGGCATCGTGCAGGGCAGTCAGGTCACCTAGCAGCGCGTGGGTCGGGCGCTCCAGCGCGAGGGCAATGCCGGCGGCGGTGGAGACATTGCCGTCAATACCCGAAAGGCCACGGTTGGCGTACACCCGCGGTGCAGTGGCGCTGATGGGTGCCAGGTCAAGGTCGCGGATCGGGCTGGAGGAACCAGCGAACAGGGCGTCGTGAGCACCGAGAGCAGTCCACAGGGTGGCGGCCAATGCCGGTCCGGTGAAGCACGGCTGTGATTCAAGCAGCGCATCGAGGCGCGCTCGCACCGTCCGGTCGGCCTCTTTCCAGGCATCCAACCAGCCTGCATTCCCTGACTCCTCGAATGTCACGGCATCGGTGACCATGGAGGCCACCCGTCCCGGATCGATCCAGTCCGCGTATGCCGACACGACGATGAGCTCGACGTCGTCGCGGCTCAACAACGCGCTGATCGGGCGGGACAGGGTCGGTCTGCCGAACACAACCACTCGCTCGATTCCCTCGGCAAGCGTCGAGGAAAGCAGCAGCCGATAGGTGGACAGGGCGGCCTCGCCGCGGCGAGCATTGCTCGATGGCTCGGCCAGCAGCGGGACCCGGGCGCGCGCTGCATCCTCAGCGATAGCGCGGCCCACATCGGGTAGGCAGTCGCCCGCAACGATCACCGTCTGTGCCCCGGCTGGCATCGTCGTCGGTTCCGACAGGATCCGCGACGCGGTAATGCTGAGCTCCGGAGCCGGCGGCGGCCAGGCAAACTCAGCGGGCAGCAACGGTTCACTGAACTCCACATTGAGTTGCGCCGGGCCGGGCATCCGAGTTCTGAGTCCGGTCGCTGCCGCCATGATCCGCGCCATCTCGAATCGCCAGGTGCGATGATCAAGGACCGCATCCGACAGGCCGGCGTACGCGCGCACATGCCGGCCGAAGAGCTGATCTTGATCGGCAGTCTGGTTTGCTCCCGTGTTGATCATGGACCGTGGGCGGCTGGCGCTGATCACAATCAACGGTAGGTGCGCATGCCAGGCCTCCAGCACCGCCGGATACAGATTGGCCGGCGCGGTGCCAGAGGTAGTCAGTACGGCGACTGGTGCACCAGATCCCTTTGCCAATCCGAGGGCCAGGAAGCCCGCCGTGCGCTCATCGACTCGGACGTGCAGCCGCAGCAGCCCGATCCGGTCGGCTTCGAAGCACTCGTACGCCAGCGGCGCGCTTCGCGAGCCTGGGGCAAGCACCACATCGCGAACGCCGCGAGTGACCAACTCCTCGATGATCACCCGCGCACACGCGGTGGCATTACCCACCGGCCAACTCCCGAGTTCGCACCAGACGAGCCTGCCAGAACCGCACGGTGTCTGCGCTGGGCCGGTACTTGTCCAGCGCCGCCTGGTCGACGACCAGGTCGCTCACCGTGATCACCCCGCCGACCGCGACCAGCGGCTCCTTGGCTAGATCATCGGTGAGCAAAGCCACCGTATTGAGCCCGCACGCGTACGGCAGCTCGGGCAGGGCTGCGGCGAGGGCAAGTCCTGCCCTGATGCCGACCGATGTCTCCAGAGCGCTCGACACCACGACGGGTAAGCCGATTCGCTCCGCGATCTCGAGGCAGGCTCGTACCCCACCGAGCGGCTGCACCTTGAGCACGGCGATGTCCGCTGCTTCCCGCTCCGCCACCTGATAGGGATCTGCAGCCCGCCGGATCGACTCGTCGGCAGCGACCGGCACCTGCAGTCCTGCTCGCACCAGCCGTCGCCGCAGGTCCGCGAGCTCATCGACGCTCGCACAGGGCTGCTCAACATACTCAAGATCGAATCTCTCGAGTTCCCGGACAGCATGCAACGCCTCGTCGATGGTCCAACCTCCGTTGGCGTCGATCCTGATCTTCCCGGTCGGACCCAACGCAGCGCGGACGGCTTCCAGACGCCCGACATCCTGGGTCAGTGGTTGACCTCGCTCAGCGACCTTCACCTTGGCGGTCTGGCAGCCGGCGGCCTGAGCCATTTCGTACGCCTGCACCGGACCGACGGCTGGGATCGTGCTGTTGACGCATATCTCGGTCCTAAGCGGTGGGGGCCAACCCCACTCGGCAGCCTCCTCGGCTGCGCGCAGCCACGACACCAATTCCGGTCCCTGATAATCGAGAAAAGGGCTCCACTCCGCCCAGCCCGCGGCGCCACGCCAGACCATGCCCTGCCGTTCACTGATCCCACGAAACCGAGTGCGCAGGCCGAGGGCGTAACAGAAGGGCTGGTCCGGCACGATCCCAGTCTGGCGCACGCATTAGCGCCCTGAGCCCGTCGAAGGGCGCTTCGACAAGCGCCGTCCTGAGCTTGTCGAAGGGCTCAGCGCGCAAGTCCGGTTAGCCTAGTCGCCGTGAGTGCAGCGGATTCCGAAGCGGTGTGGCTCCGGACCGTCGAGCCGGCACAGGTCGTGGCATCGCTGACCGAGTCCCTGTATGGCGGGCCGCCTATCGCACCGTTGCCGGCTGATCCGATCGAGCGGGCTCGCGCGGTCAGCATGCTGCAGCCGACCAAGCTCGTGAGCGAGGTGGATGTGGCCGCGGTCGTGTCGACCTCGGGTTCGACGGGGGCGCCAAAGGGAGTGGTGCTCTCGCGTGCCGCTATCCGCGCCTCGGTCGAGGCCAGCCATGCCTGGCTGGGTGGACCCGGTGACTGGGTGCTCGCACTGCCGGCGTACTACATCGCGGGCCTCATGGTGATCGCCCGAGCATGCCTGGGTGGCACTCGAGTCGTGCCGGCGCGTTCCGATCTGAGCGACCTGCCTGACCTCGGCAACGCGCTGTCCGCACGGCGCTACATCTCGTTGGTCCCGGCACAACTGGCGCGGGCATTGCGGCACGACGAGCTGACCGAGTCGTTGAAAAGTTTCAGCGCGGTTCTGGTCGGTGGAGGACCAGCTGATGGCGACCTGCTCAATCGAGCGGCGACCCGCGGCATCCGAGTCGTGACCAGCTACGGCATGAGCGAGACCTGCGGCGGCTGCGTCTACGACGGAATGCCGCTGGCCGGGGTTGACGTTGAGCTGACCGACGACGGCCGCATCATGATCAAGAGTCCGAGTCTGTTCACCAGCTATCGGTTGCGTCCAGATCTCACCGCCGGTGCGCTCGCTGAAGGCCGATTCACGACCCAGGACCTCGGCCGCTGGGAGGTCGGGCGGCTGGTCGTACTCGGGCGGGTGGATGACATCGTGATCACGGGTGGACACAAAGTTGACCTTGTCGATGTCGAGCAGCCCGTTCAGCAGTGGGCGGCTCGACGTGGCGCACATGGTGCTGTCGTAGCTGTCCCGGATGCGGTGTGGGGTACCACGATCATTGCGGTCTCCGACTCGCCTGGATCACTGGCAGACCTCCAGATCGCCGTGGGAGCAGCGCTGCCCGCGTACGCGGTCCCGCGCGAACTGGTCCATGTTGATCAACTTCCGTGGTTGGTTAGCGGAAAACCGGATCGGGTCGCTATCAAATCGATGATCATGAAGGTACGCGATGCGCGACAGGTGAGGGCGTGACGGGACCGATTGCTGCGAGGGGGCCGACCGCTGCCCGCCCGACTGCGACGCAATGGCTGGCGGGCGCACGGCCGCGAACCCTGCCGGCTGCCTGCTCCCCGGTGATCGCAGGAACCGGCCTGGCGGTTTTCGCAACAGGCGGGTCCTGGCTGGCAGCGCTCCTCGCACTCATCGTCAGTCTCGCGCTCCAGGTCGGGGTCAACTATGCCAACGATTACTCCGACGGGATTCGCGGCACGGATGTCGACCGGGTCGGTCCACTGCGGCTGGTGGGTTCGGGTCTCGCGTCGCCACCGCTGGTGAAGCGGGCAGCATTTGTCAGCTTCGGAATCGCCGCCTTGGCCGGGCTCGGGCTCGTGATCATGACCCAGCATTGGTGGTTGCTGGCCGTCGGCGCAGCCTGCGTACTGGCCGCGTGGTACTACACCGGAGGTAAGCGACCGTACGGATATGCCGGACTGGGCGAGGTGTCCGTCTTCATCTTCTTCGGCCTGGTGGCCGTCTGCGGCACCGTCTACGTGCAAGTGGGCCGGGTCTGGATCACTACCGTGCTGACCGGTGTATGGGTGGGCGCGCT
>DASVEX010000165.1:0-13048 GCA_036380335.1 Propionibacteriaceae bacterium | reverse complement strand
CACCGCCTCGCTGGGTGAGCCCTATGCCGATGCGGACAGTTGTGGTGCTCGGTATCTGTCCGAACAGCAGATCGCTGACCATGTGATCGCCTGCACCCGGGCCGGACTCCAGGCGGGCTTTCATTGCATCGGCGACGACGCGGTGGAGGCCTCCGTCACCGGGATGCGCCGAGCCGCCGCAGCCCTCGGCATACCAGCGGTGCGGGCGGCGCGGCATCGCCTCGAACATCTGGAGATGGTCTCTGCTGCAGACATGGCAGCCTTGGCCGAGCTTGGCGTTGTCGCCAGCATGCAGCCTGCCTTCGATGCCGCGTGGGGGCGGCCGGGGGAACTCTATGAGCAACGTCTCGGTCGGAGCCGAGCCGAGGCGATGAATCGTTTTCGCAGCCTAGAACGGGCCGGCGTACGCCTGGCCTTCGGAACGGATGCTCCGGTAACACCGCTCGCCGGCTGGGCTACCGTACGCAGCGCAGTACGACATTGGCAGCCGGGTGAAAGACTGAGCATCGCGTCCGCGTTCGAGGCGGCAACCAGAGGCGCTCATTGGGCGGCGTTCACTGACAACGCCGGCACGATTCGGGCGGGTGCACTTGCCAGCTTGGCGATCTGGGACATCGACGACACCGAGCTGGACGGGCCAGCACCATTGCCACGGCTGGATGGTGACGAGCTGCCCACCTGCGTCGCTACCATCTCGGCCGGCCGGCTCATCTACCGATCAGAGTCATTTGACATTAGGTAGGCTCGGGTCCGTGCTGCGCGTCGTGGCGGTACTGCTAGCCGGTGTCGCTATCGGACTGAGTTGGCAGCCCTATGGTCTGTGGCCGCTGATGTTCGTCGGAATTCCCGCCTTCACCTTGGCGATCCGAGGCACGCGGCCGCTGCCCGCCGCAGGTCTCGGCTACTTGTTCGGACTGGCGATGCTGACTGTCGCCGTCAGCTGGGTGCATGTGCTGGGCACCTGGGTCGCCGCCGCACTGATCATTTTCATGTCACTGTTCTTCGGGCTGCTGGGGCTGACTGTCAACCGGGTGGAGCGGCTGCGCTGGTGGCCCCTTGCCACGGCCTGCTGTTGGGTGCTCATCGAGTACGCGTACTCGCGGGTCCCGTTCGGAGGATTTGGCTGGACCCGGATCGCTTACGCGGCAGTGGACACACCGCTCGCCGGGTTCTTTCCGATCATCGGAGTCGCGGGCGTCTCATTCGTCGTTGCGCTGATCGGCCAACTCCTCGCCTGGGGCGTCCTCGCGCTACGGAGAGCCTCGCAAGACGAGCCGCGGCGACGCGGCCCGGTGCTGGTTGCCGCAGCAAGCGTGGTCGTCCTGGGGTTGCTTGGCTCGGCGCTGCGGCTCTACCAGGTGGAGCCCGCCGCCACCGCGGCCGGCAGCGTCCGTGTCGGGATCGTGCAGGGCAACATCCCGGGGCGTGGCATTGAGGCGATGGGTCGTGCCCGTTCCGTCACCAACAACCATTTGTCCGAGACCATCGATTTAATGACCAAGGTCCGACTCGGCCAGCAGCCGGAGCCGGATTTCCTGCTCTGGCCAGAGAACTCGACCGACATCGACCCCATCCTCGATCCGCTCACCCGGCAGACTGTGCAAGCCGCTGCCGAGGTCGCCGACCGCCCGATTCTGGTCGGCGCTGTGATGCAGGGACCAGGTACTGACGAACGCCAGACCGCGGCACTGTGGTGGGATCCCGATCGTGGCGTGCTGGCCCACTATGAAAAGCAGAATCTCGTGCCATTCGGCGAATGGATTCCCTTCCGCGACCAGCTGCTGCCGCTCATCCCGCTGTTGCAGCAAGTCGGAGCACAGTCTGTGCCCGGAACCCGCCCAGGCGTTCTGGACGTCTCCGCATCCGGTCGGCCACTCAAAGTCGGCGACGTGATCTGTTTCGAGCTGGCTTATGACCAGACGATCTACCGGGCCTTGCGCGGTGGCGCCCAGGTCATGATGGTGCAAAGCAACAACGCGACGTACGGTGGCACCGGACAGATCGAGCAGCAATTCGCGATCACGCGGGCGCGCGCCATGGAGAGTCGTCGGGAAATTGCGGTGGCAACTACGAACAGCGTGTCTGGTTTCATCACCCGAGACGGTGGGGTCGCGATTCGCACCCAAGAGTTCACAGCGCAGAGCATGGTAGTCGAGATGCCTTTGCGCAGCGCCCTCACGCCGGCCATCCTTCTCGCCCCGTGGCTGGAACGAGGGCTGGCGCTGGTGGCGGTGCTGGCTAGTCTCGTCGCCCTGGTGGGTGCGACCCGGCAAGCCCGCGCAAGGATATTGGTGGAGCGGAGCGAAGCCCTAAACACCA
Organism: Propionibacteriaceae bacterium; assembly: GCA_036380335.1. GTDB lineage: Bacteria > Actinomycetota > Actinomycetes > Propionibacteriales > Propionibacteriaceae > Microlunatus. The sequence goes on along the minus strand of DASVEX010000165.1, from coordinate 10,729 downwards.
CAACCCAGAAAGAGATTCCTGTTGAGCCAACCGATGCCCCCCACGGCCCAGCCTCAGACGGAAGAAGAGCCAGCAGTGTCCGCCCTAGGACCGATCCTGGTGATCATCCCGACCTACAACGAGTCGGAGAACATCGCACGCATCCTCAGCCGGACCCGTAGCGCGGTTCCTGACGCTCACGTCCTGATCGCAGACGACAACTCACCAGACGGCACTGGCAAGCTGGCCGACGAGATCGCCAGCAACGATGACCACGTTCACGTCATGCACCGGCTCGGCAAGGAGGGCCTCGGTGCGGCGTACCTGGCAGGCTTCGAGTGGGGCCTGAATGCGGGCTATGAGGTATTGGTCGAAATGGACGCCGACGGCTCGCACCAGCCCGAGCAACTGCCACGGCTGCTCGCAGCGCTCGGCGACGCAGATCTGGTTCTCGGATCGCGCTGGGTCAAGGGCGGCGAGGTGGTCAACTGGCCGAAGTCTCGCGAGGTCTTGTCGCGCGGCGGGAATCTGTGGACCAGGATCGCGCTCGGCATCCCGCTGCGGGATGCGACCGGCGGATACCGTGCCTTTCGCCGCAAGACCTTGCTCGGGCTCGGATTGGATAACGTGGCCTCAAGCGGCTATTGCTTCCAAGTTGATCTCGCCTGGCGGGCGTTGAAGGCCGGATTCCGGGTGGTGGAAGTGCCGATCACCTTCATCGAACGCGAGTACGGCGATTCCAAGATGAGCCAGCGAATCGTCGCCGAGGCGCTGGTCCGTACGACGCTGTGGGGGTTAGCTCACCGGGCCAGGCAGCTACGCGCGCTCGCCACAAACCGGAAGGGTCCTCACAGAGGAGTGGCGGCTTCATGAGGCTTCGCCATGGTTGGCCGCTGTTCCTTTTGATCGTGCTCCTGGTGGCCGTGCCGATATTCGAGGTCTGGCTGCTGATCAAGGTCGGCCAGCAACTGGGGCTGCTGCCGACGGTGCTGATCTTGGTCGGCCAGGCAATCCTCGGCGTCCTGCTGATGCGTCATGAGGGAGCTCGTGCCTGGAAGGCTCTCAATGACGCCTTCACTCAAGGCAAGGTGCCGACCGGCGAGCTCGCAGATGCCGCCTTGATCCTGGTCGGCGGTGTCCTGCTCATGCTGCCCGGCTTCCTGACCGACGTATTGGGTTTCCTGTTTCTGCTCCGTTGGACGCGGCCTGTTGCCCGAAAGATCATCGCGTTCTTTGTGGCTCGGCGGGTCAACCGGCTAGGTATTCCAGTGATGCGAGCGCGCCTGGATACCGAGAACCTCATCGAAGGTGAGAGCGTCCAACAGCCTCCGGCCAATGGCCGTAAACAAGAAGGACCGGTGATTATCGCGGGAGAAATCGAGGAGCCCTAGTGTCGTGCATCTGAAGTCCCTTGACAGTAGGCGTTGTCCAGGTGGATGCACCGCAAGGCCGAGGAGGAGTCCTATAGCGGTGTTCTATGGGCGACGACGAGAACGCAGCGGGGCGCCGCCTGGGCGGCGCATACGTCAAGCGACTTTGGATGCTCGGCACTAACAGTTTGAGGGCCACCTTCTCGAGTCTGTGCCGCTGTTCGGGGGACCAGCAGCACAGACGAGAAGGCGGCCCATGTTCGTGGGAAGCTGCTTTCGCGCAATGCCGACGCTTGCAGCGTAAATTCAGTTGTCGCGCTGGCCCTCTTAGGCCGTTTTCTTCGGCCTGGTGGTTCTCGAGAAAGCGGTGGACCCCAATTCGCCCGAACGCAGCAAGCTCAACCGTTCGGCCAGGAGTTCCTCCAGCTCTGCGATGGAGCGCCGCTCGCGAAGCATGTCCCAGTGGGTGCGCACCGGCTTCTCTTCCTTCAGCTCGGGGCGCTCACCGTCTGAGCGCAGCGACTCCGCGCCGCACCGCGGGCACTCCCACACCGACGGAATCTCGGCCTCGGCCGAGAACACCAGAGTGAAGTGATGCTCGCGCGGGCAGTCGTACCCAACCTCTTGCCGAGCAGCGAACTCGACACCGGCCTCGTCCTCGAAGCTCTTGGCCCCGAGCCCAGTGCCCTTCAATGAACGATCAGCCATGAGCACAACCTCCGTCTACTGTTGCCTGACGTATTTCCAACCCGACTGGTTCAACTCGCGGCCACGCCGATATGTTCCGCACTTCGATACCTACTAGCCGGCTACATAGTTCTATTCGGAGACCTGGACCTGTCGTCTTGGTGGCGACTTCACACCGGCCATTGCTATTGCGCCGGCCAGCAGCACGAGAGCGATGCCCACGATACCGACGCGGTCGGTGAACAAACCTGAGAAGAGGGCGAAAAGTGCCGGCGCCAGGAATGAGGCAGCCCGACCTGTGGTGGCGTACAGTCCGAACATTTCGCCTTCCCGCCCGACCGGCGCGATGCGTGCCATGAACGCCCGGGAGCTGGACTGAGCGGGACCCACCCAAAGCGTCAAGATCAGCCCGAAAATCCAAAACGCCGTGGTGCCGTGGGCAAAGAGCAGGATCAGCGAGGTGCTGATCAGCCCGATGAGTGAGATCATGATCACCTTTTTAGGGCCGATGCGGTCCTCGACGGCGCCCATAACCAGAGCTCCCAGCGCGGCAACGACGTTGGCGGCAATTCCGAAGATCAGCACCGTTGACTGCGCCAGTCCGTAGACGCTCACCGCGAGAATCGCGCCAAAGCTAAAGATCGCTGCTAGGCCGTCTCGATAAAGAGCTGATGCGATAAGGAAGTGCACCGAGTTCCGGTCGCGCTTGAAAAGGGCCTTGATGTCGTTGGCGAGCAGCCGATACGAGGCGAAAAAAGCCACCCGTCGGCGCTTGGGACCTGGCGGGGATTCAGGGACTGCCATCAGCACGGGAATTGCGAAAACGGCGAACCAGATGGCCGAGAAGACCACAACTGCCCGAATGTTGAGGCCGCCCGCCGACGTGACGCCGAACCAGCCGACATCGGGCGCAATGAATCCGACGTAACAGATCAGCAATAAGAAGATGCCGCCGAAGTAGCCCATCGCCCAGCCAAATCCCGACACGCGGCCGACGGTCTCGGGAGTGGAAACCTGCGGCAACATCGCGTTGTAGGAGACCACGGCGAACTCTTGGAAGACGGCACCGGTTGCGAGCAGGACCAACGCGATCCAGAGGTAGCTCGGATCGTTCTTCACGGTGAACATGGCCAACATGACCGCAATCACCAAGGCGCTCCAGATCGCGAGGTTGCGCTTACGGTGTCCACCGGCGTCAGCGCGTTGGCCCGTGACCGGTGCGATGGCTGCGACCAAGAAACCGGCCGCGGCAGTCGAGATGCCGAGCCAGGTATTCGCGGTGAGCCCGCCCGGTTGGACGTCGCCGACGACCCCGCGCACCACGTACGGGCCGAAGACGAATGAGGTGACCACGGCGCTGTACGCCGAGGAGCCCCAGTCCCACAGGCCCCACGCCAGCACCATTCGGCGCTTGATCCGGCCGCCAACGGCGAGCGAAGGCCTGAGCTCGGCAGCCTCCACCCGGTCGCTATCTGTCATCGCTCCCCGATCCATCTTCAGTCCACAGGCCGCGCCTGAGGAGGACCTCTTTCAAGGTGTCGATGCGGTCTGTGAAGATCCCGTCCACACCGGTATCGATGAGTCTCTCCATGGTTTCGGAGTCATCGACCGTCCAGATCTGTACGCGCTTGCCAGCTCGATGAACCGCCTCGACCAGCGACGGTGTCAAGACAGTGAGCCGACGGCCAGCCATCGGGACGGAGATCGGCATCTGCAGCACCGGCGCCGAGCTGTTCAGCACACACGTAAGCCACGGCAGGAAGCGGTTGGCGGCAATTCCCAATGCACTGGCCGCGGATGGGACTCGCCAGCCGAGACGGCGCCGCAGTTCGTGGATGCGACGAATTCCAAATGAGCTGACGCAGACCCGGTCGTACGCCTCGAACTCTTCGATGGTCGAAACGAGGAGTGCCACGGCCGCGTGCGACTTGGCGTCGATGTTGAACCGCGCGTCGGGAAACTTCACGAGCAGCTCGGACAATCGCGGTATCGGGTCTATTCCGTGGATACGGGCTTCGGCGACCTGTGCGTAGCTCAGGTCGGAAATTGCGCCGGTCCGGTCGGTTACCCGATCGAGAACGCCATCATGAAACGCCAGCAACACCCCGTCGCGGGTGGCATGAACGTCAGTCTCCAGGTAGCGATAGCCGAGAGTGACCGCCTCGTGGAACGCGTGCAGGCTGTTCTCGCGATGCAGATTGGGCCGATACGTCGCACCGCCACGATGCGCGTAAGCCGCAAACGGTACGTCGAAGAACGCGTAGTCGGCGGCCTTCATGGCCTCATTGTGCCGGGCTGTTAGATACCTGGCAGGCGTTGCAGCACGACATCGACCGATCCGGGCAGCCAGCCGGGAATTCCCAACGCAAGCAGGTAGCAGTATCCGAGGAGCCCGCAGCAGGCGAAGAAAGCCACCCAGAACAGCACCTTCTTGGGCGTCGACCAGGTGCGATAGCGGTGCAGCTGTTTTTTGAACCACAGCATCAGCTGGTGGGCCCATTCGAACTCACTTGACCACACCGCCAGCCCGAGCAGGACGAGGGGAATGCCGCCGGGTCCCGGGAGCGGGCCGCTGACGAGACCGAGGGCAATCAAGAGGAGTCCGAGGACGCCGACCGCGACGCGGTAGACGGCCAGTTGCCGTTTGTTCTGCCTGATCTTGCGACGCCACCGCCAGCGGTCCTCTTCGGGCTCGATGAGGATGTGGTGATGGTGATCTTGGTGATGTTCATCCGGTCCTGAGCTGGGCCGGTGGGTGACCTCGCTCGCCCGCTGCAATGTCACGGTCGGTACGTCAGCGTCGGGGGAGTTATCGTCCTCGACGCCGGCTGACATGGCCACCATGTTAATTGCTTCGCTCGCCAAGCTCGCTCAGCTCGCCAAGCTCGCTCAGCGCGGATCGCGCTGGGATGCCGCCCGTGCATCTGCCCAGCGCTGCGACAATCACTCGGGTGACGACGATCTTGTCGATTCAGTCATCGGTCGCCTACGGACACGTCGGCAATAGCGCCGTCACTTTCCCGCTGATGCGGATGGGGGTGGACGTCTGGCCGGTGAACACGGTGCACTTCTCCAACCACACTGGCTACCAAACGTGGCGAGGCCCGCTGCTGGGTGCGGCTGATCTTCACGATGTTGTGCTCGGGATCGATGAACGCGGCGTACTGGGCGAGGTGGATGCGGTGCTCTCCGGCTACCAGGGCGGCGACGATATCGGTGCCGTGATCTTGGAAGCGGTGGCGTTGGTCAAGCTCCGCAACCCTGCCGCGATCTATTGCTGCGACCCCGTGCTAGGTGATGTGGATGTCGGTAGCTACGTGCTGCCCGGAATTGCAGAGTTCATGCGAGAGCAGGTGGTTCCTGCCGCGCAGATCATTACGCCCAATCAGTTCGAGCTGACATGTTTGACCGGCATGCCGGTGGCCACAATGGACGACGTGCTTGACGCTGCGGATGCGGCCCGGGCCCTTGGACCCGACGTCGTGTTGATCACCAGCGTGGTCCGCGGCGATGCACCGCCGGGGATGATCGACATGGTCGCCGTCGGCGCTGAGGGCGCGTGGCTGGTATCCACGCCGCGCTTGCCGCGTACGTTCACCGGCAGCGGCGATATTACGGCCGCCACCTTCCTGGCGACTCTGCTGCGCCTGCAGGATCTGCCACAAGCCCTCGCGCACACGGCCGCAGTCATCTACGGCCTGCTGACCGTCACGGACGATCTGGGTCTCTCAGAATTGGCACTGAGCGCTGCCCAGGAGGAATTCATCCGGCCGAGCCACGGCTTTGATGTGCTGCGTCTCCGCTAGTCGCGGAAGACCTCGATGTTGGCGCCGAGGGCATTCAGCCTGTTGGCAAGATCCTCGTAGCCGCGGTTGATCACGTATACATCCCGCAGCTGGGACTCGCCACGGGCGGCGAGCATACCGAGCAGGATGCAGACTGCAGGTCGCAATGCGGGTGGACAGACCACCTGCTGGCCCCGCCAGCGGGTCGGTCCTTCCACAATGACGCGATGCGGATCCAGCAGCTGCACCCGGGCACCCAGCCGGTTCAGCTCAGTGAGGTAGATCGCGCGGTTTTCATACACCCAGTCATGAATGATTGTCTTACCCTGCGCTGTCGCCGCGATCACGGCGAAGAACGGCAGGTTGTCGATGTTCAGCCCTGGGAACGGCATCGGATGAATCTTGTCGATAGGGGAGCGCAGCAGCGACGGCCGGACAGTCAGATCCACCAGCCGAGCATGGCCGTTGACGGCCAGATACTCCGGTGTGAGGTCGTAGTCCAGTCCCATTTCCTCTAAGATCGCGAGCTCGATCTCGAGGAACTCGATTGGCACTCGTTTGATCGTCAGATCGGACTGGGTGACGATCGCAGCGGTAAGCAGGCTCATCGCCTCGATGGGATCCTCCGACGGGGCAAATTCCACATCGGTATTGATGTTCTCCACGCCATGGATGCGCAGCGTGGTGGTGCCGATGCCATCGATCTCAACGCCGAGATGGGTGAGGAAGATGCAGAGATCCTGAACCATGTAGTTCGGACTGGCGTTGCGTAGCACTGTCACTCCAGGTGACAGCGCAGCGGCAAGCAAGGCGTTCTCGGTCACGGTGTCACCACGCTCGGTCAGCGTGATCGGCCGGGACGGTTCAACGGACACGTCCACCGAGCAGTGGTAGAAGCCGTCTGTGGGGATCACGTCCAGGCCGAAGCGGCGGAGCACCTGGAGATGCGGCTCGATGGTGCGGGCTCCAAGATCACAGCCACCGGCGTACGGCAGCTTGAAATGGCTATAGGAGTGCAGCAGCGGACCAAGGAACATGATCACCGAGCGGGTCCGCCGTGCCGCCTCCAGATCCATTTGATCCAGCGAAAGCTCCGCAGGTCGTACCAGCTCAAGATCATTACCGTCCAGTGACCAGCTGGCTCGCACTCCGATGCTGATCAACACCTCGAGGATCCGATTGACCTCTTCGATCTTGGCAATGCCGCGAATGACCGTACGGCCGCGGTTCAGCAAGCTCGCACACAGCAGTGCTACTGCGGCGTTCTTGGACGACCGCACCTCGATTGTGCCGTTGAGCTTGGCGCCGCCTTGGACACGCAGGTGCTGGGGCCCGCCGACCCCCACCGAGATCAATGGCGAGTCGAGCGCCTCAGCTATCCGGCTCACCATCTCCAGACTGAGGTTCTGGTTGCCTGCTTCGATGCGATGCACAGCGCTCTGACTGGTCCCGAGGACGTCCGCCAGCTGGGTCTGAGTCAGGCCACGATGCTTGCGGGCGTCACGGATGAGGCCGCCGATCCGGTCCAAATAGGTTTCAGTCATTGTCAGTCACCAAGGCACGATAACTCATATATGAGATACTTTGTGGACAACTCACCGAATTGATGGCCAGCTGGATGGATTGGCCCACCTGAGATACTCGCTCGGTGACGGGCCACGACCATAGCAGGCCCGCTGGCCGACCCCCAAGCGTGGACCCTAAAGTTGGCCCATGAGCGCGCACTTTGAGGTCGTTGTCCTTGGCGCCGGACCCGGTGGCTATGTCGCCGCCATCCGTGCTGCACAGCTTGGCCTGAAAACGGCCATCATCGAGCTCAAGTACTGGGGTGGTGTCTGCAACAACGTCGGTTGCATTCCGACGAAGGCGCTGCTGCGCAATGCAGAGATCGCCCACATCTTCAATCACGAGGCAGATGTCTTCGGGATCAGTGGCGAGGTGACCTTCGACTTCGGTGCGGCGTGGAAGCGCAGCCGTACGGCGGCCGATCGAATGGCCAAGGGTGTGCACTTCTTGATGAAGAAGAACAAGATCACCGAGATCGACGGCTGGGGCACGTTCAGCGACGATCACACGATCAGCGTGAAGGGGCCGAACGGCACGGAGACCGTCACCTTTGACAATTTGATCATCTCCTCCGGAGCGACGACGCGCTTGCTGCCAGGCACCTCGCTGAGTGAACGCGTCGTAACCTACGAAGAGCAGATCATGACCGACAACCTCCCGGAGTCGATCATCATCGCCGGGGCCGGGGCGATAGGTGTGGAGTTCGCCTACGTGATGGCCAACTACGGCGTCCAGGTGACCGTGGTGGAGTTCCTTGATCGAATCGTGCCTTTGGAAGAGCCCGAGGTTTCCAGAGAGCTGGCGAAGGCGTACAAGAAGCTCGGCGTGACGGTACTGGCCGGGACCAAGGTGGAATCGATCGACGACTCGGGCGACAAGGTGAAGGTCACCATCTCTCCCTCGAAGGGTGGTGAGAGCACGGTCCTCGAAGCCGACAAGGTGATGCAGGCGATTGGATTTGCGCCGCGTACGGCGGGCTATGGGCTGGAGAAGACTGGGGTCAAGCTTTCCGACCGCGGTGCGATCGAGATCGACGACTACATGCGTACGAACGTGCCGCACATCTACGCGATCGGCGACTGCACCGGAAAGTTGCTGCTGGCGCATACCGCCGAGGCGCAGGGCGTGGTCGCCGCCGAGACCATCGCCGGCGCGGAGACCATGCCGATCAACTACGACATGATTCCGCGGGCCACCTACTGTCAGCCGCAGATCGGTTCGTTCGGGTACTCCGAGCAGCAGGCCAAGGACAAGGGTTACGACGTCAAGACGGCGAAGTTCCCCTTTACGGCCAATGGCAAGGCTCACGGGCTGGGGGAGGCCACCGGCTTCGTCAAGCTCGTCGCCGACGCCAAGTACGGCGAGATCCTCGGTCTGCACATGATCGGCCCCGATGTCACCGAACTGCTGCCTGAGCTGACTTTGGCGCAGTTGTGGGACTTAACGGCAGAGGAGGTTGCGCGCAACGTACACGCGCACCCGACACTGTCCGAGGCGCTCAAGGAAGTAGCGCACGGCATCTCGGGTCACATGATCAACATGTAACCAGATCACTCTCAGCTGTGTGAGACGTAGCCCTCGAGCTGATCGCGTTCGAACTCGATCTGGGTGATGTGTGATTTCACGACGTCACCGATGCTCACCAGTCCTGCCAGTTTTCCAGAGTCGTCAACGACCGGCAGATGACGGATGCGTTGCTCCGTCATGGTGTTCATCAGCGACTGCACCGACTCTGCCGGTCGACAAGTGAGCACCTCACTCGTCATCACGTCAGAAACCGGTGAGTCGAGAAAATCGGTTCCATCGACGAGGCGACGCACCACGTCGCGCTCGGTCAGGATCCCTGAGATTTGCATTCCGTCGTTGGATACCACGACGGCCCCGAGGTTGTACTCCTTGAGCAGCGAGATGGCTTCGGATACTGGTGTCGTCGGCCGGACGGTGATGACATCGAAGCCTTTGCCGCGAAGCAGTTCATAGATTCGCATCGCCAACCTCCTGACGCAGAAGGTTAGCCTGGCGACCCATGCTTTGGGTAGGTTGAGATCTAAGCCTCGGGGGTTTACGCGCACGACGACGAACCGTCAATGACAATTCCCGGGGGTGACGCCTGTGACGATCATCCGATACGCCGTGACACTTCTCCTGGTACTGGCTTGCACGGCATGCGGCATGGGCCAGGACCCGATGGCTTCGCCCAGTGTTGGCTCAGCCAGCTCGGCGCCATCCGTCGCCAGTCGGTCGGCCAGTCCCGCACCAACGCGTGACCGCACACCCGCTGCCAAGCCACCCAACCAACCGGCACCGGCCCTGTTGCCGCGGGGCGGGCGCGAGATCTTCCCGCGCTATCGCCTGGTGGGCTATGCCGGGGTGACCGGCGCCTCAACCCTTGGCCGGCTAGGGACCGGCCCTCTGAATCAGCGGGTCGCCGAGATCGAAAGCAGGGCCAAGCCGTACGCCGCGGGCCGGGAGATCTTGCCGGTTGTCGAGGTGATCGCCACGGTTGTGCAGGGGAGCCCAGGCCGCGACGGGAAGTACCGGATGCGTCTTACAGACGCACAGATTGCTAAATACCACAAGGCCGCGCGTAAGCATCGCGCCGTGCTGTTGCTCAATCTCCAGCCAGGTCGGTCGGAGTTCATCACCGAGGCGAAGGCGTTTCGGAGGTGGCTGAAGGAACCTGACATCGGCGTAGCTCTAGATCCTGAATGGGCGATGGATCGAGGTCAGCGACCAGGCGGGGTGTACGGGCATACGACTGGGGCAGAGTTGGATGGGGTTTCTCGCTATCTGTCCGGCCTGGTCAAGCAGTACAACCTTCCGCAGAAGGTGATGGTTTACCACCAGGTCGCACGCAGCGTCGTTCGTCATGAGTCAGGGCTCAAACAACACGCTGGCGTGGTCGCGATCAAGTCCGTGGACGGCCTTGGGCATCCCGGACCCAAGAAGAACACCTATCGGGTGGTCAACAAGTCGACACCCAAGTTCGTGCACGCCGGCTTCAAGTTGTTCTTTACCGAGGACCGGCGCCACGGTGGCCGGCTCATGACGCCACCGGAGGTGCTCCGTCTGAAGCCGCAACCCGAGTACGTCATGTACGAATAGCGCTGGCGCATGACGGCCGAGCTGCTCTGCAGGGCAGTTCCCTGATTTCGCACGGCTGCGGTGATTCGGGCACTGTCGAGCCTGTTTTGGCTCACTGGCGATGCAGATTCAGGGACATGAAGGCTCACCCAGCTACGCCCCAAGGCTCGTATCTATCAGAATGACGCTATGACCAACGCCCCGCTTCGGCTCACCGGCAATCCAGAAGCCGATCAGCTGCTCACCGACGACGACAAC
>DASVEX010000164.1:0-3742 GCA_036380335.1 Propionibacteriaceae bacterium | reverse complement strand
GTCCGAAGGCGACCAGCGCCGCAGCTACGTCCAACTACGACTTGACAACCCGACCGTCTGGGTAGCCGCGGTCTCCGGCGGCATACCCAACAGTCTCCCCACTGGATCCCGGGTGCTGTTTGTATGCACGGCGAACTCGGCCCGCTCCCAGCTCGCCGCCGCCATCTGGAACCAACTGAGCAACACTCCAGCCACCTCGGCCGGCACTCATCCCGGTCCACGCATCCACCCGCGGGCGATAGCCGTCGCCAAGCGCCACGGACTCCGCATTCACCGCAACCACCCTGAACCCCTCGAAGACGTCCTCCACGACAATGACCTGATCGTCGCCGTCTGCGACAACGCCCACGAAGAGCTCAGCCACGCCCTGCCGCGACTGCACTGGTCGATTCCCGACCCCGTGCCAACCAATACCAGCGCCGCATTCGAGCGCGCCTACAGCGACATCGACCGTCGCATCCACCACCTCGCGGATCTATACGCAGAAGCAGAGAGCGCGTCGTGACCACACCCCAGATCGTCGGCCCTGATAGGTAGTAACGCAAAGTATGGCGACGCTACACTAGTAGTGCCGGGTGAACCCCACGATCGCAAAGGAGGCGACAGCTGTGCTGCCAATGCGACCAGAACTGCTCAAGGGCCACCTCGACGCTCTGCTGCTCGCCGTCCTCGAACCTGGCCCGCAACATGGGTACGCCGTCATCGAGTCGCTGCGCTCTGGAAGCGACGGCACCCTCGACCTGCCCACCGGCACGGTCTACCCGGCGCTGCACCGATTGGAACGCGCGGGATTGATCGCTAGTGACTGGCAGACCGTTGGCGGACGCCGGCGCCGCGCCTACCACCTCACTCCGGCCGGGCACATCGCGCTCACCGAACAACGCGCACTGTGGGACCAGTTCTCCACCGCCGTATCCGCCCTCCTCAAGAGACGAACATGGCCAGCGACCGCGTAGCCACCATCGCCAGTGGGCGACCAAAGGACCCGCTTGCGGCATATCTTGCCGACCTCGCCGCACAGCTACACGGACCACGCCGCCGCCGCGACGCGATTCTCACCGAGCTGCGCGACGGCCTGGAGCAAGCCACGGAGGACCGCATTGCAACCGGGCTGGCACCCGACTGGGCGGCCGCAGCAGCGATCAGCCAGTTCGGAAGCCCATATGCCGTCGCAGACGCGTTCGCCGGCGAACTGGCCACCGCGTACGCGCGCCGCACCATCGCCTGCTTTCTTGCGACTGGCCCGCTCGTGGGAATCTGGTGGCTGCTCCTGCTACATCCAAGCCCTTGGCACATCGGCCTCATCGCGCTCGTAGCGACCATCCCCGTCATACCGCTGATCATCGCCGCGATCGCCACCGCCGGCGGTACCCTCGCCACCACCGGGCGCCTGATGCGCTGGCTGCCTGAAACCGGCCCGCGCCGTGCCCTAACGGCCACTGTCGCTATCGCCATGCTGTGCATGATCATCGACTTCACCATGATCACCATTGTCATGGTGTCTGCTACTCCACCAAGACCGCTGATGATCATCGCCTGTGCCACCAGCCTGATCCGCATCGTCTGCAGCATCGCGACTGTGCTATACGCCAGCCTGATGCGAGTTTGATACTCGAGATTGATCATGACGTCAATCGTGAGATCTTTGCGTGAGATCCTCGGCTTGCCGATCCCTGACGCGGGACCGATCTTCGCGACGGCGTTGGTGTTACACATCCTGTCCGGGCTGACCGCTGTGATAGCGGGGGCCCTCGCCGCGACGGCCCACAAACAACCCGGCCGCCACCCGCGTGCCGGACGGGTCTACCTGTGGGCACTCGGCGGAATCTTCACCACCGCGACGATCATGGCCTGGATCCGCTGGCACGAAGACGCCCAGCTATTCGCCATCGCCGTCATCGCGTTCAGCCTCGGCCTGTACGGCTACCGCGCCCGCCGACGCCATCGACCAGGCTGGCCACCCCACCACGCCATCGGCATGGGCGGCTCCTACATCGCCCTACTCACCGGCTTCTACGTCGACAACGGACCCTTCCTACCGCTGTGGAGCCGGCTACCCCACCTGACCTACTGGCTCCTGCCCAGCCTCATCGGCGTCCCACTCATCTGGGTCGCGCTACAGCGCTTCCAGCAAAGGTCAGTCATGAATCCACCTCCGCAGCCAGCTGTGCGCCGGCGGCGCCGGCGTTAGCTCTTCAATCTGTCAGTGCTGCGATTGCTACCCTCCTCGGATGATCGTCGGGAGGCGTGTCGAGGTGGTAGGCGCCGTCGTGCGTAGGCCAACCAAACCCCTGGACACCGGCCGTTCACGCACTGTTGCGTCATCTCCACGGATGTGGTCTGCCTGTGCCTGAGCCGCTCGACTACGACGAAACGACCGAACGGCACCGCTGAGCTACAGATCATCGACGCGTGGGATCGGGTCCAGGCGGCACTTGATCGGGTGGCCGCTGTGCGGGATGCGGTGCCCGCGTTGGGGATTGCCGTCGACTTTCACGGCCGAGTCCACAAGCCGATGGCGAAGGTGCTGCTGAAGGAGCTGGAGCCGTACCGGCTGATGTTCAATCGAGGAACCGGTGCTGTCAGAGCACCTCGACTCTTTCCTGGACGCCATGATCAATACCGCGACACCGATCGCGCTCGGTGAACGGCTCTATTCGCGATGGGATTTCAAGTCGATCTTGGCCAGTGGAGCCGTCATCCAGGAGCAAAGCCTCGGTATCCACTACAACGTGGGCAATGACCTGCCTGACTACCTGACCGATCGGTCGGTTTTCGACTATGCGGATGGCTTCGTCGCCATCCCCACCGGCCCTGGCTTGGGCATCGACGTCAACGAGGATTACGTCAGAGAACGCGCCGAGCAGGGTCATCGTTGGCGCAACCCAATCTGGCGCCACGCGGATGGATCCATCGCTGAATGGTGACGAGCCTAAGTGTTGACCGCTGGGTTCGCCGAGATGGATAGGATCCCGCGTGTGCCCCAGCGCGTCATCGATACCCACATTCACTTGTGGGATCCGGACCGGCTGGCATACCCCTGGTTGAGTGCCGGGTTCGATGAGCTGCCAGGGCGATATCTTCCTCGCGATTTTCAACGAGACGCCGCCGACGTCAATCTGATAGCAACCGTCCATGTCCAGGCTGAGATTGATCATGATCTTGACCCTGTGCTGGAGACCGAGTGGCTGGACGAGCTTGCCGATGCTCACGAAACTCCGACGGCGATCATCGGATACGCCGATCTGCGAGATCCGGCTCTGGACGATGTGCTGGCCCGACACGCCCGATCGCCACGCTTCCGTGGGATTCGGCAGGAGGCGTGGTTCGATCCAAAATCCCGTCGCGCCGACATCCCGCGGGTCAACCTGTTGGATGACATCAGCTGGGCCCGGGGGCTCCGCATGCTCGCCGAGCAGGGCCTCGTTTTCGAACTGCTCGTCTGGCCCAGCCAGCTCGACCAGGCGGCCAGCATCCTTCGCGAGATTCCGGAACTTGTGGTCGTGCTGGAACACACAGGTCTGCCGTACGCGTCCCCGAGCGAGGCGGACTGGTCGCACGCGCTCGCCGACTTCTTCAGCGCCGTCCCATCAGCACGGCTTAAGATCTCCGCTCTCGGACTCTCAGACCCCACCTGGAACCCAGCGACCATCAATCGCTTGATACACGTTGCGCTCGACGCCGCCGGTCCAGACCGCTGTGTGTTAGCCAGTAACTATCCCGTGGAGCGGCCCAACATGCG
>DASVEX010000163.1:0-12022 GCA_036380335.1 Propionibacteriaceae bacterium | reverse complement strand
TACGGGGAGTCCGCCAAGTCCGAAACGATCCGCAAGATGGTCGTGGCGATGAGCCGGGACATCCGAGTGCTGGTGATCAAGCTTGCCGATCGGCTGCACAACATGCGGACGTTGCACTATCTCCGGCCGGACAAGCAATCTCGGATTGCCTCGGAGACCCTGGAGATCTTTGCCCCGCTCGCTCATCGGCTCGGCATGAACACGATCAAGTGGGAGCTCGAGGACCTTTCCTTCGGCACGTTGTTTCCCAAGGTTTACGACGAGGTCGTCCGGCTGGTCGCCGAGGCTGCCCCGAGCCGGGAGAAATACCTCTCGCGCGTCATCGACCAGGTACAGGGCGACCTGCGTGCTGCCAAGATCAAAGCAACCGTCACCGGACGTCCGAAGCACTACTACTCCATCTATCAGAAGATGGTGGTTCGCGGCCGAGACTTCCAGGAGATCTACGATCTGGTCGGTCTGCGGATCCAGGTCGAGAACAGCCGCGACTGCTATGCGGCACTGGGCGTGCTGCATGTCCGCTGGAACCCGCTCCCGGGCCGGTTCAAGGACTACATCGCCATGCCGAAGTTCAACATGTATCAGTCCCTGCACACCACTGTTCTCGGGCCGGAGGGAAAGCCGGTCGAGCTGCAGATCAGAACCGATGACATGCACCGACGTGCGGAGTACGGTGTCGCAGCCCACTGGAAGTACAAGGAAGGCAAGGGTACGGGCCTCCCAGTCAAGGGCGCGGACGATGCGGGCGAGCTGATCTGGGTCAGGCAGCTGCTGGATTGGCAGCGGGAGACAGCCGATCCTGGGGAGTTCTTGGACTCGCTGCGGTTCGAGATCAACACCAACGAGGTCTACGCGTTTACGCCTCGAGGGGACGTCATCTCCCTGCCCCAGGGTTCTACACCGATCGACTTCGCGTACGCCATCCATACCGAGGTGGGTAACAAGACCATTGGTGCGCGGGTGAACGGTCGACTGGTGCCACTCGAATCAGTTCTCGCGAACGGCGATGTGGTGGAGATCTTCACCTCCAAGTCCGAGAACGCGGGACCTAGTCGGGACTGGATGAATTTCGTTCGCAGCCCGCGAGCGCGTAACAAGATCCGGCACCACTTCACCAAGGAACGTCGCGAAGAGTCGATCGAGACCGGGAAGGAGTTGCTGGCGCGACAGCTGCGCAAAGGCGGCCTGCCGCTGCAGCGGCTGCTCACGCTCG
Organism: Propionibacteriaceae bacterium; assembly: GCA_036380335.1. Classification (GTDB taxonomy): domain Bacteria; phylum Actinomycetota; class Actinomycetes; order Propionibacteriales; family Propionibacteriaceae; genus Microlunatus. The sequence goes on along the minus strand of DASVEX010000163.1, from coordinate 10,809 downwards.
AGCACCTCACCGCGGTGGCCGGCTTCTTCAAGCTGGCCGATGTCTCCGCGCTCTACGCCGCGGTCGGTGAAGGAACCGTCGGCGCGCAGTCGGTAGTGAATCGACTGATCGCCGTCGAGGGTGGCGACGAAACGGTCGCCGAGGAGATCAGTGAGGATCGGGTTGTCACCGGTCGCCGGCGGCGCAGCAGCGGAGCGATCGACTGCGGCATCCGAGTCATTGGCGCGAGCGACTTGCTGGTCAAGTTGGCGAAGTGCTGTACGCCGGTGCCGGGCGATGACATTCTCGGCTTCGTGACCCGCGGCTCGGGCATTTCGGTGCACCGACTCGACTGCAGCAATGCGGCCAGTCTGCAGGCCGAGCCGGAACGTCTTATCCCAGTGGAGTGGGCGCCGAACGCCAAGAGCTCCTTCCTGGTAGCGATTCAGATTGAGGCCCTCGACCGGAATCGGCTGCTCTCGGACATCACCCGTGCACTATCGGATCAGCACGTCAACATCTTGTCCGCGGGCCTGACCACGAGCAAGGACCGCATCTGCCGCGCCAAGTTCACCTTCGAGACCGCGGATCCAACCCATCTGGATCACGTGCTCCGTGCCGTACGCGGTGTTCCGGCGGTCTACGAGGCCTACCGCATCCAGCAATAACAATTGCTTCGCTCGCAAGCTCGCTCAGCGCGGATCGCGCGGTGAGCCCGCCTACTTCGTCGTCGTTCGCAGACGGTGAAGCGTGTCTGCTCTCTCCTCCTCAGCACGGCGGCGCGCGATCCGAATATGCGGCTCGGTTCTCCGAGGCGGTTCGTCGGCTTCTCCTGCAGATCGGCGGCGCGAACATCGCGGACGCAGATCGCGCGATAGGCCCGCCGAAGATCACCCTCCCAGATCACTTGCTGTGCGCTGTGCCTGAGCGAGCCATTCGCGATAGGTGGCGGCTGACGCAGTAGCCTCACGTGCGGCGCGATGATCACCCCTGGCCTCCGCCTGCGCGGCACGTGCCTCGAGTGCGGCAATTTGGGTTTCCAGCTTCGCGGCGGTGTCTTCCGCCCGCGCCTTCGCTTCGGGATTGCTGCGTTTCCAGCGCTCGTCCTCGGCGGTCTTGATGGCGCTATCGACTGCGCGAAGTCGAGACTCGAGCGGCCGGACCGCGTCCCGAGGCACTTTCCCGATAGCCGACCACCTGTCGAGGATGTCTCGATAGGACGCGCGGGCAGCACCAGGGTCACGCACTGGGAGCAGCGTCTCGGCCTCGGCCAGCAGCCTTTCTTTGGCTTGCGCGTTCACCCGGAGTTCGGAATCCTGCTCCGACAGCGCCGCTTGCTTGGCCATGAAGAAGCGATCCTGGGCTCCACGGAACCTCTTCCATAGCAACTCATCAACATCGCGCGGGGCTGGCCCGGCCGCCTTCCAGCGGGCCATGAGGTCACGGTAGGCACCAGTTGTCGGGCCCCAATCGGTGGAGCTCGCCAGCCCCTCTGCCTCGGTGACAAGCTTTTCCTTGATCAACCGCGCGGCCTCGCGCTGCTCGTTCTGCTGGGCAAACTGTGCCTTGCGGCGTCGGGTGTAGGTCGTGCGTGCGCTGGAGAATCGGTGCCACAGCTGGTCGTCGGTCGCCCGATCAAGGCGCGGTAGCGCTTTCCACTCATCCAAGAGGGCGCGGAAGCGGTTCACCCCGCCCCGCCAATCGTTCCCGGCGGCGAGCCGCTCGGCCTCGAGGACGAACTTTTCCTTCGCGGCCCGGGTCTCCTCCTGCTGCCGGGCCCGTTCCGCGCGTCGGGCGGCCCGCTGATCAGCGATCAGCGGAGACAGCGCCTCCAAGCGAGCCTGCAGTCCGTCCAGATCACCAACGGCTCGGGCCTCGGCGATCGCAGGACGCAGCTTGTTGATCGAGCCGACGGCATCGTCAGGAGAAACCGCACCGGTGGCAATGCGCCGCTCCAACAGCGAGACCTCGAGCTCCAGCGCTTCGAATCGGCGGGTGAAGAAGCCCACGGCCTCATCAGCTGGGACCCCGGGCACCTGGCCGACTGCTCGTTCCCCGGCCGACGTACGGACATAGACCGTGCCGTCGGAATCGACTCGCCCAAAGGCGGCCGGGCCCGTCTGTTCAGGCCCAGCGCGTTCGGTCATAGCTCAATCCTGCCCGATTGTGCCGATAGTCTCGAACGTGTGGTCATAGCCTCTTTTCCCGCCGGGCCGTGGCAAACCAACTGTTACCTCGTTGCCCAGGGGCATGGCGAGGAGTGCGTGATCATCGATCCCGGTATGGACGCGATTGCCGGTGTCGCTGAGTTGATCATTGAGCACCGGCTCAAACCGGTAGCGGTGATGCTCACCCATGGTCACCTCGATCACATGTTCTCCGTAACGCCGTTGTGCCGCTCATACGCCTCGGCCTGCTGGGTGCATCCTGAAGATCGGGTGCTGCTGACCGACCCGCTGCGGGCCATGGGGTTGGAGACTCGGGTACTGCTGGAGCGCCTTACGGGGCGCCCGGCGAAATTCACCGAGCCGGACGAGGTACACGAACTCAGCGATGGGACAGAAGTTGCCGTCGCGGGCCTGAGCTTCCGGGTAATCCACGCGCCTGGTCACACACCTGGCTCGACCATGTTCCAGCTCCCGTACGATGCCAGCCCCGCTATTGATTCGGTGGTCTTTAGTGGCGACGTCCTATTCGCCGGCTCGATCGGTCGAACTGACTTGCCAGGTGGAAACCTGGCGGACATGCTGAAGAGCCTGCGTACGAAGGTGCTGCCGTTGTCGGACACGGTCGGGGTGCTTCCCGGACACGGCCCGCAGACGACCATGGCCCGGGAGCGCGTGGGCAACCCGTATTTGCAGGATCTGGCGGAACTGCCCCCTCCGGCCGCTCCGCGGTCGGCCTGACAGCCCTCCGGTCGCACTGCGGCCGGCTGACAACAAGGAGTAGCGTGAGTCGCCCGAAGCCGCTGTCCGGTTTTCCGGAGTACGCCCCGGAAGCCCGGATCATCGAACAGTTCGTGCTCGACCGGCTGCGCGAGACCTTTGAGTTGCACGGATTTGCCTCGATCGAGACGCGCGCGGTCGAGCCGTTGGATCGCTTGGCCAAACAGGGCGAGATCGACAAAGAGGTCTATACCGTGCAGCGGCTGCATGGTGAGAACGGCCCGGCTGATCTTGGTCTGCACTTCGACCTCACGGTGCCATTCGCCCGTTACGTGCTGGAGAACGCTCACCAGCTGGCCTTCCCCTTTCGGCGTTATCAGATACAGAAGGTGTGGCGAGGTGAGCGACCGCAGGAGGGGCGCTACCGCGAGTTCACGCAAGCCGACATCGACATCGTGGACGCCGAGCGGCTGGCCCTGCATCATGACGTCGAGCTGCCGCTCGTCACGTTGGCGGCGCTCGAGCGCCTGCACATTGATCTTGGCCTACCACCCGTACTGATGCGGGTCAACAATCGCAAATTGGCTCAGGGCTTCTATCTGGGCTTGGGAATTGCAGATCCCGGCGCAGTCCTCAGGCAGGTCGACAAGATCGACAAGATAGGCCCCGATCGGGTGGTCGAGCAGTTGATCAACGAGGTCAAGATCACCGAGGCGCAGGCGCGACGTTGCGTAGAGCTGGCCCAGATCCGCTCTGCCGACGCGTCCTTCGTTGATCAGGTGCGCCGGCTTGGGGTAGATCACGATCAGCTCACCGAGGGGCTCGAACTGCTTGCCGAAGTGGTGACCACCGCAGGCCGCTACGTCCCTGGTCGGTTGATCGCCGACCTCAAGATCGCGCGGGGTCTGGATTACTACACCGGCACCGTCTATGAGACCGAGCTCGTCGGGTTCGAGTCATGGGGGTCGATCTCCTCGGGCGGCCGTTACGACTCACTCGCTAGTGATGGCCGGACCAGCTATCCCGGTGTCGGGCTGTCAATCGGTGTGACCCGGCTACTGGCTCCGCTGCTGGCCAAGGGGATGCTGCGAGCGTCACGGCCAGTGCCCACGGCCGTGCTCGTCGCCGTCGACAGCGAGGAGACGCGCGGCACGGCGATCGAAGTCGCCGAGCAGTTGCGGAGCCGGGGGATCCCGACCGAAGTCGCTCCGCGCGCGGAGAAGTTCGGCCGTCAGATTCGTTACGCCGACCGCCGAAGCATCCCCTTTGTGTGGTTCGGCGGCACCGTTGGCGGCGAAGTCAAAGACATCCGGAGCGGAGAGCAGGTATCAGCTGACCCATCCTCATGGATGCCGAGCGCTGAAGATCTGAAGCCGAAAGTGCTGAGCCTCACGCCATCATGCTGAGGCTGCGGACGGCCCGATCAATCCGGTTCCATGCGCGGTGATGGAACTTGCGCGATCTCGGTCCCCTGTTCGCGCCGTTGAGGTCGTTGTACGCGACGTGCAGCTCCCTGCCGAGATCGGTCACGGTACGCCGCATCTCGTACAGCTCCTCTGGTGAGAAGCCCATCAGAGTGCGTACGGGAGCCGGAAACTCCGTCGCCGCGAGCCGTTCGTCGAAGGCGCTAGCGTCTTGACCTTCGTCGTAGACATGAGTCAGGTTGTGGTCGCTCAGGAACGCCGCGAAGGTGTCCCAGCGATCAGGATGGGCTTTGTTCAGCCTGTTCCAGTCGCACTCGGCGTAAAGCGTCAGGGCATCGGCGTCGTCCTCGATGCTGGTGATCGTGCGATGCGGGATCTCGTGATACTCGGCGAGTTCGAGCGTGCGTGAATCATGGGCAAGCAGCAGGGCAGGTGTGCCGGCGAGCAGCGCAGCGATGTTGCCATGGATGCGGGTGCCGAAGGAGAAGTCGTACTGAGCCAGATGATTGAACCAGGTCGTCGGATCCAAGAAGAACCGCACGCGGTCGGATCGAATCAGCGGATGGTCCAGGGTTATCGGCGCCCCCTTGGCGGCGACGGAATTCATCCGCTTGCCCTTGGGATAGCTGCCGTACAGCATCAGCTCAAGGGTCTGGATGTTCTGCGCCATGTACACCAGGTTCGGGAAGTGCTCCGCGGCGTACAGCGAGATCGGGCCCATCTCGGGTACATACGGCGACACGTTCAGGGCAATCGTGGAGTCGACGCTGAGCGACTCCACCTTCTTCTCGACATTGAGATCAGGCCCGTACATGAACATCGACGGGCAGCCGATGACCTTGACGTGCTCGTCGCCGAAGCCAAGGGAGTTCAGGTAGTCGCGAGTCCGCTCACCGCGAACGCCGATGGAGGGCGAGTGCTCCAATACAGCGCGGACGAATCGAGTGGTCGCGGGCTTCACACTGTCGGCGCCCTTATAGACCCCGTTCAGCGACGCCTGTTCTCCGACTCCTAGCACGGTCACCGGGACGGTCAGCTGCTCAATGAGGGTGCTCAGCGCATCGAGCGTCTCGATGTAGGTGGGCCGAAACGCGTTGGCCAGCGGGATCACGACATGGTCGAAGCGCGAGTTGATGACTCTCGGATGGCTCTTTGCGAGCCCCGAGGTCTCCAGATCGTTGCTGGCAGTGGATAGCAGCCGATACACGGCCTGGCTGAAGACCAAGTTGCCGGTGTTGTTGCCGATGAGATTCTGCCGATACGTCGTGTCGGCGTCGGCAACAGTGAACGGGTTCTTATGTGACCGAATCAGGATTTGAGGCATACAGGGGGGCATCCTCGCGTCTGGGTGGGACCTGCCCTGGGGAGTTTAGGCGAGAAAAAGTCCGCGCGTGCCTGAAACGGCAAAGACGCGCCGTGAGTCGGAATTTGGGCTCATCGAACGCCGATCGCACTCTGTCGCAGACGTCGGCTAGGGTCCCGACATTGTGACTGAGACCGCACGTTTCGCGCCTCTCGGGCTCGTCGACGGGCGTCCGCGCTGGGCCTCGACCCGTCCAGCGCAGGTCTGGCGGGAGGTGCTTAGCCGCCGCCTGGCGACCCAACGGTTGACCGGCGACCCGCCGCGGACAGCGGCAGAGGTTGTCCGCGTGCTTGGGTGCGTGCAGTCGCAGGAGTACGGCCATGCGCTGTGGTCCCTTGGTATGCGGACCTCTGGTCTCACAGTGGCCGATGTCCAGGCCGAGTTCGACAGTGGCTCCTTCCTCCGGACGCACATCCTGCGTCCCACCTGGCATTTCGTGGCGGCGGAGGACATCCGCTGGATCCTGCAGGTCACCGCGTCGCGAGTTCAGAAGCTCAACCAGACGATTTATCGTCAGCACGGCCTGGACCCGGCAACCCTCGAACGGGGCCTCGCAATCATCATCGAGGAGCTGGAAGGTGGACGGTATCGGACCCGAGTCGAGCTGGCGAGAGCGCTGGCCGATCGAGGGTTAGCCAGTCAAGGCATCGGTTTGGCCTACATCGTGATGAACGCCGAGCTCGCGGGGGTGATCTGCAGCGGTCCGGTACGTGGCGCTCAACAGACCTATGCGCTGCTCGAGGAGCGGGTGCCCCGCACGGCGGACACGCTGCGAGCGTCGGCAAATCGCGCGCCGCCGCACGGAGGAGGAGCAAGCGGAGGCGTTCTTTCCTCTGCGAGCGACGACGACGGCGGCGGATTCCAAGCGCGATGCGCGAGCAGCGCAAGAAAGGCCGACATCCCCGAGCTCGCGGCCAGATTTTTCCTCGGTCACGGCCCGGCCAGTGTCCAAGACTTGGCGCGTTGGTCCTCGCTGACCGTCGGCCAGTGCAGAGACGCTCTCGATGTCATCAAGGACCAGCTGGGCTGCATTTCAGTCGAGAGGGAGGAGCTGTGGTTCGACCCCGCCGCACCTCCGCCGATCCCGGTACCGGGCGCACTCCTGATGCCGCTCTACGACGAGTTGACGTTGAGCTACCCAGTGATCAACTTTCCACAGTCGATCGGACATCCACATCCACCGGGTGAGGACCTGTTCGTCGGTTGCGTGATCATCGCCGAGACCAACGTCGGTCTTTGGCGGCGTACCCTGCGCGGTCGCAAAATGATCATGGAGATCACCGTGAGCGCGGGTGTGCTGCCGAAATCGCGGGACATTTTGGAAGCCGCCGCCGCCGACCTGGCAACGTTCCTGGCTAAGGAGCTGGAGCTGACGATCACCGGCTGACGCGTTGTCTCTCTGCTCGCGCGGCGCCCCGGGCAGCTGGTGCCGTCGTCGCTCTTCGCGAAACGACGGTTGTTGATTCACTGACGGTCGTCCCTAACCGCTCGCTCCGCTCGCGGGGCATGTTTCGCTCATCGTTCCTCCGGTCGCCAGCGGGCGCCTATCGACGCTCGCAGAGCTTGCCTCTCTGCTCGCGCTCGACGCTCGCAGTGAGAGGGCCGAGCCCGATAATGTGAGGTTGACGTTGAGGCGAGGAGGAGATCGTGACCGTGCGCTCGCCCGGCCATACCGTTCTGGCCTCGGCGGACAGCAATGTCTATACGTCGGTCCGGAAGCGTCCTAGCTCCCGAGCGGAGCGATACGCGATCGGCCGTGCCCTGCGACGCGAGGTGCCGCGCAAGAGCCTAGGTCTATGGCGGGCTGCGGATGACCGTCCTGACCCGGTGGATTTGATCAATCAGTCCCATGAAGGCCGGCTCGAGTGGCTGATTCCGGTGCGTGTGGGGCGGATGATCAGCTCGCCGTACGGGTTCCTGCGCGGCACTGCGATCGTGATGGCGGATGATGTCGCGCGACTCCCGGCGACCGGGATCAATCCGGTTGTCTGCGGAGACTCGCACCTCGGTAATTTCGGCTTCTACGCTTCGCCCGAGGGCGAATTGGTCATCGACCTTAATGACTTCGACGAAGCCCATCCCGGCAGCTGGGAGTGGGACTTGCGCAGGTTGGTCGCGAGCATCTGGGTTGCCGGGCGAGAAAACGGAGCGTCTGAAGATCAATGTCGTGCGTCGGTCCTGGCCTGCGTCGCGGCGTACCGCACTGAACTCCGGTTTCTGGCCGAACAGCCGTTGCTGATGCGTAGCTACAACCGCTTAGACGTCGGACGGCTCCATGAGACGGCTACCGAGAAGTCCCTACGCGACGAAATCGAGCGGTCAGCAAAGCGCGCCCGCTCCCGTACCAGCGATCGGGCGCTCCCTCGCTTCACCGTCGAGCGGGGTGATCAACGGCACATCATCGAGGATCCGCCGTTGATCACGAGGCTGAACGAGCAGGACTACGAAGCGGTCGCAGGATCGCTGGACGACTACTTGGCCACCCTGGCGCCACACTGGCGGCGAGTGGTGGGTGGGTACACCCTCGTGGACGTTGCCCACAAGGTCGTCGGCGTTGGAAGCGTCGGCTTGCGTGCCTACGTGGCGCTGCTCGAGGGAAGCACGCCCGACGATGTGATCTTCTTGCAGCTCAAGCAGGCGCGTCGCTCGGTTCTTGCGCGATACGTGCACGGCGACTCTGCGTGGCACGCTCATCAGGGGCAGCGAGTCGTGGAATATCAGCAGGCGCTGCAGACCGTCAGTGACCCGTTGCTGGGCTGGACAACGATCGGCGAGCTGCAGTACTACGTGCGGCAGTTCCGGAATATGAAGGGCACCATCCCACTCGACGCGATCGACGCGGCCGCGCTGACCGACTACGCGGGAATCGTCGGTCACCTGCTTGCCAAAGGGCACGCCCGCACCAGCGGGGCGTCCATGATCGCGGGGTACGCGGGAGGTAAGGACAAGTTGGACAAGGCGTTGGCACAGTTCGCCAGAGCGTACGCGGATCAGACCGAGGCCGATCACGCCACCTTGGTGAAAGCGGTGCGTCGGGGCGATCTGCCCGTTACGGAGGGTGCGCTGGAGGGGGCCGGTTCGGCCTTTCGTCCCTGAAATCTGTGCGGCTGCCTGATGGTCAGCGGGAGCGGCCGGGCCGCCAGAGCACGCCAAGGCCGACGACGGCGAGGGCGCCGATGCAAAGTGCGCCGATGCCGGCGTATGCGAGGCCGCGAGTCACGATCCGGTCGGTATCGGTGGATCTCTCCTCTCGATCGGATACTCCATTGAGCGGTGGCCTGGGATTCCCGAGCACCGCAGGCGCGATGCCGGTGGGCAGGTTGCCGCTGCACAACGTGGTGATGAGCCGGTTGACGGCCCGGTCGCCTTCGCCCTCGATTCCCTCGATTGCGAAGATCACCCAGGTGCTGCCAACGTCCGGATCCAAACCACAGGCGCCCTCGACATGTCTGGACGCCACGATTTGTTCGCTGAAAACCGCGCCCTTGTACACCCGATCGACCGCGAAGCGAATGTCGGTGCGAGCGGTATCCCCACGTCCGACGACTTCCTTGCTGACGACTGTGCCTCGAAAGGCGGCATCGGCTTCGCGCAGTGCGCGATTGGTCGAGATTCCAGCACAGCTGCAGGCGAAGGCTTTCGTCGTGTCGACGATCGCCGCGCAGGTTCCCAGCAGCACGGCTGCCAGCAGGACGACCAGGCGCAGCGTAAGCCTCGTCATCTGGTAAGTCTTGATGGCGTTCAGGTAGAAGACAAGATTGCCGGCACACTCTTGGCTAGTGGTAAGCGGCGGCCTGGATCCGGTAGAGCTCCGCGTAGCTGCTTTCGTGGCGCATCAGCTCCTCGTGACTGCCTACCTCAACAAGCCGTGAGCCGTCCAGCACGACGATGAGATCGGCCATCCGCACTGTGCTGAATCGGTGCGATACCAAGATCGTGATACCGCCAGCGGCGTTGCTCCGCGCGGCGTTCGCGTAGCGTTCGAACAGCTCATGTTCGGTTTCGGCGTCCAATGCGGCGGTCGGTTCGTCAAGCACCATCAGCAGCGGTGCGGCTCTCATGTAGCCACGGGACAAAGCCACTTTCTGCCACTGACCGAAACTCAATTCCTGGCCACCCGGCCAGGTCGGCCCAAGCTGGCTGCTCAGGCCCTCAGGCAGTCGCTCAATCACATCGGCTGCTCCTGCCCGGCTCACTGCGTTTGTCACGGCGGGTGCATCGTCCAGCCGCGGCAGGTCGCCGAGTCCCACGCTGTGTTGAGCGCTGAACTCGAAGCGGAAGAAATCTTGGAAGGCCCCTGTCAACCGTCGCTGCCACGCCTCGGACGGCATCCGATCGAGTGGTATTCCGTCGATGGTGATACGTCCGGCAGTAGGCTCGTACATCTTGGCGAGCAGTTTCACGAGAGTGGACTTGCCGGCACCGTTCTCGCCGACGACTGCAACGACGCTGCTCCGCGGCAGCTGCAAGCTGATGTTTTCAACAGCCAGGCGATCGCTGCCTGGATAACGAAATGACACGTTCTCTAGGTGGATGCCATTGACCAACCGCTCCGGTACCGCAACGTCGGCTTGCGCATTCAGCGCTGCCGCGTAGTTTTCCAGCCACACGAGCCGTCGCGAGCCGTCCAGCCAGATGCCGCGCAAGAAGCCGATCTCGCCCATGGTGCCGCCGACATAGGAAGACAACCGTGCGCCAGCAGCAAGGATCAGCAAGACATTGCCGACCGAGGCGTTCGGTCCGACGACGACGAACACAACTGCCCCGATGTAACCCAGCCCGAAGATCGCCCAGGCCGCGGCGTGCGAGATGGCTGTTCGCCAGCGCGCGCGTGCAACGGGGCGAAACCAGCGCTGCCATTCAGTCCTCCGGCGGTCAGCCAGTTCGGGCCCGATGCCGACCACACGCACCTCCTTGCCTGCAGCAGCGCTGGTGGCCGTGGTGAAGAAGTGCTCGGCGAGGCGGCTGTGCTGAGCGAAGCGTTCCTCCACCTTTCGCTCAACTGCCGGTCGCCAGGCCGAGCTGACCGCGGTTGGGATGGCGAACACGACCAAAAGCACAAGTAGCGGGCTGATGCTGCTCAACAAAACAATGGTGAGCGTCACGCGGACGATCCAGCCGATGGTGTTCAGCACGGACATGTACATGTGATCGAGTA
>DASVEX010000162.1:0-21319 GCA_036380335.1 Propionibacteriaceae bacterium | reverse complement strand
CCGGCCGAAGCCGAGCGTCCGATGGCGTCAAAGGCGGCTCGGTTCGCCGCGAAGGAGGCTCTTGCCAAGGCGTTGGGCGCACCGGACGGGTTGTCGTGGCTGGACGCCGAAGTGGTCACCGATGATCATGGCAAGCCCTCGTTCAAGATCATGGGTACGGTTGCTGCCCGCGCCGCCGAGCTTGGCATCGGCACCATTCACCTCAGCATGTCCCACGATGCAGGTATCGCCTCGGCTGTCGTAATCTGCGAAGCGTGATCATGCGCGCGTACCGCGTCGAGGTGATCCGCCGCATCGAGGAGCGAGCCATTGCCGTGCAGGGCGTCGACGCACTGATGCAGCGGGCCGCGGCTGCCGTTGCCGCCAGTGCCTCCGACCTGCTGCGGACCACCACCGGCGGCAGATACGGGCGCTGTGTGCTGATCATGGTCGGAGCAGGCAACAACGGCGGCGACGCATTGTTCGCCGGCGTTCGGCTGGCCCGTCGTGGCGTACGCGTGACCGCTGTGAGATGCCTCGGCAAGCCCCACCCCGCCGGAAGTGCCGCACTGGTCGCTGCTGGCGGCCGAGTGGTTGACCTCGATGATTCGATCACCCAGCTGTCCTGCGACCTGGTCATCGACGGGATTCTCGGCATTGGTGGCCGACCAGGATTGCCCGACCAGGTCGCACAGCTCGTCGCATCCGTCGCGAATCGGAACCTACCCATCGTCGCCGTCGACCTACCTTCGGGCGTGGCCGCTGACACTGGCGCAGCACCCGGCCCGGCGGTACGCGCGACACGAACGGTCACCTTCGGTGAGCTCAAGCCCTGCCACCTCCTGCAGCCGGCGCTGACCTACTGCGGTGAGGTGACCGTAGTCGATATCGGACTGGGCACTGATCACGAGGAGCCTCCTGACCTGGAGGGCATGGACGAGGACGAGCTGGCCCGTACGTGGCCTTATCCGAACGAACGCAACGACAAATACGCCCGCGGTGCGGTTGGCGTCGACACAGGTTCCGAGCAGTACCCAGGTGCCGCGGTGATGTCGGTTTACGGCGCGGTCTATGGCGGTGCGGGTTATGTCCGTTTTCTGGGCACCGAACGGCCGGCTGCCACGATCTCTGCTCAACTGCCCAATGTGGTGTTCTCGCCCGGCCGTGTCCAGGCCCATCTTTTCGGGTCCGGCTGGGGCGAGCGCGCTGACGCAGCCAAGGTGCTCGCGGACGCGGCCGAGCAGGGACTTCCCGCAGTCGTAGACGCCGACGGGCTGGGATATCTACCCAAGCCGGCACCCGCCAACTGGCTGCTCACACCGCATGCAGGTGAGCTGGCCAAGCTGCTGGAACGCAAGCGCAGCTGGGTCGAAGAGGATCCGGTACGCGCGGTGACCGCGGGCGCTCAGCAGACCGGCGCGACTGTGCTGTTGAAGGGTGCCACCCAGCTCGTTGCAGCTCCTGATGACCCGCCGGTGCTGGTTGCGGTACCAGGGCCGGCGTGGACGGCGCAGGCTGGATCCGGCGACGTACTAGGCGGCGTATGCGCCGCCCTGCTCGCCGCCGGAGTGCCTGCCCAGCGAGCGGGTCAGCTGGCAGCCTCGGTCCAGGCAGTTGCCGCGGCCGCCCATCCTGGGGTACTGGCACCACAAGAGCTGGCGCGTGTTGTCGGCCAGACTCTGGGACGCCTCGAGCAGCAGGCTAGGACGCCATGACGAGTCAGGTCCGAGTGCCGGGTGCCATCGCCGGGATTGACCCGGCCACCGCGTGCGCTGAGATTGATTTGGCCGCCTTTCGATCCAATGTGGCAACCCTCCGGGCGCACGCCGGCGTGCCGGTGATGGTCGTGGTCAAGGCGGATGGCTATGGGCACGGAATGATCGAGTGCGCTCGGGAAGCGAGGGCAGCAGGCGCGGAGTGGCTGGGCGTCGCAACCCCGGCGGAAGCAATACAGGTCCGCGAAGCCGGGGACACCGGACCGATACTGGCGTGGCTGTACGGCGTGGACGAGGACCTCACGCCACTCGTTGCTGCCGAGGTCGACGTGTCCGCGCAATCTGTCGACCAGATTGGCAGGCTGGTCGCTGCCGCCGCGGCGGCTGAACGACGTGCCCGTGTGCATCTCAAGATCGACACCGGATTGTCCCGCAATGGAGCCAACAGCTACGACTGGCAGCAGGTCTGTGCCATAGCAGCCGAGGCCGAGCGTGCCGGAGCCATCGACGTGGTAGCCATCTGGTCCCACTTGGCGGCAGCCGATGAGCCTGGACATCCGTCCGTTCCGCTGCAGATTCAGGCGTTCCAGCAGGCGTACGAGCAAGGCCGAGCCGCCGGCCTTGAGCCGACGTTACGGCACCTCGGCAACTCGGCCGGGGCGCTCGTAGTGCCCGAGGCACGGTTGGATCTGGTGCGTGTCGGCATTGCGGCGTACGGCATTGATCCGGCTCCCGGGATCGCGGCGCATGCCGGAGTCACGTTGCGGCCGGTGATGCGGCTCCGTGCCCAGCTGGTCAATGTCAAAGACATTCCTGCAGGGGCAGGAGTCTCGTACGGATGGACCTGGATCGCGGAGGCTCCCACGACGGTCGGCTTGGTGCCGCTCGGCTACGGCGATGGGATACCCCGACATGCGGGCAACCGAGCCTTCGTGGGGTGGTCAGGAGTCTGGGCGCCGATACGCGGCCGGATCTGCATGGACCAGTTCGTCGTCGAGCTGGGCGCAGGTCGGTCGGCCCAGTCCGGTGATGAGGTCATCGTGTTCGGTCCCGGTGATCAGGGCGAACCGACGGCTGCGGACTGGGCTGCCTGGTGCGACACCATCGGCTACGAGATCGTGACTCGGATCGGGACTCGGGTGCCGCGGCGCTACCTGCACGCCAGTCGGGACTTCGCCTGATGGGGCCGAAACGCAGCCAGCTCGCCAGAGGGTTGGGGCTCGTCGCCAGCGTCGCGGCGCTCGCGGCTGGCGGGGTCGCGCTGGGCGTCGAACTCGAGCGCAGAATCGTATCGAAGCGACTCGCGCGCAAGTCGGACGTCGATGTAGCGGAGTTCTTCTCGTTGCGCGCCGACGGCCCGGACGTCATCACCCCGGACGGCGTCGTGCTGCACACCGAAGTGGATGAGGGCGAGGCTGATGACATCACGCTGGTCCTGGTCCACGGATACGCGTTGAATCTGGACTGCTGGCACTTCCAGCGGCTGCATTTTCGAGGTCAGCTGCGGCAAGTGTTGTACGACCTGCGTTCCCACGGCAGATCGAGCCGCTCCGAGGCGGAGCTCTGCCGGATTCCCCAACTTGCTGAGGATCTGTATCAGGTGCTGCAGGAGTTAGTGGGTCATGCGCCGGTGATCCTCGTCGGGCACTCTATGGGCGGGATGACGATCATGCGGCTCGCGCAGGTTCATCCCGAACTTTTCGGCAGTCAGGTGCTAGGCGTCGCCCTGTTGTGCACGTCGGCCGGGGAGATGGCTGAGTACTCACCGATCCGAGGAATACCCGGCCGCACCTTTACCAGAATCGCCGAGCCCCTGATGGCCGGTCTGAACCGGATTCCTGAACTCGTCTCGCATGGACGGCGCGCGGGCAGCGATCTGGGCTACGTCGTCACCCGCCGAATGGCATTCGGATCGGACGTCCCGTCGAGCTATGTCGATTTCGCGTCCGAGATGTTGGCCGAGATCCCCCTGGAAGTGGTGGCCGATTACTATCCCGCGTTCAAGGAGTTGGATGAGTATCAGGGCCTCGAGATTCTCAGCGCGGTACCGACTGTGGTGATCGGCTGCGAGAACGACATGATCACCCCGATCGAACACACGGCGCGCATCATCGAACTGCTCCCCAAGGCGGAGGCCATTCGAGTAGAGAACTCTGGTCACCTGGGCATCATCGAAAAACATGACATCTTCAACGGCGCCTTGGACCAGTTGCTCGCCCGAGTACGCGCCGAGCTTGGGTGAGCGTCCGCGAGCGAGGATTCGTGCCTCACGGTTACCGACTGCTAGCCTTGCTATCTTCCCGGCTGCTGTCCGCATCCGGACCACCCGCGCCGTGCGAGACGTAAGGCGCAGCGAGGCTCGTCCTTCCCACCATGACTGATCAGGTCCGGGACGTTCGACGTGCCCAAAGAATGCCCGCCGCCCGCGGGCTAGAACTGAGATGTCATGCCAGCCCAACCCACCAAGGTCGACCGTGCGCCTAAGAACCGCTGGTCAGCCCCCGAGCGCGCCACTCGTGGCCATACCCGCCCCCGTCGCGATGATCAGCAGTCGCAGAATGCGGTGTTGCCCGCTCCCCAAACCTTCCCAACCGCGGAGACGGCACCCCGTGGCTTTGCCGAGCTGGGTGTCCCCGCGAATCTGGTCACTGCGCTGGACGCGGAAGGCATCAGCAAACCGTTCCCGATCCAGGCCGCGACCATCCCAGACGCGCTTGCCGGCCGGGACGTGCTGGGCCGCGGCCGTACCGGCTCGGGGAAGACCCTAGCCTTCGGCCTGCCCATGATCAGTAGGCTCACCAGGCCGTCCGGCTCGGCGAAGGCGCCGCCGCGTGGTCTCGTCCTGGTGCCCACCCGTGAGCTGGCCATGCAGGTCGCCGACGTCCTGGCACGTTTGGGGCGGGGCGCTGGGCTGTCGCTGGTGCTGGTCGCCGGCGGCATGCCGTACGCGCCGCAGACTCTCGCGTTCTCCCGCGGGGTCGACATCGTGGTCGCGACGCCCGGGAGGCTGATCGATCTGATGGAACAGGGAATCGCCGATTTGAGCCGCATCGAGATCACGGTGCTCGACGAGGCTGATCACATGGCCGACCTCGGCTTCCTGCCAGCGGTCACTCAAATATTGGACAGCGTTCCCGACCGTGGGCAGCGACTGCTGTTTTCCGCCACCTTGGATCGCGCCGTCGACCGGCTGGTCCGCAAGTACCTGCACGAGCCGGTGGCGCACCAGGTCGACACCAGCCAGGCCAGTGTGCCCACGATGAGCCATCACCTCGTCAGCATCGCCCCGCAGCACAAGGCTGCATTGACTGCAGAGATCGCCAGCCGGCCGGGCCGAACGTTGATCTTCGTCCGTACCCAGCGCGGGGCGGACCGGGTGGCCGAGCAGCTACGCGGCAGCGGGGTGCTGGCCGGATCTTTGCACGGCGGCCTTGCGCAGGGCGCGCGTACCCGGATTCTGTCGGCCTTCAAGGACGGTTCGCTGCGCGTACTGGTGGCCACCGACGTCGCGGCGCGCGGCATCCATGTCGACGAGGTGGGTCTGGTCCTCCACGCTGACCCGCCGAGCGGGCCTAAGGAGTATCTGCACCGCGCCGGACGTACCGCCCGGGCGGGCGGGACTGGCACTGTCGTCGCCCTCGCGCTGCCCCATCAGCGTCGCGATCTGGAGCGTCTGACCACCCAGGCCGGCGTACGCCCAAAGGTGTTGACCGTGCTCCCAGGGGACAGCGCGCTCGCGGCCGCGACCGGCGCCCGGCGCGCGAGCGGCAAAGCCGTCAGCGACGCTGACTACCAGCGCGTCATCGCCCCGCCGGCTGCTCGGCGCCTCCACTCCACCCGGGGGAGCCGCGGCAACAGCGGCGTCCGTACGAAGGGACGTCCAGGCCGTCGTCGGTCACCAGCTTCGACCGCAGCCGGCGGATCCCCCTCTCGGCGCGCTCGTTGAGAGCATTCTCGCCGGTAGCGGGTTCTGCTGCTGGTAGCTGGCGGTATCAGCGCCGCGCCACTCTGCGCCCTGAGCTTGCCGAAAGGCGCCGGCGGTGCGCTTCGACAGGCGCCGCCCTGAGCTTGTCGAAGGGCTCAGCGCGCGTACGCCCGGTTGGCTACGCTCTGTAGCTAGTGAGCGTCTCGGTTTCTGATCTTGTGGTTTCGATCGCGTCGTCGCAGGATGCGGCCGCGATGCTTGAAGTCATCCACAGCGCATTCCGTGCTCGGCGACCGGTCGATCCGCCCTCTGCGGCCATCGATGAGACCGTGGAAACCTTGACCGCGAGCTTGCAGCGGGGGAGCGCAATTCTGGCGCAGGTCGGTGATCGCCCGGCGGGCGTCATCGTGGTTGTGCCCGGCCCTCAGGGCGTCGCGACATTCACGCGCGTCTCGGTTCATCCCGAGCTGCAGCGACACGGCATCGCGTCGGCCATGGTGCCGGCGGCTGAGGAGCTGGCGGCCATCCGTGGTTTCGAGCGGGTCGAGCTGCTGGTACGAGCAGAATTTCCAGACTTTCTCGCCTTCTGGCAGCACCGCGGCTTTGCTGTCGCCCGTCCGGTTCCACATGGCGTGATCTTGACGAAGCCGCTGCCGTTGGCGATCAAGGTACCGACCAGCGATGCGATGGAGCGTCTGGGAGAGCGGCTGGCCCAGCTGCTGCAGCGCGGGGACGTAATCCTCGCTGCTGGTGATCTTGGTGCCGGCAAGACGACTCTGACTCGCGGGATTGGGCGTGGACTCGGCTCGGAGGGCCCGATCATCTCTCCGACTTTCGTACTGTCTCGTATTCACCCGTCCGCCATCGGCCGCCCGACGCTGATTCACGTGGATGCCTACCGGCTGTCCAGTGCCGCGGAGCTTGACGATCTTGATCTTGATGCTGCGGTGGCGGAGTCGATCACCGTTGTGGAATGGGGACGGGGGATCGCCGAAGGCCTGGCCGAGGACCGATTCGAGATCGATATCTGGACTGCTGCTGCGGACTTCTCGGCAGCTGAAGATGACACCGAGCGGGTTGTCACGATACGAGCGGTTGGCCCCAGGTGGCGCGCTGTGGACTTGGGCGTACTGCGTGGTGATGATCATGACTGAAGCTGGATTGGTCCTTGCGCTGGACACCTCGACGATGGTGAACGTTGGCCTTGCCAGCGGCAATCGAGTGCTCGCGACGGCGACCGTCGCAGATCAGATGGCTCATGTCGAACAACTCATGCCTCTAGTGTCGGAATGTCTCGATGCCGCCGGCGTCGCCCCTGGTGATCTTGACCAACTGATTGTCGGTGTTGGTCCGGGGCCCTTCACCGGACTGCGGGTCGGCGTGGTCACGGCTCAGATCCTCAGTGCTGTGCTCGAGCTGCAGCTACGCGGCGTCTGCAGCCTCGACGTGTTGGCCGCGCAGTTTGCCGGAGCACATCCGGGAGAGTTTGTGGTGGCCACGGATGCCAGGCGGCGGGAGGTCTACTGGGCTGCCTACACCTCAGCCGGCGTACGGCTCGGCGATCCGCGAGTCTCGCGGCCCAGCGAGGTACCGCGGCTGGCCACCATCGGACCTGCAGCCGACCTCTACGCCGATCAACTGGACGCAGTACCGGGCCCCCGCTCACTGGATCCGGTGGTACTTGCGACTCGCGGCATGACACTCCCTGAGGCTGGTCACGAGCCTCTGTATCTGCGCCATCCCGATGCGAGGGAGATGACACGACCCAAATCGGTGCTGCACTACCAGGGCGTGCGGCGATGACTGATGCCCTCCGCAATCCGGAGATCAGCATTCTGGTGGCTCGTCTGGATGATCTTCCCGCGATCATGGTGTTGGAGCGCGTCGGCTTCCCTGCCGCCGAGCAGTGGAGCGAGCGCAGCTGGCGGGGCGAGCTGCTTGCCGAGCATCGCACGATCTTGATTGCCCGCGCACAGCACCCGGTCGGGGTGATCTCGATCGCGATCATCGGCGAATTGGCTGATCTTCATCGCCTCGTCGTGGAGCCGCGAAGCCGGCGGCAGGGGATCGGAGCCGATCTAGTTCGAGCTGGACTGGAGATGGCCCGGCAGGTCGGGGTACGCGCGGTGATCTTGGACGTCGCGTACCACAACGAGGCTGCGATTGCGCTCTACCAGCAGCTCGGCTTCGAACAACTCAGTGCCCGCAAGGACTACTACGGACCGGGTCAGCACGCGTTGATCTTGAAACTTTATGATCTTCAGGCCTGGCCCGATCGGCTCGCGAGCATGACGGAGGACGTGTGACCGGCACGCCGAGCCTGGCCGCTGGCGGCCCGCTCATCGTCGGTATCGAATCCTCGTGCGACGAGACCGGGGTCGGCATTGTTCGCGGGCATGAGTTGCTGGCCAACGAAGTGGCCTCCAGCGTCGAGTTGCATGTGCGGTTTGGCGGCGTGGTGCCCGAGGTGGCGAGTCGCGCCCATCTGGAGGCCATGGTGCCCACGCTGCAGCGGGCCTGCGCTAGCGCCGACATCGACCTGTCGGAGATTGACGGCGTTGCAGTTACCGCCGGCCCGGGTTTGATGGGCGCCCTCGTCGTCGGTCTGGCGAGCGCCAAGGCGCTGGCGTACGCGTTGAGCAAGCCTTTGTACGGCGTCAACCATCTCGTCGGGCATGTCGCGGTGGACCTACTGGAGCACGGGCCGCTCCCGGAAGGCTCCGTCGCGCTGTTGGTATCTGGCGGGCACACCTCGCTGCTCGAGGTGCGAAGCATTGCGGACGACATTGTCGAGATCGGATCGACAATCGACGACGCGGCAGGCGAGGCGTATGACAAGGTCGCTCGGGTGCTCGGCCTGCCATACCCCGGTGGTCCCTACATCGATAAGGCGGCTACGGGCAATCCCGACTATGTCCGTTTCCCACGCGGGCTGACCGCGCGTAAGGATCTTGAACGCCATCGATTCGACTTCTCGTTCTCTGGATTGAAGACGGCCGTAGCGCGTTGGGTGGAGGCACGCCAGCGCGATGGGCTGGACATCCCGCTGGCCGATGTCGCGGCCAGTTTCCAGGAGGCGGTCTGTGACGTACTGAGCGCGAAGGCCATGGACGCCTGTGCGGCGACCGGAGCGACCGACCTGCTGATCGGCGGCGGCGTCGCTGCCAACGGCCGGCTGCGGACACTGCTCGCCGAACGAGCAGCCCAACATGGGATCGCTCTTCGTACGCCGCGGCCCAACCTGTGCACCGATAACGGCGCGATGATCGCGGTGCTGGGTGCGGAGATCGTCACTGCTGGTGGCAAACCGTCTGCGCTCGACATCGGAGCGGACTCCTCACTGCCGGTGAGCACTGTTCTGGTCTAGGGCGCTCCACGCTCGGATTCATCGCCGCCATTGGAGCCGCGCTCCACTGAAAACCCATCGCGGTTAAGCCCGAGAGGGTCGGATCTCGCCCCACAGGCCCATGAGTGATGCAAAACCAGGGCGGAGCTGAACCTCGCTACTTGCTGGGCTGAGGAATCTGGCAGGAGATCTGCGGGTTGACACCGACATAGTTGAGCGGGCCGGCAAGTATCGTCACGACGGTCGTGGCGACGTTGGCGCAATTGGCGGACGACCGGCTGAAGTAGTGCCTCTGGAAGGCTGCGAAGGCACCTATCACCAGCCAGATAACGAGCAGAACCGCGATCACACTGATCACCGGATTGCGTCCCGATCCCCCTGTCAGCGCCACCACCCTGGTCTACGACAACATGGGCGTTCGTCATGGCGAGACGCAAGGAGTGGGTCGGATGAGTCGGCGCTAATGCACTGCGATTAGCGGCTGAGCACAGTGCGCTGGCTGGTTGAGAATAAGGCGGTTCCTTGCGTTGCTGACTCCGCGATCACGGGCGGTCTCCGGGCCGCCACAATGGTCAAGTGTCGGCAACTCGGTTACCTCTCGGCCTGACCGAAGACGCGCTCCGCGACGCGATGCTGGAGGAGGATCCCGAGTCTTTGCAAGCCGCCTCCCGAATGCGCGCGGAGTACGGTCCGAAGCTGGCCGCGGCTGCACTCACCCAAGCCACATTGCGGTGGCGGGCTACGACGAAGTTCGGTCACGACGCTCTCGCGATGTTCTTCACCAGGGACGGTCTTGAACAAGCCTCCCGGGCCGACGTGGCGGATTACCACGCCGGTCGTTTTGTGCAGGCCGGAGTGCGGCGCGTGATCGACATCGGGTGCGGCATCGGCTCGGACTCCTTGGCTTTCGCTCGAGCGGGTCTCGAGGTGGTGGCCTTGGACGTCGATCCGGTGACGGCGGTGGTTGCGCAGGCGAACCTCGGTGATCGTGCGAGCGTGATCTGTGCAGACGCGAATGATGTGGCCGACCAACTTCTTGCCCCAGACGTCGGGGTGTTCTGCGACCCTTCCCGCCGCGACGATCGTGGGCGGTTGTGGCGCGTCGAGGACTTCACGCCGCCATGGTCGTTTGTGACTGGTCTGCTCGACGCAAACCGAACGGCAGGCGTGAAGCTCGGGCCGGCTTTGCCGCACACGCTGATTCCCGACGCGGCTGAAGCGGAATGGGTCACCCATCGTGGCGACACCGTGGAAGTAGCGCTGTGGTCAGGCGCCGGCGCGAGTCCCGGGCGACGCTTCGCGCTGGTGCTGCCGAATGCCCGGCTGGCGGTCTCGGGTGCACCGCCGCTGCCCGTACGCGAACTGGGTCGTTATTTGTACGAACCGGCCGGGTCAGTCATCCGTGCTGGTGCCATTCCCGAACTGGGCGTACAACTCGGTGCCGGGCTGCTCGATCCGCAGGTCGCGTACCTGACGGGTGATCAACTCCACAGCACGCCGCTGGCGACTGTATTTGAAGTGCGCCAGCAGTTGCCGGCCAAGCTCAGAGCACTGCGGAAATGGGTTCGCGAGTCCGAGATCGGCGTTCTGGAAATCAAGAAACGCGGAATCCATGTCGACCCGGCTGTGCTCCGCAAGCAGCTCAAACTGGACGGGCCGAACAGCGCGACGATGGTGGTCTCGCGGAGGGGAAAGGGCGCCATCGTCGCAATCGTCGAACGCCTCTGACTTCGGTGTCTTGAGCTTTCACTCCGCGTCGATTAGTGGCACTGGGCGGTAGACGGAACTACCGCACTGGGCACTAGCTACCGCGAAGTAAGAGAAGTGAGCGATGAACCCGGGAACAGAGGCGATCTCTAGCTGGCACTCGCATATATCGAGTGCTAATGTCTGGTTAGCACTCTCGCTATGAGTGTGCCAGCTCAAATGCTGGCGGTCGGGATGGCACCCGCGACGACGTCTCGACCATCACACATCGGACATATCACCTGTGAAAGGGGTTTGGCGTGGCAGTCACGATCAAGCCGCTCGAGGATCGCATCCTCGTTCAGCCGCTCGAAGCAGAGCAGACCACGGCCTCCGGCCTGGTCATTCCCGACACCGCTAAGGAGAAGCCGCAGGAGGGCAAGGTTCTTGCCACCGGTCCTGGCCGCATCGACGACAACGGCAAGCGGGTTCCCCTCGATGTCTCAGAGGGCGACGTCGTGATCTTCAGCAAGTACGGCGGCACCGAAGTCAAGTACGACGGCAAGGATTTGCTGCTCCTCAATGCCCGCGACATCCTCGCGGTTGTGACCAAGTAAGGGGATTTGCACCTATGGCAAAGATCCTTCTGTTCGACGAGGAGGCACGCCGCGCGCTTGAGCGTGGTGTCGACGCCCTCGCCAACACTGTGAAGGTCACCCTCGGCCCCAAGGGCCGCTACGTTGTGCTCGACAAGAAGTGGGGCGCGCCGACCATTACCAATGACGGCGTGACCGTGGCCCGCGAGGTTGAGCTCGAGGACCCGTATGAAAATCTCGGCGCCCAGCTAGCCAAGGAAGTCGCGACCAAGACCAACGATGTCGCTGGCGACGGAACCACCACCGCCACGGTGCTTGCTCAGGCGCTGGTACATGAAGGTCTGCGTGCGGTTGCGGCCGGGGCCAGCCCGGTTGGTCTCAAGCGAGGCATCGACGCTGCTGTCGCTGCCGTCGAGGAGCGACTCCGGGAAAACGCGCGCGAGGTCGAGACCACCGACGACATGGCACATGTCGCCACCATCTCCGCGCGGGACGAAGAGATCGGCCGCTTGATTGCCGAGGCCTTCGACAAGGTGGGCAAGGACGGCGTGATCACCGTCGACGAGTCCCAGACA
The DNA here is from genome assembly GCA_036380335.1 of Propionibacteriaceae bacterium. Lineage (GTDB taxonomy): Bacteria > Actinomycetota > Actinomycetes > Propionibacteriales > Propionibacteriaceae > Microlunatus. The sequence goes on along the minus strand of DASVEX010000162.1, from coordinate 9,497 downwards.
ATGGGTACTGAGCTCGAGTTCACCGAGGGCATGCAGTTCGACAAGGGCTACCTCTCGCCGTACTTCGTGACCGATCCGGAGCGGATGGAAGCGATCCTCGACGACCCGTACATCTTGATCAACTCCGGCAAGATCTCGTCAATGACCGACTTGCTTCCACTGTTGGAGAAGGTTATTGGCGCCTCGGGCACGCTGTTCATCGTGGCCGAGGATGTTGATGGCGAGGCACTGTCTACCTTGGTCGTGAACAAGATCCGCGGCACCTTCACGTCAACGGCTGTCAAGGCTCCGGCCTTTGGCGACCGGCGTAAGGCCATGCTCGAGGACATTGCCGTCCTAACCGGCGGCGAGGTCGTCTCTCCCGAGGTTGGTCTCAAGCTCGACCAGGTCGGCCTGGACGTCTTGGGCCGCGCCCGCCGGATTGTGGTGACGAAGGACAACACCACGATCGTCGACGGCGCGGGGGATCCCAACGAGGTCAAGGCGCGGGTGGCGCAGCTTCAGGCTGAGATTTCCCGTACCGACTCCGACTGGGATCGCGAAAAGCTGCAGGAGCGAGTAGCCAAGCTCGCCGGTGGCGTCTGCGTGATCAAGGTCGGCGCCGCGACCGAGGTGGAGCTCAAGGAGAAGAAGCACCGCATCGAAGATGCCGTTTCGGCAACCCGTGCGGCGATCGAGGAGGGCATCGTTGCCGGCGGCGGCTCTGCACTCATCCACGCCGCGGCAGCTCTGGAGGGTGACCTAGACCTCACGGGTGACGAGCGCATGGGGGTCGGCATCGTTCGGCGGGCCTTAGCCGAACCGCTTCGCTGGATCGCCGAAAACGGTGGCGAACAGGGTTATGTGGTGACATCAAAGGTGGCCGAGCTGAAGCCGGGCAATGGCTTCAATGCCGTCACCGGTATCTACGGCGACCTCTACGCCGACGGTGTGATTGATCCGGTCAAGGTGACGCGCTCCGCGCTGGCCAACGCCGCTTCGATCGCCTCGCTGCTGCTCACCACTGAGACCCTGGTGGTGGAGAAGCCCGAGGAGGAGGACGCGGCTCCGGCCGGCCACGGGCACTCTCACTGATCCGAAGCCGGTCACAGCAGCTCAAATTGGAAGGGCCTCCCGTTACCGGGAGGCCCTTCTGCATGGGTTGAGCAGGGAGCAAAGGGGTACCGGAGGGTTGTGCCCGCCGAAGACTTGCCCTCTGTCTGGCTCGACCCACCGCCAGCCATCGAGAGTGACTGGCTCCGGGCTGGTGCCCGCTACGACGTTGTTGTCGTCGGCGCTGGGCTGACGGGCTTAGCGACTGCTGTATTGCTGGCCCGCGCCGGGCGCCAGGTTGCTGTGGTGGAAGCGCGTTCGGTCGGCGTCGTGACGACCGGCCACTCGACGGCGAAGGTGTCGCTGCTTCAGGCCACCGCACTGTCCAAGATCGTGAAAAATCATTCTGACCATGTCGCCGCCGCGTACCTGGACGGCAATCGCGCCGGTCAGCAGTGGCTCCGGACCTACTGCGCAGAGCACGACATCCCGACTGAGCAGCGAGACGCCTACACCTATGCGAGTACGCCGGCTGGCGCGTCCGCCGTGCGGCATGAGTTCGACATTGCCCTCCGACTCGGCTTGCCAGTTCAGATGACTGATGCCGTCGAGTTGCCCTTCCCCAGCTACGCCGCAGTGTGCCTGCCTGGTCAACTGCAGTTCAATCCCGTGGAGGTACTCGCCGCGCTGACCGAGGAACTGCGCCGCGCGGGCGGGCTGGTGATCGAGGGAGCGAGAGTGACCGGGGTTTCCGGGCGCACGAGCTGCGAAGTGATCACCTCGGCCGGCCGGCTCACCGCCGACAACGTGGTGCTCGCCACCGGTGTCCCGTTCCTGGACCGCGGCCTGTACTTCGCCAAGGTCACTGCACAACGCTCGTACGCGCTGGGGTTCCGGGTGAGCGCCCCGATTCCGCGTGGCATGTACATCTCGGCGGATACGCCGACCCGATCGTTGCGTACGGCGCTTCGCGAGGGTGAAGAGCTCCTGCTCGTCGGCGGCAACGGCCACCCGGTTGGCCGCCACCCGAAGAGTCCGTCAGATCTGGTTGCCGACCTGACGGCGTGGACCAGCCGTTGGTTTTCCGGCGCCGAGCGCACCCACGCGTGGTCGGCGCAAGATTACGAGGCGCTCGGCGGAGTGCCCTTCGTCGGCAAGCTGCCGCGCGGCGGCGGCCACGTCTATCTGGCGACCGGATACAGCAAGTGGGGCATGACCAACGCCGTCGCCGCGGCGCTACGCATCAGTGGGGAAATCCTGCAACGCGTACCGCCCTGGGCACGGACTTTGGGAACTCGGGTGAGCAAACCCGCGAGCGCCGTCGCGTTCTTCCGGGCCAACACTGCCATCGGCGTCGCGGCTACCCAGGGTTGGCTGAGCGCAGAGCTGCATCCGCTTCAAGATCAGGAACGTCATCCCGCCGAAGGCGCCGGAGTTGTCGGAGCCGTACGAGGTGAGCCGGTCGCCATCTCAACCGTCGATGGCGAGACATGTGCCCTCTCAGCAATCTGTACCCACCTCGGCGGCGTCGTTCGCTTCAACGATCTCGAGAAGTCGTGGGACTGCCCGCTGCACGGCTCCCGGTTCGCGGCCGACGGGACGGTGCTTGAGGGCCCGGCCACGAGTAGTCTCAAGCCCCGATCCAGCTAATAGTCGAATGCGCCCTGAGCTCGCCGAATGCCTGCCTCGTTGCTGTCGCTGCGCCGGCTGCGATCAACAGTGAAACGCCGTTAGCTCTACCGTCCCGCGGGAACGTTCCGGGCGTCAGTACCGTGAGCCCAAGCCCTGCGCGATAAACATCACGCATCGACGCAATCGGGTCTGCGGGCGATCAGAGAGTAAGAAGGCATGACCGACAGCGCGGTACTGGACACCATTCTCGGATTGATCTTAATCTTCTACGCGCTTGCGCTGCTCCGCGGCGGCCTGGTCGAGATGATCGCCAACTGGGTGCAAAAGCGCGCCAAGTATCTGCTTCGTGGTATCGGCGACCTGCTTGAGGATGTGGAGGACAAGGCCGCGGCAGTCCCCAAGGACAACGCGTCGGGCCGCATGCAGGACAACGTACGCGACGCACTGCGAGACGGCTCATACGAGCAGCGACGCTACGACCTGATGCTCACTGCCACAATCCCGACCGCACCCCAAGAGTCGACAAAGATAACCGCCGGTGACCGCGTAACGCCCGACCAGCCGCCGCACCGCAAGGAGATCACTATCGGCGATGTCATGGGCCATGCCTTGGTCCAGCCGTTCCGACACGCCACGTCGCTAGGCAAGCCGACGCGGAATCCGGCCTATCTGCCTTCCAGCGTCTTCGCCCGAACACTCGTTGATCTGCTCACGCCCGGCGATTCGATGGAGCCGACGCGGGCCGACCTTGAATCCGGCGTTAAGGCTTTAGAACATTCCCCCAAACTCCAGCAGTCGCTTGCCAGCGTTCTCAAGTCGGCGAAGGGAGACGTCGAGGGATTCATCAGCGGGCTCCAGGTATGGTTCGACCGCCAGATAGACCGGGTCACGGGCTCCTACAAGCGCTGGGCCAAACGGTGGGTGATCATCATCGCCATCGTGGTGGTGTGCGCCTGCAACCTGGACAGCATCGCCATTGCACGAGCTCTCTACACCAGCGGCGCCGTACGTGCCGCGGTCGTTCAGCAAGCTAGTGATCAAAACTTCTGCAGCGCTCCTGACGATCAAGCGCGGTGCGCCGTGGAAGCGAGAAACGTCCTTGAGTCGACCGGCATCCCGCTGGGTTGGTCAGCACCGAATCCGCAAGACGGGATCTGGGACTGGCCGCTCAAGGTGCTGGGCCTACTGCTCTCGATAGGCGCAGCGACCCTCGGCGCACCCTTCTGGTACCGGTTTCTCGACCGGGTCGGAACGCTTCGCAATACGGGACATCCGCCCAGCCCTGGTTCATAACACGGTTGGGCAAGCGCACTGGACTAGCATGAGCCTCTATTCGTCAGGTGAAAGGCTTGCCGTGTTGCCGTCCTCCGATGACCTCAGTCCAGTTGGTGTGCCGCGCGCCTTCGAGACGATCGGGCTGACTTTTGACGACGTGTTGCTTCAGCCGGCTGAGAGCGACATCATCCCGTCCGAGGTGAGCACAGCCTCCCGGATCTCGAAGCGCATCACCGTGAAGGTCCCGCTGCTTTCCTCGCCGATGGACACCGTGACCGAGGCCCGGATGGCTGTCGCCATCGCGAGACAGGGCGGACTGGGCATCATCCACCGCAATCTCTCCATTGAGGATCAAGCCCATCAGGTCGATGTCGTGAAGCGCTCCGAGGCTGGCATGATCGAGGAGCCGATCACGATCTCGCCGAACGCGACGATCGGCGAGGCCGATGCGATGTGCGCCCGCTTCCACATCTCTGGCGTTCCCGTTGTCGACCGCGGATTGCGGCTGCTGGGCATCATCACCAATCGCGACATGCGCTTCGAAACCGACCCGACCCGGCCGGTGGGTGAGGTCATGACGCCGATGCCGTTGATCACCGGGCCGGTGGGAATCAGCCGAGACGCTGCGATGCAACTGCTGGCCAAAAACAAGATTGAGAAGTTACCGCTGGTCGATGATCAAGATCGGCTCAAAGGCTTGATCACGCTCAAGGACTTCGTCAAGTCTGGGCTGTACCCCGATGCGTCCAAAGATGATCAAGGGCGGCTTCGGGTTGGAGCAGCAGTCGGATTCTTTGGCGACGCATGGAAGCGAGCGATGGCGCTGATCGAGGAGGGTGTCGATGCGCTGGTTGTCGATACGGCTCACGGCCACTCCCAGGGTGTGCTGGAGATGGTGCGCCGGCTGAAGTCCGACTCAGCCGCCGCCAAGGTCGACATCATCGCCGGCAACGTCGCAACGTACGCGGGTGCCAAGGCACTGGTGGATGCTGGAGCCGATGGTGTCAAAGTCGGGGTTGGCCCAGGCTCGATCTGCACTACCCGTGTGGTGGCCGGCGTTGGTGTCCCTCAGGTCACGGCCATTCACAATGCGGCACGCGCCTGTCGCCCCGCCGGGGTACCGCTGATCGGTGACGGCGGCCTGCAGTATTCCGGCGATATCGCAAAGGCCCTGGTAGCGGGCGCTGACACCGTGATGCTCGGCTCGTTGCTTGCCGGCTGCGACGAAAGCCCAGGCGAACTGATCTTCATCAATGGCAAGCAGTTCAAGACCTATCGCGGCATGGGATCGCTCGGCGCAATGGCCTCCCGTGGTCGCAGAGGTCCTTCCTACTCCAAGGATCGCTACTTCCAGGCCGACGTCACGTCCGACTCGATGTTGATCGCCGAGGGCATCGAAGGCCATGTTCCCTATCGCGGCCCCTTGGCTGCGGTGGCGTACCAGCTGGTCGGTGGTCTGCGACAAGCCATGTTCTACACCGGAGCCTCGACGATTCCGGAATTGCAGGAGCGCGGTTCGTTCGTTCGGATCACCCCCGCAGGTCTGCGGGAGTCCCACCCGCACGACATCCAGATGACTGTCGAAGCGCCCAATTATTCAGGCTGATCCCGGGGGTAATCCCATGTTTGACGTCGGTCGTAGCAAGCGTGCCGAGCGGGCCTTCGCTTTCGACGACATCACCATCGTCCCGTCACGCCGGACCCGCGGCGAAGAAGAGGTCTCACTGCAGTGGCGGATCGACGCGTACATCTTCGACTTTCCGCTGCTCGCTGCCCCGATGGACTCGGTGGTCTCACCCACCACGGCCATCCGGATCGGCCAACTCGGTGGGCTGGGTGTCCTCAACCTCGAGGGCATCTGGACTCGCTATGACGATCCGCAGCCGTTGCTGGAAGAGATCATCGCGATCGAGGATGCCGTCGAGGCGACTAGACGGATGCAGAAGATCTACGCCGAGCCGATCAAGTCCGAACTGATCGGCAAGCGCGTCGCGCAGGTTCGCGAAGCCGGCGTACCGACCGCCGGTGCACTGTCACCCCAGAACACTCAGGCATACGCCCAAGCAGTGGTGGATTCGGGCGTCGACTTCTTCGTCATCCGTGGTACTACGGTGTCCGCCGAGCATGTCTCTTCTGATCTTGAGCCGCTCAATCTGAAGAAGTTCATCTACGAGCTGGATGTGCCGGTGATCGTCGGCGGCTGCGCGACGTATCAGACTGCTCTGCACCTGATGCGTACCGGTGCGGCCGGCGTACTGGTCGGTTTCGGCGGTGGAGCTGCCTACACCAGCACGTCGGTGCTGGGGGTCGCCGTACCGATGGCCTCCGCGGTTTCCGACGTCGCAGCCGCACGCCGTGACTATCTCGACGAATCCGGTGGCCGCTATGTCCACGTGATCGCAGACGGCTCGGTCGTACGCTCCGGGGACATTGCCAAGGCGATCGCCTGCGGTGCCGACGCGGTGATGGTCGGCTCGCCGCTGGCGAGGGCGGATGAAGCGCCCGGCCGCGGCTACCACTGGGGACCGGAGGCCTGGCACGAGAAGTTGCCGCGCGGCGAGCGGGCCTGGTTCTCCACCGTCGGCAATCTCGAGCACATCCTGCTCGGTCCGTCGACAGTGCCCGACGGCACGATGAACCTGGTGGGCGCGCTGCGCAAGGCAATGGCGATCACCGGCTACACCGAGATCAAGGAGTTCCAGCGGGTCGAGATCGTCGTCGGCTGACGGCCTCTACTCCCGACTTGTCAGACTCTCACGGTGCTAGAGCCCTCTGAGAGTCTGACAAGTCAGTTGAGCTAGTTGCCGCCGCGGGGCAAGAGTCCCTCCATGAGCTTCCAGCGGCTGATCTGACAACCGTCATTACGCGCGAACTGGCTCATCACCTGCTGGCCGTTCCAGGTGCCGGTGAGAGTGGCTGTTTCCGGGCCTCCATAGATCTGAGTGCAGGCCTTGTCCTTTGGCACTGGCGGAAGTGCCGCAGCGCCGTTGGCCTCGAGTGCCCGGCAGGCCGCCTGTGGATCGGGATGGGTACCCCCCGCCGGATCGCAGGTGAGTCGCCAGGTCTTGGTCGAGCCCGAGCCATCAGTGAACAGGATCGTCAGGTCGGTGTCTCCTGACTGGGCTGAGCTGCCACTCGATGCCGCGCCGGGCACCGAGGAAGACGATGATTCGGGCATTGTGTTATTCCCCGTAGTCGGGCTGGATGGTCCGCCGATCTGGTTTGTGCATCCTGTAGCGAGCAGCAAGACAAGAAGACCAGGCGCCACTAACCGCACGCGGTGCACCGCATCCTTTTACATGCCCAGCAAATGTATTCGATCTCCCACGCTCCTCGTCGCCCCGCTGCTAGGGTCGAGCCTACTTTTGCTCGACCCGCTGTGCTCGCCGTTGGGGGAGTTGCCGCGAGCGGGATCGGGCAATCCGAGCAGGCATCGAAATCAATCGGGGGATTTTCGTGCTGTTGTCCCGTCGCGCCCATTTCGCGGTTCTCGCCACGAGCGTCGGAGTCGGTGCGTTGCTGAGCCTCGGGCAATTGCCCGAGGCGTACGCGACACCTGAACCGGTCCAGCCTTCGCTTCCGGCGCCTATCCCAGGCCCCTACATCGTCACGCTGACCGACAAGCCCATCGCCACCTATGGCGGTGACGTCAAGGGCCTCCGCGCGACACGCCCGGACAAGGGCGAGCGGGTGAACGTGAGATCAGGCCGCGCCAAGCGCTACCGGTCCTATCTGGAGGAGCAACAGGCCGATGCGGCGGCACGGGTTGGTGCCAAGCCGTTGAAGCATTACGCCGTTGGTCTCAATGGGTTTGCTACGAGCTTGACACCGGACCAGGCACGTACGTTGCAACGCGCGCCGGGCGTTCTCTCGGTAACCAAGGACTTGCCCCGCAAGCTCGCCAGCAACAAGAATCCCGTCGACTTCCTCAAACTGTCCGGCTCGAGCGGCGTCTGGGCAGCACTCGGCGGTAAGAAGAATGCTGGCCGAGGTGTGGTGGTCGGGATCTTGGATTCGGGCTACTGGCCGGAGAGCAAGTCCTTCGCCGGTGAGCCGTTGGGCACCGCTCAACCCACCACGGCCGATCCGTTCCAGCCGTATCGGGTGGGCACGGACACGATCAAAATGAACAAAGCTGACGGCGGCACGTTTACCGGTACGTGCCAGGCTGGTGATTCCTTCACCGGCGAGGAGTGCAATACCAAGGTGATCGGGGCTCGCTACTTTTCCTCGACGTACAAGTCGCAAACACCGTCCTCGCAGTTTACCGACTTCCTCTCGCCGCGAGACGGCTATGGTCACGGCACCCACGTCGCGTCCACGGCAGCAGGCAATGCCGGCGTCTCGGCATCGGTCGCCGGACACTCGTTCGGCAAGATCTCCGGAATTGCGCCGGCCGCCAAACTGGCGGTCTACAAGGTGGCCTTCACCAGCAAGACCGACGAAGATGCCGTCGTCTACACCGGCGATGCCTTGGCAGCTATCGATGCGGCGATCTCCGACGGCGTCGATGTGATCAACTATTCGGTCAGCAGCTCCGACGCCCTCGACGACCCGGTCGATCGGGCCTACCTGTCGGCGGCGTCCGCGGGCATCTTTGTGGCGACTGCCGCAGGAAACTCGGGGCCGGGCGCGGCCACCTTGAACCACGTCGTCCCATGGGTCACCACCGTCGGTGCGAGCACGGTTGCGCCGTACGCGGGGACCGTGGTGCTGGGCAACGGCAAGAAGTACGCCGGGATCAGCACTACGGTCTTTGGCAAGGTCGGCCGAGCCCGACTTGTGACTGCTCGGTCGGTCAAGGGTGCCTCGGCAGCCAGCGGCGATGCGGACGTGTGTGCACCGGACAGCCTCAGTCACGCCAAAGCTGCCGGCAAGATCGTGGTCTGTGACCGCGGCATCGTGGATCGGGTTGCCAAGTCGGCCGAGGTGAAGCGGGTGGGCGCCAAAGGCATGGTGCTGGTCAACCTCACCGAGAATTCGACCGATGGTGACACCCATGCCGTTCCGACGGTGCACTTGAACGTGCCTTTCGGTCCTGCCGTCAAGAAGTACGCCAAGAAGTCGGGAGCAACCGCCACGCTGAAAGGCGGGAACCTGTCATCCAAACCGAGCAGGTATCCCCAAATCTCGGGCTTCTCTTCGCGCGGGCCGTCGGTTGGCAACGGTGGTGACCTGCTCAAGCCTGACGTAGCGGCACCTGGCGTCTCCGTTCTTGCCGCGGTAGCACCGCCATCGAGTGAGAACCGCAAGTTCGACTTCTACTCCGGCACCTCCATGGCCGCGCCCCATGTCGCGGGTATCGCGGCGCTCTACTTCGGCGCCCATCCGACGTGGTCGCCAATGGCGGTGAAATCCGCGATCATGACCACAGCGTCGAGGGTCAAGAAGGCTAACGGCAAACTCAGCCGAGACTACTTGTCCCAAGGTGCGGGCAACGTACGTCCGGATCGGATGTTCAACCCCGGCGTGATCTTCGACGCCAGAGAAAAGGACTGGTGGGGCTTCCTCGAAGGCGAGGGCTTTGACACGGAGAGCGGTGTCAGCCCGATCGATCC
>DASVEX010000161.1:0-15576 GCA_036380335.1 Propionibacteriaceae bacterium | reverse complement strand
GGACAGGTCGCTCCCGAACGCTGCAGCCCAATCGTGCGAGGAGAAGTTCGGTGACTTCGGTGTGCCCTTGTCCCGGAACAGCAGGTGTTTGCCCCGAACCGACACCGAGTCAGCAAGGTTCACGTCCAGTTGGCTGGGCGTAGTCTCGCCCCACGGATAGGACGACAGCAGCTCTGAATGTGCATCCGCGCGCAGCGTGATCGTCCGATTGCGCTCGGAGCGCAGCGTGAGCCCGACAAGGGCGCCGGAAACGCCGCGTGGCACGAAGTCGGTGCGGCTCGCCGATACGCCGTCAGTGGTCGGAAGGTCGGCCCGTACGTAGCCCCAGCCAGACGTTGTTTTTGTGGCTCCTTTGATCCAGTCGCCGTTGATGCCGAACCACATGCCGTCGAGCAGCTTGAGGTTGGGTAGCCAGAAGCCGCCCATTTCGCCGCGGGTGTGGAACCCGGCGGCAGGATAGCTGCCGTCGGCCGCGCCAAGCGCCCAGGCTCGGTCGCCAGTCACCACGAATCGACGATCCGAAAGGCGACTCGTCTCGGACAATTCGGGTGATCGTGCGATTGCGGGATCGACAACCGGGCCGGTCGCCGCCTGGGCCGGCACGGTGAGCGGTGCCGTGATGAGTAACAGGGAACAAGCTGCAGTAACGCAGGCAACGAGGCTCCCCCGGGGAGTGCGATGCACAATTAGCCTCTCCATTGAGTTGCGTGCACGCAACGCGGAGCTCGAGAGGGAAGGGGTGCGCGCTCGGCGCACGTATCGAGACGATGGGGCGCGTCTCGCGCACAGGGACTTGATCTTCCTATCGGCTTTGCAATAGGCGGCGCAAGGGTGCAACAGAATTATTGAGTGGGAACAAATTCAAGGAAGATAGGCGCATGCGTGGCGGGCGACCAGCAGCGATGCTGCTTCTCGTCGCACTGCTGTGCGCGTTTCCGATCACGGCGTACGCCCAGGACAAGGTGATCGAAAAGCCGCTTATGGTGTTGGGTACGCCGGAGCCGGATGGCAAGCCGGTTGCGCTCGACACCACGATTCTCACCACTGATCCAGCCACACCGCGCCCGGCCATCGTGCTGGCGCACGGGTTCGGCGGTACCAAACATGACAGCGAGTCGACCGCCCGTACGCTCGCGCTGGCCGGCTACACGGTGATCATTTACACTGCCCGAGGCTTCGGAGACTCCGGCGGCCTGATTCACCTGGACAATCCCTCCTACGAAGGGGCCGATGCCCGCAAGCTGGTAGATCTCGCCGCCAGCCGTGCCGAAGTTGCCAAGAACGGCGACGATCCGGTGATCGGCTTTGCCGGCGCGTCGTACGGCGGGGCGCTCTCCCTCCTTGCCGCCGGACTCGATCCGCGAGTGGATGCGATTGTGCCCGCCTTCACTTGGCACAGTTTGCGACGATCGCTTTTCCCGCAGTATCAGGTGGTCGGCGCAGCTCTCTCGGCCGCCGACGTCGCTCCCGCCAGTCGAGATGGGGTGTTCAAGCAGCGTTGGGCGTCCTTGTTGTTCTCTGACGCCGCCGTACGGCCGGATCCGACTGATCAGCAGCCGCAGAGTCGCGCTCAGCTCTGCGGTCGATTCGACCCAGCCTTGTGCCAGGGGTATCTCGAGGCCGCTGAGACCGGCCAGGCGGATGCCAAGCTCAGCGCATTGTTGGACGAGTCAGGCCTGGAAAAGATCGTGCCGGCGATCCGGGCGCCGACGCTGATCATCCAGGGCGAGGACGACACACTGTTTCCCCTCGACCAGGCCGACGCGAATTTTCGCGCGCTGCCGGCCACGACGCCAGCCACGATGAGGTGGGTGGCCGGCGGCCATGACGGCGAAATCTCCGTCGACCCGCTGGTAGATGATCTTGAGGAATGGTTCGGCCGGTATCTCAAGCGGGATGGTAGCGCTCCCGACCCCTCGTTTTCGACGCTGATGCCTGAGACATCGCTCCTTGGACAGGATCGTGGTGCCCGCGACCCACAGACCCTCATAGCGCAGACCTATCCGGGTCGCGGATCCCAGCTCGCCACTCAGCGGGTTGCACTCAGCGGCGGTCCGCAAAGCATTGTGGCCCCGCCGGGCGGGTCGCCGGCGGCTCTCACCAACCTCCCTGGTACGGGCGGCGCCTTCGGACGCGCATCCAGTGTGGCCGGCTATGCGCTCGGCGTCCTTCCCGATCAATCGGCGCGCTTCAGCACCGAGCCGCTGACATCGCCATTGACCTTGATCGGAAGTAGTCGGATCGACCTCGAGGTGACCGGAAGCACCTCGACGGCCACCTTGTTTGCGTCGCTGTGGGATCTCGGGCCCGATATCGAACGCACCGAGGGCGGCCGAACGAGCGTGGCGCCGAGCTCGGCGGTGCTTCCGCAACTGCAGGTCGCCCCCGTGAGGCTGACCGGGCTGGATCCAGACAGACCAGTGCGGGTGACGGTTGCGCTGCCCGCGATAACCCACCAGGTTCCGGTTGGTCATCGCCTGCAGCTGGTCGTCGCCACCACCGACCAGGCGTACGCGAACCCAGTGCAGCCAGCTGACTACGACATCAAATTGGTGGGCGAACCGGCTGTCACAATCCCGGTGTTAGCGGCGACGGCACTGAATGCCAACACATTGAACGTGCCAATCCCGTTGGTCATCGTCGTCGCGGCGCTCGTGCTTGCCTCTCTCATCGCTGCGCTGTGGCTGTGGCGTCGTGGCCGGGCGATTCACGATGTCGCCGAGCTCGCCGGCATCCCGCTGGTTGTCAACGACGTGGTGAAGACCTACGGCGACGGATTCCGTGCGGTCGACGGCGTGTCATTCCGGGCTGAGCCCGGTCAGGTGGTGGGACTGCTCGGTCCGAACGGCGCGGGTAAGACGACAGTGATTCGCATGCTGGTCGGCCTGATTCGGCCGGACTCGGGCTCGATCTACATCCATGGCAAGCCGGTGCACGCCGGCGCCGATGTGCTCAGTTCGGTAGGCGCGTTCATCGAAGGACCCGGCTTTCTACCGCATCTGAGTGGCATGTCGAACCTGATGGCGTATTGGCAAGCAACTGGCCGACCATTGGAGGAGGCTCATCTCGACGAGGCCTTGAAGATCGCGGGGCTCGGTACGGCCATCAACCGCAAGGTGCGCACGTACAGCCACGGGATGCGCCAGCGGCTGGGCATCGCCCAGGCGATGCTCGGATTACCGCCGCTGCTGGTGTTGGATGAGCCCACCAACGGTCTCGACCCACCTCAGATCAGGGCGATGCGCGCTGTGCTGGCCGACTACACCGCGAGCGGGCGTACCGTCGTCGTCTCGTCCCATCTGCTGTCGGAGGTCGAACACACCTGCAGCCACGTCGTCGTCATGGACCAGGGCAAGGTCGTTCTCACCGGCGCAGTCGAGGAACTCACGGCCAGCGACACAGTGACGCTGATCGGGCTGAGCAATGGCTCGGACGTCCGTGCTGCTGGCCGAACCCTGCGAGCCCGCGGTCTGCATGCAGAACCTGAAGGCAAGCAGCTGCGGGTCAGCGGCGACCTGCCACGTCAGGAGATCGTGGCGGAGCTGGTGGCCGCCGGGTACGGGGTGGAGTCGGTGGATGGGCATCGCCAGCTCGAAGAAGTCTTCATGAGCCTCGTGGGCACGGCAAGCGATGGGTCAGAAGGGGCGCCATGAGCGCGACGATGAAATCGCAGAACGCCAGCAGCCCGATGCACACGGGGACGGCGCTGCCGCTTCGGGCTGAGATCGGACGCCAGCTACGCCGGCGGCGCACCATCGGCATCTTCATCGTGCTCATCGTCCTGCCGCTGGTGCTGCTTCTCGCCTTCTGGCTCGGCAACGACGGCAGCGACTCGGGCGAACGCGGTTTCGTCGATCTTGCCCAGGAGAGCGGCGCAAACCTGGTGATCTTCACCCTCTTCGCCTCGACCAGCTTTCTGCTGATCGTCATTGTCGCCCTATTCGCTGGCGACACGGTTCCCTCCGAGGCGAGCTGGGCCAGCCTGCGCTACCTGTTGGCTGCTCCGGTACGCCGCGAGCGGCTCTTGCGGCAGAAACTGGTCGTGGCCGCTCTTTCCTCAGTGGTCGCCCTGGTGTTCCTTCCCGCGTGGACGCTCGTCGTCGGCGGCATCGCGTACGGCTGGGATCCCTACGTCGGGCCCACCGGAAGCCAGATTGGCTGGCCCGAGTTCGCGTTGCGGCTGCTGATCATCGTCAGCTATCTGCTGCTCGAGCTGTCGGTGGTCGGCGCCTTCGCCTTCATGTTGGGAGTTCTCACCGATGCACCCCTCGCCGCGGTCGGCGGCGCGGTGTTGTTGATGATCTTGTGTGCAATCCTCGACTCGATTACAGCGTTAGGCAGCATCCGGGAGGGTTTGCCTGGGCACTACGCGTACGCCTGGGCCGACGCCCTTGCGCCGACGATCGATTATTCGGACATGATCACCGGCGCACTCTGGTCACTGGGATACGCGATCGTCGCGGTGTGGTTCGCCGTGTGGCACTTCCTCCGTAAAGACATCACCAGCTGAGCCAGAGAGTTGCTAAGCACGCACGCGCACGTGCATTTCCGACAGGAGGTGAGCGGTTTCGACGCGGTGCACGACGGCCAGTTCGCCTCTTGTTGGAAGAATCTGGCAGAATGCAAGCCGCATTCGTTGTCGTGCGGTGCCCTCTCACCCCGTACGACTCGGATCCATCGAAATCATCGCGTGCGCACCCCACCGCGTGGGATGGGATCACCCCAATGTGGCCGGCCTACGAACCGGTCGCAACGTCATTACAGGAGTTACCACACACGTGGCTGTCAAGATACGTTTGAAGCGATTCGGCAAGATCCGGTCGCCGCACTACCGCATTGTCGTTGCTGACTCACGCACGAAGCGAGATGGTCGCGCCATCGAGGAGATCGGCAAATACCACCCGAAGAACGACCCGTCGGTCATCGAGGTCGACTCCGAGCGTGCCCAGTACTGGCTTTCAGTCGGCGCCCAGCCAACCGAGGCTGTCATAGCGCTGCTGAAGCGCACAGGTGACTGGCAGAAATACTCAGGTGACGCGTCGCCGTCGGGTGTATTGCCGCAACCGGAGAAGCCCAACAAGACTGATGCGTTCAATGCCGCACTCGCGGACGCGGGCCAAGAACCCAGGGCGGCTGGCGGGACTGCGAAAAAGTCCACGGCCAAGCCGGCAAGGACCAAGACCGAGGAGAGTTCGGTGGAAGGCACGCCGGAGGAGGCCCAGCAGGCCGCCGACGCCGGCGTCTCCAAGGCAGAGTCCAGCGAGTCCTAGATGCTTGCCGACGCACTCGAACATCTGATCCGCGGGATCGTCGCGCACCCTGACGATGTCGCCGTCAAGGACAAGGAATTGCGTCGTGGGCGGATGCTCGAGGTGCGAGTCAATCCGGAGGACGTCGGCAAAGTCATCGGTCGTTCCGGGCGCACCGCGACCGCTTTGCGCACGGTGATCGGTGCATTGGCGGGCAGCCAGGAAGTCCGCATCGACTTCATCGATGTTGACAAGGTCGCTCGCCGCGGCGCCGGTGGCCGTCGCCGCTGAGTAACTGGATTAGCCGCGCCAGCCTCAGCGAGCGGAGCAAGCAATTGAATACTGAGACCGTCGTTGGCGTCATAGGGCGGCCGCACGGTGTACGCGGTGAGGTCGCTGTCGAACTCCGTACCGACGAGCCGGAGCGGCGTTTCGCCCCCGGCCAGGTGCTCCGTGACGAAAGCGGCATTCGGCCTTTCACGGTGCAGTCGGTTCGTGATCATTCCGGTCGATTGCTGGTCAGATTCGCTGAGGTGGTCAACCGAGAGACTGCCGAGGCGGTACGTGGGACGCTGTTGATCGCCGCCGTCGAGCCCGAAGAGCGGCCACTCGAACCGGAGGAGTTCTACGACCGGCAGCTGGTCGGGCTGCAGGTCCGTAGGCCCGACGGCGTCGTCGTCGGCACTGTTGACTCGGTGCTGCACCTGCCGAGCCAGGAGGTGCTGGAGGTCGAGACTGCCAGCGGCCCGCGGCTAATCCCCTTCGTCACAGCACTGGTACCTCACATTGATCTTGAGGCAGGCTGTCTGACCGTCGCTGACGTTCCCGGCTTGCTCGATGATCTCCAGGATGTCGATGAAGATTGACATCGTCTCGATCTTCGTCGAGTACTTTCAGCCCCTGCACCTGTCGCTGACCGGCAGAGCCATCGAGAACGGGATCGTGGACCTTCGCGTCCATGATCTTCGCAACTGGACCTCGGACCGACACCGAACCGTGGACGATTCACCGTACGGTGGAGGCGCCGGCATGGTGATGCGTCCGGAGCCGTGGGGCCTGGCGCTGGATGCGCTGGCCGCCGGTCAGGACGATCCCCGATTGCTGGTGATGTCACCGTCCGGTAGGACCTTCGACCAGGCTCTCGCGCACGAACTTGCGGGGGAGCGACAGCTGATCTTTGCCTGTGGTCGATACGAGGGAATCGACGCCCGGGTTGTCGATGATGCGGCGCGGCGGATGCGGGTGGATGAAGTGAGCATCGGCGACTACGTGCTCAGTGGCGGTGAGGTCGCGGCCATGGTGGTGATCGAAGCCGTGGTTCGGCTGCTGCCGGGAGTGATCGGCAATCCGGAATCGCTGGTCGAGGAGTCGCACGGCATCGAGAACGCGGGTCTGCTCGAGGGTCCGGTCTATACCAAGCCCCCCACCTGGCGCGGGCTGGGCGTACCCGAGGTTTTGCTGAGCGGCCACCACGAGAAGATCGTCGCGTGGCGTCGCGAACAAGCATTCGCGCGCACCCAACAACGACGACCAGATCTGCTGCCACGATCTGATCCCGAGGAGGGGCCGGCCTGAGGTGAACCGCGATCTGCCCTGGACGGCGCCGTCGCTGCAGGCCCTGCTCCGGGGTGCGACCGAGCGGGTGCCCGTGCACTCCAGCGATGCCAAGTCCGGAGCGTCATTCGAAAAGTTGATCATCGACGGGCGCCGATGTTTCCTCAAGCTGGTATCGGCCCAAGACGACTGGATCATGCGGGTGACCGGCAACACGCAGTGGGAGTTCCAGGTATGGCAGGCGGGTCTGTACCACGGCGCGCCCGCGGTTATTGATCATGCGATGATCGGCATGGCGCTCGACACCTCTGATCACCTGCCGCGGCTGGCGATGCTGATGCATGATCGTTCCGCAGACCTGGTACCACCAGGTGATGACCTCATTGCGAGTGCCCAACATGGCGTGTTCATCCGGCACCTCGCGATCATGCACGCCGCGAACCTGGGCTGGCGCGACGATCTTGGACTGTACCCGCTCGCCCGCCGTCCGTTGTTCTTCGCGCCGGCCACTATTGCCGCTGAACTTGCCCGGGATGACGTGTCGCCGACATTGCGCGTCGCCGAGCGGGGCTGGGCATTGCTCGCCGAGCGTGATGCCGCCCTGTTCGAACTGGTCAGTGTGGTGCATCGGGATCCCGGCACAGTTGCTGGGCTGCTCGCCGAGACCCCGCAAACTTTTATCGCCGGCGACTGGAAAATGGGCAATCTGGGTACCCGGCCGGGCGGTGAGACGGTGGTGCTGGACTGGGCGTATCCCGGAGAGGCACCTCCCGCTTGGGAGCTGGCGTGGTATCTGGCTCTGAACCGGGCACGAATACCCGAGAGCAAGGCCGACACCATTGCGCGCTACCGTCAGGCGCTGGAAGACGCTGGTGTCGTCACCGAAGCCTGGTGGGAGCGGCAGCTCGACCTATGCCTTCTGGCGATGGCGGCCACGATGGGCTGGGAGAAAGCGGTCGGAGACGCGGACGAGCTGGCGTGGTGGTCCGAGCGGGCCCAGCAAGCGGCCGACCGCTGGTTGCCGTCATGAGAGCTGTCGTCTATCGGCGGATCCGCGAGCTGGCGCAGATCGCCGAGCTTCCGGAGCCGCCCTGTCCGAGCGACGGCGTCGTCGTCGCCGTCCGGGCCACCGGTCTCTGCCGCAGTGACTGGCACGCTTGGATGGGACACGAACCGGTCCCGCTGCCGCACGTGCCAGGTCATGAGTTCGCGGGCGTCATCGACCAGGTCGGCGTCGATGTCGACGGATGGTCTGTCGGCGAGCGCGTGACGAGCCCTTTCGTTTACGCGTGCGGAACGTGTGCACAGTGTCGGGCAGGTGACCACCAGATCTGCGACCGGCAGGAACAGCCGGGGTTCAGCCGGTGGGGCTCGTTCGCCGAACGGGTCGTGGTTACGCACGCCCAAACAAACCTGGTCCGGCTCCCGGACGCGCTGGGTTTCGCAGCGGCCGCCTCTCTGGGCTGCCGCTTCGCTACGGCTTACCGCGCCGTGGTCGTCCAGGGCCGACTGGCTGCCGACGAGACCCTGCTGGTCAGCGGCTGTGGGGGCCTGGGGCTCGCGGCAATCCAGATCGGCATTTCGCTCGGCGCTCGGGTCGTCGGCTTGGATCCTTTCCCAGCGGCACGGGCGGCGGCCGAACAGTTGGGTGCGCGAACCGCATCTACGATCGCGGAAGCCCGAGCCCTCGTGGAGGGAGCGCACGTAGCCGTGGACGCGTACGGATCTGCCGAGTCTGCCGAGGCCGCATACGCCTCGCTGCGCAAACGCGGCAGGCACATCCAGGTCGGCCTGTTGGCCGGCGCTGCTGCTTTCCCGCGGTTGGACCTCAGGCGGGCCATCACCGAGGAGCTCGAGATCCGCGGCAGTCACGGTATGGCCGCCCACGAGTATCCGGCCATGCTCGCCCGCATCGCTGCCGGCGACCTCGATCCGGGAATAAGTATCGGCGAACGCATCGGCCTGGACGAGCTGCCCGCCGCCCTCGCCGGGATGTCGACGGCGCCGACCCGTGCGGGCTTCCTGGTCGCCGAGCTCTAGCCCTGTCGTGGGTATGTAACGGATCGGGGTTTCGCGACGACTGAGATTGGGAAACCGCCGTACGGAGGAAACATGTCCGATCAGCCAGCAACCCGCGACTACCCGCAGTCGATCGCGCCCATCAACCACATCGAGCCCGTGCCACGCCGGATACGCGCTACCGTCGCTGGACGGACCGTTTTTGACACTGTGTCAGCACTTTACGTGTGGGAGTGGGAAAAGTACCCCCAGTACTACATCCCGCTCGCTGATGTTGATCAAGCCGTGCTGATCGACGAGCAGCACCCGCAGAAGCTGAGCCGAGGCACCGCGCGACGGCACGCACTCCAAGTCGATGGCATTCGTCGTCCGGCCGCAGCCAGGATCTATGGCGCCGACGCGCAGCCGGGGCTCGCAGAAACCGTGCGATTCGAGTGGAGCGCTCTTGATGCCTGGTTCGAAGAGGACGAGCAGGTCTATGTCCACCCGCGCAACCCGTACACCAGGGTGGACGCGCTGCGTTCAACCCGGCCGGTTCGTATCGAGCTCGACGCCGTAGTCCTTGCCGATTCCCGGTCGCCAGTGATGGTGTTCGAGACCGGGCTGCCCACCCGTTACTACATCAATCCGACCGATGTCAGCTTCGATCACCTCGTCCCGACCGAGACCGTCACCCAGTGCCCGTACAAGGGAACGACGGGCGGCTACTGGTCGGCACGGATCCCCGATCCGGCGACGGGATCGGTGACCGAACACCAGGATCTGGCGTGGATGTACGCCTTCCCGACCCGACAGCTATTGCCGATCAGTGGGCTGATCGCGTTCTACAACGAGCGGGTCGACACCTTCCTGGATGGTGAGCTGCTGCTCCGACCCAAGACTCACTTCTTTCCGTGATCGAGAATCGGGATGAGTGACCTGCTACTCGCCTGTTACGCCATCGATCGCCTCACGGAGCAGGTCGGCGTGACCATTGTGGCGGGCGTACTCCTCGATGAGGTGCACCAAGACCCAGCGCACGTTCCGCGGCCGACCAGTCGTGCCTCGGGCAAGATCGGCGACGTCGGCGAAGCTCGCCGTAATGCGACGAGATTCGTCAACCGCGGCGTCGTAGCTGGCCCAGACATCGCTCACCGACGTTGAATCGAGATCGTCGAAATCGCCGTCTGGGTCGTCCTCGCTCCAGTACTGCGGCGTATACGGCTGCCCGTCGAGCATTCGGGTGAACCAATTGCGCTCAACCTCGGTCAAATGACGGACCAGCCCGAGTAGGGACAACCCCGATGGTGCAACGGCTCGCCGCTTGAGTTGCTCCTCGTTCAGGCCCGCGCACTTCATCCGCAGGGTGGCTCGGTGATAGTCCAGATACTGCGTCAGCATCTCTCGCTCGCCACCTCGGAGATCTGGATCAACTCGCTCAACTCCAGAAACTGGATCCATCGAACCAACCATGGATCCACGCTATCCATCTGGAGACGGCTGGCGTGTGTCGAATCCTGACCTGGGACACCCGGGGGCCGTCTCGAAACGGAAACGTGGATCGTCCCGGAGACGCTGAACCCCAATAACTCGTGTGTCTAAGAACACCAGTGATCAGAGTGGCCTTTGGGTCGCCCTTCTGCAGCGCAGAGTTCTAATGTGGCTGCGTGGCAACAATTTCTCTGACCCCTGCACAGCAGGCGACGAGATCAACTGTTGCACTCAAGGCTCTGATGGCAGTGACGGGCCTGATCTTGATCGGCTTTCTGCTGGCTCACATGTACGGCAACCTCAAGGTCTTTGAGGGGCCTGAGGCATTCAACGACTACGCTCATCACCTGCGTACCCTCGGTCAGCCGATCCTCCCCTACAGCGGTGCGCTCTGGATCATCCGCGCTGTCTTGATCGTCAGCGTGGTCGCACACATGTACGCGGCCTTCCGGCTGTGGTCACGGGCGCGGCATGCACGCGGCGGGGTCCGGCGGTATTACAGCAACAAGGCACGGACCGGCGTTCAACGCAGCTACGCATCCTTCACGCTGCGCTGGGGCGGGGTGGTCATCGTGCTCTTCGTGATCTACCACTTGCTGCATTTGACCTGGAACATCATTCATCCCGGTGGCCCGGCGCCCGAGCCCTATGGCCGAGTGGTGAACGGCTTCCAAATCTGGTCCGTGGTGCTTGCCTACACCATCGCGGTGATCGCAGTCGGCCTCCATGTACGACATGGCACCTGGAGCGCGCTGACCACACTGGGCGCTAATACCTCCAGCCTCGCGCGGCGGCGCCTCAATGCGCTCGCGTACGCGGTCGCTGGCCTGCTGACGGTCGGGTTTCTGCTGCCGCCCTTCGCTATTCTGTTCGGGTTCGTGAGCTGATGGCTGATCACGATCCGAGCTTCCAGAGGTGCCTGTGACCAACTCGGAATTTCTTAACTCGATTGATTCCGACTCGTTCTACCTCGAAGGCGCGGATATCGCCGATACCAAGGCGCCAAAGGTACCCATCGAGAGGCGCTGGGAGGACCGTCGCTTCGGTGCCCGCCTGGTCAATCCGGCCAACCGCCGCAAACTGAGTGTGATCATTGTCGGCAGCGGACTGGCCGGTTCCTCTGCGGCAGCGACGCTCGGCGAGGCGGGCTACAACGTCAGCTGCTTCTGCTATCAGGACTCACCCCGGCGTGCTCACTCGATCGCTGCGCAAGGCGGCATCAATGCGGCCAAGAACTATCGCAACGACGGCGATTCCGTGTATCGCCTGTTCTACGACACCGTCAAGGGTGGCGACTTCCGGGCGCGCGAGTCCAACGTCTATCGACTCGCTGAAGTAAGCCTGCAGATCATCGACCAATGCGTCGCCCAAGGAGTCCCCTTCGCGCGTGAGTACGGCGGTCTGCTGGACAACCGCTCATTCGGCGGCGTACAGGTCTCGCGCACGTTCTACGCTCGCGGCCAAACCGGCCAGCAGCTGCTGCTCGGCGCGTACCAGGCATTGGAACGTCAGGTCGCCGCTGGCACCGTCACCATGCATACCCGTCACGAGATGCTCGAGCTGATCGTGGTTGACGGCCGAGCTCGAGGTGTGATTATTCGCGACATGGTGACCGGGGACATCGAGACCTACATCGCCGACGCTGTGGTACTCGCAACCGGCGGCTACGGCAATGTGTTCTTTCTGTCCACCAATGCCATGGGATGCAACGTCACAGCCACCTGGCGGGCGTATCGCAAGGGCGCGTACTTTGCGAATCCCTGTTTCACCCAGATTCACCCGACCTGCATTCCGGTAAGCGGCGACTATCAGTCCAAGTTGACATTGATGAGCGAATCGCTGCGCAACGACGGCAGGATCTGGGTGCCCAAGAGTGGTGAGGACAAGCGCGATCCTCGAAAGATTCCTGAGCAAGATCGCGACTACTATCTGGAGCGGATCTATCCCTCCTTTGGCAATCTGGTGCCTCGTGACATCGCCTCCCGGGCCGCCAAGAACGTCTGTGACGAGGGCCGCGGTGTCGGGCCGGGCGGCCTTGGGGTCTATCTCGATTTCGCTGACGCGATAGCGCGGCTCGGGCGGCAAACGGTGGAAGCCAAGTACGGCAACCTCTTCCAGATGTACGCCCAGATCACCGGGGAAGACCCGTACGCGACGCCGATGCGGATCTATCCCGCCGTCCACTACACGATGGGCGGGCTCTGGGTCGACTACGACTTGCAATCCAGCATTCCGGGTCTCTATGTGACCGGTGAGGCCAACTTCTCCGATCATGGCGCAAACCGGCTCGGCGCCAGCGCCTTGATGCAAGGTTTGGCCGACGGCTACTTCGTACTCCCTAACACCATCAACGACTACCTCGCCGACGGGCCGTTTCCGAAGCTGGACGCGTCACATCCGGCCGTCACCGAGGCAGTTGCGGCGGTCCGCGGCAGGATCGACAAGCTGCTCTCGGTTGACGGTTCACGGACGGTGGATTCCTTTCATCGGGAGTTGGGCCGGTTGATGTGGGACTACTGCGGCATGGAGCGCAGCGAGGAGGGGCTGCGTAAGGCGCTCACGCGCATTCGGGAGCTCAAGGACGAGTTCTGGTCAGACGTCAGGGTGCTGGGCGGCAACGAGGAGCTCAACCAGGCGCTGGAGCGCGCTGGGCGCGTCGCGGACTTCTTCGAGCTCGGCGAGCTGATGTGCATTGATGCGCTGGTCAGGCGTGAATCGTGTGGCGGCCACTTCCGGGTCGAGAGCCAAACCCCTGACGGCGAGGCTTTGCGTGACGACGACAACTTCGCGTACGTGTCGGCTTGGGAATTCGCCGGCGAGCACCATCGGCCGATCTTGCACAAGGAGCCCCTGGTCTACGACGACGTCGAGATGAAACAAAGAAGTTACAAATGATGAGGGCGTTAGTCGGCGAGCGTCAGATAGCGAAGCGCTGGCGGTGTCTGGACGAGCGAGCGAGCAGACGCCTACCGAAATCGAAACAAGTCATCAACCGCTGGTGTCTGCAAGCGAGTGAGGAAGACACCGCCTTGAGGCGCGCAGCGGGCGCGAGCCGGCGGGAGCAAAAAAGGTGAAGCTGACGCTACGGGTCTGGCGACAAGCGGACTCTCGCGCTAAAGGGAAGATGGCTGTCTATCACATCGACGATGTTTCCGAGCACATGTCATTTCTGGAAATGCTCGACGTGTTGAACGAGCGACTGACTCTCAAGGGTGACGATCCCATCGCCTTTGACAGCGACTGCCGCGAAGGCATCTGCGGCATGTGCGGTCTGGTGATCAATGGGGTGGCGCATGGGCCGGGGCAAACAACGACATGCCAGCTGCACATGCGCTCCTTCAAAGATGGCGACGTGATCGACGTCGAACCGTGGCGGGCCGAGCCGTTCCCCGTGATCAAGGACCTGGTGGTGGATCGCGACGCATTCGATCGCATCATCCAGGCCGGCGGATACATCTCCGCACCGACGGGCACCGCTCCAGATGCGCACGCGACCCCAGTGGGTAAGAGAGATGCCGACCGGGCGTTCGACGCCGCCACCTGCATCGGCTGCGGTGCCTGCGTCGCGGCTTGCCCGAACGGCTCAGCCATGTTGTTCACCGCAGCGAAGGTCACCCATCTCGGTCTACTGACTCAGGGCCAGCCTGAGCGCTATTCCCGGGTCGTTGGCATGGTGGCTCAGCACGATATGGAAGGTTTCGGCGGCTGCACCAACATCGGTGAATGCACCGCTGTCTGCCCGAAGCAGATTCCGCTGGAGTCCATCGCTCGGCTCAACCGTGATCTGATCAGAGCCTTGAGCCATGGCGGCTCCCATTGGCCGAAGGCGGCTCCTCGACGGGATGAGCTGGAAGAGGAAGAACCCGACCGAACCGGCGTCTAGAGCATCACGACGATGAGCAGTGCGGCAATCGAACCGACCACCGCACCGCCGTAGCAGAGCACAGCGAGCGGAGCCTCCAACCACTTCAGCTGAAGCCCGTCATGCAAGGTGTACCGGAACCGGTGCGCCCAATGAAACAGCATCAGAACGAGCAAACCTAGTGCGACCAGCCGGGTGAGCCAGAAGCTGAACACGGCATGCAGGTGGTCGTAGTCCGGACGAACCCAGTCCAGCGGGATAGCCAGACCGAATAGCAGCACAAGCACGGGGAGAAACACCGCCGACACCACGCCGCCGCCGCTGAACAGCAGCCACATGAGGGGCTCAAGCCGACGCTTCGTCATTGCAGCACCAGCCAGATGATGAATGCCGACACGACAAGCAGTCCGGCGTACTGCGAGGCAATCACCATTCCTGAGGGCACTCGGCGGCCCCCGACGCGTACCACCGTTGCCGCTGGCACCGTCCTGCCGGCGACATTGACCATCTTGACTCTCGCTACCTGCCGGCCACCGAGCCGCACATCCATGGCTTGCGACGTGAGCACAAACCAGGTCACGGTATGCAGTATGAGGAAGGCGAGTGCCACCACATTCACTATCACGACGACTGGTGAGGCGGCCCAGTTCAGGAAGTTTTGATACGCCGCTGGACCGCGTCCAACAGCGAGAAGCATCACCATCAGGAAAACCGCGAACCAACCCACGAAGACGCTGCTCAGCTCCCGCAACACAAAAATGAAGTACGTCCGCTTCTTCATAAACCAGAGCCGCGAGACGGGTTGCCGGTACGTGGTCGGCGCACTCATCGCGCAGCCCGGGGCAGCAGGAACGCCATTACGTTCTCCTTGGCGGCCTTGAGCTTGTAGCGCTGGATGGCGCCGGCCGGATCGACATGCTTGGGGCACACCCGGGTGCATTCACCGACGAATGTGCAGCCCCATACGCCTTCGCGCTCGATGAGCACGTCGAGGCGTTCTCGCTGTCCTCGGTCGCGAGAGTCCAGGTCGTAGCGCTCGGCGAGGGCAATGGCCGCCGGGCCGATGAAGGTTTCGTCAATGCCGTAGATAGGGCAGGCCGCGTAGCACAGCATGCAGTTGATGCAGTTGCTGAACTGTTTGTACTCGTCCAGCTCTTCTGGGGTCTGGATGTACTCGCCGTCGAGCACGGACTGGTCGTCGTCTCGGATGATCCACGGCTTGACGCGCGGCAGCTTCTCCATGAAGTCCTCGATGTCGACGACCAAGTCACGAACGACCGGGAAGTTGGTCAGTGGCTCGACTCGGATCGGCCCGGGCGCGTAGTCGGTGAGGAACGCGGCACACGTCAGCTTCGGCTCACCGTCGACGTTCATCCCACAGCTACCACAGATGCCCATCCGGCACGACCACCGATACGACAG
>DASVEX010000160.1:0-2700 GCA_036380335.1 Propionibacteriaceae bacterium | reverse complement strand
TCTACGGGCAGAGGGTGCCGAGCTGCTGGTCCGGCTCGAGCAGGTCGCTGAACCAACAGATCTTGACCTCGCGGTGCTCCGAGCCCACGCCGCGCTAGAGGACCGACAGGCCGCCGAGGCAATCCAGCTGGGCCAGCTCGCAGCGGCCCGCGCCCTGGACGAGGGCCGCTTCGAGGTCGCGTGCGAAGCCTTACTGATCGCGGGCACCGCCGCTCAGAGACGCGATATCGATCTTGCGGCACGCGTCTTGCACCGAGCCCTGGTATTGAGCGAGGCACACAAGTCATCCATATGGCAGGTCCAGATCCTCGCTGAGATCGGCACGCTCAATCTGGCCACGGATTCGGACCCCACCCGGTTCTATCAGGCTCGAGAACGTGCGACCGCAGCCGGCATGCTCGGCACGGTTGTCCTTATGGACACGTGGATCGGCCGGACGACTTTCTCGCGAGACGGATTTATGGCCGCATACCCCATCTACCTCGCCGCAGACACGCAGGCCCGGCAGCTGCAGCTGATCAATCTGTATGCGGTGACTCGCGCTCATCTGGCTGAATGCCTCCTCTTCGCCGACGACCGACCATTGCCCGGACGGAGCCGTCCCGCGACACCGTCGGAGCTTGATGACCTAGTCGCGGAGGCCATCGCTGCCGGCAAGAAATCCGGGCGGGCGCCATGGGTACGGAGCATTTACGGGCTGCGCGCCTGGCTCCACGGCGACAACAGCACCGCCATCCGGCTCATCGACGAAAGCCTGCGTAACATGCAAGACGAGTGGCACATCGTGCCGTGGTGGGGCGTCGGGGCACTGCTGCGCGTCGTTGCCGACACCGACCCCGAAGAGACGTTCGGCTCGCCCACATTGATCGGACACCACGCCAACTGGGCGGCCCGCCGCTACGGCGCGGCTATTTGGGAGCTCCGGAACGGTCGATCTCCGTCAGAGTCGATCGCCGAAGCCGATCACCTCGTCCGGCATACGCCGTTCCACCGGCACATGCTGCGTACGATCATCGCACCGGTTGTCTACCAAGCCGGCATGGAGGCGGAGGCCGAGGGCTGGCTACGCGAGGCCGACGCATTCTGCAGCGCGGCCGGCGAACGTGCCCTGCAGCGTCGGGTCCGCCACATCCTCGGGTCGATCGGCGTCAAAGTCCCGAGGGGTTCAACATCAGCTGTGCCACCGCACCTGGCCAGACTCGGGATCACCGCTCGCGAGACAGAGATTCTGCGACTTGTCAACGCCGGACTCAGCAACGCTGACATCTCCCATCGCCTTTTCATCTCGACCAGGACCGTGGAATCCCATGTCAGCAGCATGCTGCAAAAGACCGGCCTCACCACCCGGGAACAGTTGCCCTCAGCCAGTAGCGCTAAGGACTGAACGCATAAATCTCACCCCTGCGACTAGCCGTAACGCTGCTGGAGGAGTTGGGCCACGTCTAGGTCGGCAAGCGCTCGGGTCAAGACTCCAGTCGACGATCGCAAGCGATGGTTCGCCGTCTCCGGCGACCAAGAGGTTGTCCCCCCTGCGGTCGTTATGGATCGGTGTTCGCGGAGGTTCAGTGTGCATCGAGACGGCTGGCGCAGGCAGGCACCGCCCACAGAGTGCTCCAGCGAGGCAGATCGGCGCCCACATTTTGCATTGTGATCTAAATAGTTTCCTGACCCCCACCAATTCCGACAACGTGATCGACGCCGCGCAAACATCCGTATACGCAATCGGCTATTTCCGTAGTCACCTCGGATACGCAACACCTCCGCTGTCAGCAGAGTTGATCTTGACAACTTAGCCATTCGCCACCCAGAGGAAGGTCATCATGAGACACCTGCTGCGGACGTACGCACAGCGCTTACTGCACGCTGCGAGGCATGGCCAACGGCTCGCAGTCGGGCTCGCCGTCGAGTCTCCCGCAAGATCACAGCCGGGGTATACCGCGAACCTGGTCACCGGCTGGCTCCCAGCCCTGGACGACGTGCTGGAGAAACTCAGCGCAAGGGCCACCGTCGTTGATGTCGGCAACGGTCACGGTGCGCGGCGGCACCCGAGGAGGATGAGATGACGACAACAAGCAGACCTACCAGCCACCAGCTATCAACTGATGATCTTGCCGGAGTTCGAGGCACGATCATCCCCCGATCCGATCCCGAGTACGACGCGGCGCGCGCGGTCTACAACGGCGCAGTGGATCGTCACCCGCTCGCGATCGTGCGGTGCGCCGATGTCGCCGACGTAATCGCATGTGTGGCGTACGCGCGCGACAATGTGCTGCCGCTTGCCGTCCGCGGCGGCGGTCACCACGGTGGCGGTTTCGCGGTCTGGGACGACGCCCTCGTCATCGACCTCAGCGGCCTGCGGAGCACCTCAGTTGACCCGGTGGCCGGCACGGTCCGGGTTGATGGCGGTTGTGTCTGGGGCGACGTTGATCATGCCACTGGGGCGTTCGGGATGGCGCTGCCTTCGGGCTTCATCTCGACAACCGGCGTGGGCGGGTTGACCCTCGGCGGGGGAATCGGCTACCTCACCCGGCGTTTCGGTCTCACGCTCGACAATCTGGTGTCGGCCGATGTGGTGCTGGCCGACGGTCGCTTCGTGACCGCAAGCGCCGACTCCTACAGTGATCTGTTTTGGGCGCTGAGAGGCGGCGGTGGCAACTTCGGGGTCGTGACCTCATTCACGTTCCGCTGTCATCCGATCGG
>DASVEX010000159.1:0-9107 GCA_036380335.1 Propionibacteriaceae bacterium | reverse complement strand
GACGATGCTGCTGGCCGGCTATCTCGGACCGGCTGTTGTCGGACTAGGTGCTGTAGGCCTGTTAATTGCCGGGTACAGCCTGGGTTTGCTCTGGCTCTTCGTGATCTTGCTCGCGTTGCTCCTGCTGCAGATCCGCAATTTCTTCGGATTTGTGTTGGTTGTAGGTTGCGCATTCACACTGATTCTCGTGAGCTGGTTTTTGCCCGCCGAAATGCAATCCGGGCTCGCGTACGTGCTGACCTGGACACTGCTGTTCTCGGCTCCGAAGCCCGTGCTTGAGCTGATCAGGCAGCGACGATTCGGGCGCGCTCCGCAATCCGACGCCGACCAGCTGGCCCGACTTACTCACGTCCCGGCTGGCCTTTGGGCCGGTGGATTTCTCGTTATCAACTGTGCCGGTCTCGTGCTCGGGTCGATTCTGCTGCTGCCGGCTCTCGCCGAGCTCGGCCGCAACGTCGCGCAGCAGCTCGCCGCCGCCTGAAATCTCGACCAAACACACCAAGCCGGACATGACAAAGGGCCTCATCCGAATCGGATAAGGCCCCCGTCGCTTCGGGTCTTCCTTAGAAGACCTTGCCACCGCGCTGCGCAACCAGGATCAGCTCGTCGCGCATGGCGGGCGTCGCGGCATTCGCGATCGCGCGATTCAACTCGCGACGGGTGCGATTGATCTCATGGTGGCTGCGGATGACCTTGATGAGGCGTGACATCGTGACCATCCTTTCGGCACTAGAGTCTTCGGCATCTTCGAATTTGAAGATCATTTATGTAACGGCTCCGGGCTCTGCGATATTCCCGCGGATCGGGCAGAGCGGCGGCTGCTCGACGCCTTGCCCGGAACGCTGCCTGCGCGGCGCCTTGCGCGGAGCGTTCCCAGCGCGGGCTAGCAAACCTGCGTTTTAGTCGCGCGTTTGGGTGCGGTTCGTCGATGGTGAAGTTTCAGACATCTTAAGTTTGCTAGCCCACGCTGGCGCCGATCCGCGCAAGGCTTCGTCCGCTGCCCGCGCATACCAGCAAAACCGCTTTAGCGAGCGTTTGGTGCGGTTCGTGGATGGTGCCGTCCTCGTCGTACCGATTCAAGCATCGACCAAGCAGGTCGCGGTCACGCGGGGGTTGGCCTAGGCGGCTTGGCCGAAGCGTCGGTCGCTCAAGATCACGCCGGCGCCCTCCAGCTCTGCCTCGACTCGGATCCGCTCGATGTCGCGCTCGAAGCCGACAGAATCAGTGTCCAGCTCATGCTCGATCTCGAGCATCTCGCAAACCTGCATAAGGAGCTTGTCGTAGGCAAGTCGGTTACCCATCTGATGGGCGGCAGACTTATGTGAATCCGAGCCAAGAATCGCCCGCAACCGCCGTAGGTCAGCGGCGAGCTGCTCGATTGGTACGCCTTGCTGGCTGCGCAGCTCACGAACAGCATGCCTGTGCGCGGCCGCTGAGCTTCGCCGTTCCCGCCACCGCCGTATGCCTTCGTCCCACCTTCCGACCAACAGATCGTAGAGGACCACGCTCAGTATGGGTACGAGCACCATGATGGCGACGGCGATACCACCAAGTACAACCTGGTACAAGTCCACCGCCATGAAATACACACTAAGTCGGGCTCGGAGGGTTCACAAGGCAAGGTGCCCAGGCTGAAACAGCCCCGTTACTGGCGAGGTGTCAGCTGAAGGTGCTTCCTGCGTCCTGGTGCCAGGGAGCGGGGCCCCCTCCACGCCCGACCACGAGCCAGTCGCGTCTGTATACGGCTTGACACGACCGACCGCAGCTACGCGGTGCCGCTGCTGCCGTAAACCGAAACGTGCACGTGATCCATGTGATTGGCAGTTGGTGAACCGCGATCCGACATTGAACGCCAGCCATCCGAACTCCGCTGCACGGTCCAGATGTGCTGCCGATAGATGACCTCCATCGCACCCAGCTCCTTGGCGTTTGCGCGGACCCACTTAGCGATCTCCCAACCAACGGTGGAGTCCGAGATCATGCAATCCAGCGCCCGACCTTGCCCGTGGTAGCCGCTTGAGGTTCGGCGTCCCAAGAAGCTTCTGATCTGCGGATAACGGTGACAGAGCGCGCGATGAACGCGAACGGCATCAGGCGTAAGGCCCGATTCAACTGAAGATCCCGACGAACAAGGGGCTCCTGAAATGCCGCCGCTACCACTCCCGGACGAGCCCGAGGTCGGCTTCTTGTCGGAGAGGTACTCGTCCTTCACCCAGCGACCCTTGTGGTGATAGGACACGTAGCGGAATCCGTCGGTGATCGTGGAGGTGACGGAGAGCTTTGTGCCGGCACGGACGACGCCAACCACATGAGCGTCGTCTTGAGGCTTGGTGCGCACGTTCAGCTCAGTCGTGGCGTACTTGCTATCGCTGATCTTGAGCTTGAGGACCGGTGTGATCGTTTCCGACGCGGAACTCTTTGGTCGCGGCGCCGCCTCGTTCCGGATGGGCACTCGGGCGATGTGCCGACTGACCTCCTGGGTACGCGCTCGCGGCGCGCTCAGCGGTAACACATTTGATGCAGTCGAGGCTGGAGCCGGGTACGCCACCTCGGCGCCATCACCTGGTATGACTGCGCCGGCTACGCCCGCACCCAGCGCCGTTATCACGGCCGCTGGAACTGCGATTCTTGCTACCCGCACCGCCAAGGGCGGCCGTATCGCCCGTCGTGGGCGCGGTCGAGTCACGTGAAGGTCCTCCCCCGAGAAATGAGACCAAAGCGTTATCTCCCGCAGGAGTCTAAAACAGATTCGTCACGATCGTTCAACCCGTAGTACGGGTTTGGACAGAATTTTTTCGTCTCTTGGGCGATATCTAGCTGGAATCTGGTCCAGATCAGGCAGCAGGTGGACTCTGCAGCCACTTAGCGACTTGTTGTGCCGTTACCGCTCCGTAGCTGTTAGCGGGTCAGGCACCGGCGTAAGCACCTCACCTCGCGCGCCGAAGGCCGCGGCAATAGCGTTGGGAGGTACCGAGTCCCCACCAGGAAGGCCGAACCCGCATGGCTACCTATGACGCAATCGTGATCGGAGCAGGACAACCCGGCCCGGGAGTCGCCGGTGCCTTGGCGGATGACGGCAAGCGGGTCGCCATAATCGAAATGGACCGGGCCGGCGGTACCTGCCTCAACCATGGTTGCAAACCGACCAAGGCCCTACGCGCGAGTGCGGCGGTCGCTCATCAGGCACGTCGGGCAGCCGAGTACGGGGTGAGAACTGGCGAGATCACCGTTGACTTCCCAGCTGCCATGAGACGGATGCGCTCGATCATCGATGGCCTCCGCGAGTCGTTGGACGGCTGGCTGGCGGGCGTTGCTGGCCTTGATCAATTTCATGGCACGGCAACAGTGACGACCGACCCGGCCGGCCAAGAGCATCGGGTTGCGGTCGAGGATCAGCAGCTGACGGCTGAGCGGCTCTATCTGAACTTGGGCGCGCGCGCGAGCAGGCCGCCGATTCCCGGCCTAGAAACCGTTGCGGCAATGACCGAGGTGGAGTTGCTGGCCCTGGATTCCCTGCCAGATCATCTGGTGATCATCGGCGGCGGCTACATCGGACTGGAGTTCGGTCAGATGTTTCGCCGTTTCGGGGCACGCGTCACGATCATCACGGGCAGCCGGGTTGCACCACGTGAGGACGAGGACATCTCCGACACTCTTGCTGAGATGCTCACCGACGAGGGCGTCGATATCATCATTGGCCGGCCAACCCGGGTTGGGCCTGGTCAGGGCGGCATCGAGGTGCAGGTTGGTGACAACCAGACGATCGTGGGTAGTCACCTGCTGCTGGCGACCGGTCGCCGCTCCAACTCCGATCTGCTCGGTCCTGATCATGGGATCGAAACCGACGAGCGCGGCTTCTTCACCATCGACGGCCGGTTCCAGACATCAGTGAAGGGCGTCTGGGCACTGGGCGACGTGAACGGTCACGGCGCCTTCACCCACACGGCATATCAGGATGGGCAGATTCTGCTGCATCCACCACGGACGGTCGACGGCCGAGTGCCGATCTACGCGCTGTACACCGACCCGCCGCTGGGACGGGTGGGGATGACGACCAGCGAGGCGCGAGCGTCCGGTCGGAACGTCTTGCAGGCCGAGGTGCCGATGAGCAGCGTCAGTCGCGCGATCTTGGAGGGCGAAACCACTGGACTGATGCGGATTCTCGTCGATGGCGACACGGAGGAGTTTCTCGGCGCGACAATTCTCGGCCTGCACGGCGACGACCTCATTCAGATCATCGGGACAGCCATGCAGGCGGGAGTGCGCTACCCAGCTGTCCGCGACGCCCTTCCGATCCACCCGACGATGGCGGAGTACATCCCCTCTGTGCTGTCGTCCCTGAAACCCCTGGAGTGACCTGGGCGCTGCCCTGAATATGCATCACGGTCGGGTTCGCAAAGGCTGAAATCCCCTGCTCTGCTTCACTGGCGACGCGAAATCAGGGTGTGACCATGCTCAGGGTTTCCATCGCTGCGCAATCGGGGGGCCGGAGATCGCCCGCGGCGCCCGCGGACTGCGCTTGTAGTCGGAGACAAAGGGGCTGTCGCCGATCCAGAATCGCCACGCCCGATCGGCCTCGACCGATACTCCGACCCGCGGTCCGACCATGATCAACTCCGGTTCCTCCGTTGCTGGTGTGAGCGTCACCAAGCCGTCGCCGAAGAGGTCGCAGCCCTTGTGCTCGGCATGCAGGTCAAGCGCCTGAGTCAGCCGGCCGGGACCCCGCGCAAGATCACGATCACGCACCTGCCCCCGTCGCAATTGCGCCACCTCAGTCCCGTCGATCACCTCGCCGGCCCGCATCAAGACGCCGGACCCGATTCCTTCGGGTCCGCAGCTGATATTGCCCGCCCAGTGCATGCCGTAGCTGAAATACAGGTAGAGGCGGCCGGGCGGCCCGAACAGCACCGCGTTGCGCGCGGTCCTGCCGCGATAGGCATGCGATGCAGGATCGGTGGCACCGTCGTACGCCTCAAGCTCGGTCAGCCGGACCGCCACCGGCCCGTGCCGCAGCACCGCGCCAAGCAGCCGCGGCGCCACCTCATCGACCGGAGCACAGAGGTCGGGGATCACCTCAGCACCTCGACTGTGCCAGCTGTCCCGTCTACCCGTACCAAATCTCCGGTCCTGAGCCGCATAGTGGCATTGCCGCAGCCGACTACGGCCGGAATACCCAGCTCGCGAGCCACGATCGCGGCATGGGACAGCGGGGCGCCCACGTCCGTGACCACCGCTGCCGCACGCGGAAAAAGGGGTGTCCAGCCAACGTTGGTGATCGTCGTGACCAACACCTCGCCAGGCTGCAATGCGCCACCATCCGCGGCATCACTGAGCACCCGGACCGGGGCCTCGACGACTCCGGCGGATCCCGGGAAGCCGCGCACCGCAACATCGGCCTCGTTACGGCTACCTGCAATGAATAGATCCGACCGCCGGCTCTCCTCAGCCGCCCACGCGTAGGGATTGAAGGTGCCGCGAATCAGCGCTGGATAGGACGGCAGCGCCGAGTACGACTGATATGCCCGACGGCGATGCTTGATCAACTTGGCGCTGATCGTTTCGCCCTCCAGCAGACGAACGATCTCGGCCTTGTCGAGGAAGAAGATGTCCTCGCCCCAGCCGGTGAGCTCACCGGCCCGTTGCGCATACGCCCGCAGCACCCAGAAGTATCTGATCACTTCTGAACGGGCCCGCTCTCGATCTCGCGAGATCTTGCCCCAGCCACGCACCTGGCGGTGCAGGATCCGGGCTTGGACCGGATGCCGCTGCTCCAGCTTGGCCCACGCCTCGTTGCGCTTGTGCTCCTGTACTTCGAGGAGCTCGCGATAGCTCGTCGCCAGTGCCGCGCGTTCGGCCAACCGCTGATCTATCCAGTCAGGATCCTCACCGGGCCGAGGCAACGAGATCTCGAACTCGTGCGGCCCTCGGTGACCGTAGCGGCGATTGAAGGTGTCTCGATCAATCTCGCCATTGGCCACCAGTTCCAGGCCATCGAGCAGCCCGAGGCTGGCCAGCTGTCCGGCCTGTCCGCCCAGCCCGGCGGTTAGCGCATTGGCTGCGGCATCGCCGACGAGGCGCTGCAGCCGTTTTCGCGTCGTGATGAACGAGGCCCCGCTTGATCGAGTAGCCGCTGACAGCATCCAGCTCACCCGATCAAACTCAGGGCTGATGGCGGTGACCCATAGATCAGCGAGCTCGACCGGCTTGGCCACCGCGGCAATCTCGGCCCGCCGACGATCACACAACGCTGGATGCTCAGCCAGGTAGGCATCCAGCACCTTGACATCGCGGCGCGCCTCCCCGAGAACGTGCAGCCCCATGGGCAACACCGCGCGGATCACGGCCAGCCTGTGTGCCTGCACCGGCGGAATCTCCAGATCAGCTGGCAGCCTGCCAAACACCTCCTCTGTCAGGCTGCGATACCGCTTCTCGCTGACACCGACCGCGGCCGACAACGTCATCATCACGCTGAGATTGAGATAGATGCGGCCGCCGATCCGGCCATAGCCGACGTAGGGAGGGATGGAGGCGGTCGCCATGGCATCGGTGAGGAAGACCTGCACCATGGACCAGGTCGCCGGCGTCATGACATCCGGAATGGCCTCACCGACGTTGGTATTGGTCCACAAGAAATCGCCGGAACGGCTGTCATTCCACGGATCAGGGTGGATTGCCGTCGTGATCGGTCTGGCCTGCAGGACGAAGAGCTGATCACCAACCCGGCACCATTCGATGTCCATCGGATCCCTGAAGAGATCCTCGACCGTAACCGCAAGCTGGATCAGTCGTGATACCTGCGGCTGAGTTAGAGCGGGCGTGACTTGTTGATCAATTGACACTGGTACGACTGTAGTGCCACTCGCCGCAGGTCGCGTCATGATCGTCTTGGTATTGATCACGGTACGCGTCACCCGACCCGAGGATCGTTCGACGGTGATCACGTCTGGCGACACCTGGCCTCCGACGATGGCCTCGCCGAGACCCCACGAGGCGTTGATCTCGATCGTGCTGTCGTCACCTGTCACCGGATCGGCGGTGAAGACGATGCCGGAGGAATCGGCATCGATGAGTTCCTGCACCACGACCGCAAGGCTGACCGTGTCGGGCGCGATCTCGTGACGAGCTCGGTAGCTGATAGCGCGAGCAGTCCACAAAGATGCCCAGCAGCGACGTACGGCCGACAAGAGTTGATCATCGCCGGCGACGTTCAGAAAACTGGATTGCTGACCGGCGAATGAGGCATCGGGCAAATCTTCGGCGGTTGCTGACGAGCGGACTGCGACCGGCGGCGAGCCCAGCCGGTGGTAAGCACCCAGCACCTCAGCTGCGATCTGACGCGGGATCTTGTTATCGGCGAACAGCGCCGCGATGGAGCTTGCCGCATGATCAGACGTATCGCCCGCTGCCGGGTTGCCCAGTAGGGCCGTGATCCGGCTCGTGAGGCCGTGCCCGGCGACGAACGCGTCGTACGCAGCCGTGGTGATATGGAATCCGTGCGGCACCGGCAACCCGGCCGAAGCCAGCCGTGCCAGGGATTGGCCTTTGCCGCCAATCTCAGAGACGCCGAGGCCCTCCTCGTCGAGTGGGCAGGTGTATCTCGCAGTCATCGTTGCGCAGGCTCGCGGAAGTTGCCGGCGCTACCCGACGCTGACCCACTCTCCGCTCGACGCCGACCGCAACATCGCATCGCAAATCTCCGCGGCTCGGGCGCCATCGGCGAAGGTGGGCAGCCCATCGGGTACCTCGCCGCGCCCCGCAAACGCATCCACCGCGGCGTAGGAGTCCGCGACGTAGTTCTCGAAACATTGGGCATAGCCCTGCGCATGCCCGGCCGGCAGACTGGACAGACGCCGCTGCTCGGCCGAGCCTTGGTTTGGGTCTCGTACCAGCAGCTGGGCGCCCGCCTCGCTTCCGATCCACAGCTGCTCGCCCTTTTCTTGATCAAAGACAGCGCTGTGGTGCATGCCATCTACTTCAACCCAGAGGCGGTTCTTACGGCCGGCGCTGAGCTGGCTGATCACTGCAGAGCCTGCGACGTCGTTCGCCGTACGGAACATGATCAAGGCAGTGTCCTCGGTCTGCACATCCACCAGCGGAGCGTCGCTCTCCGCCGCACTAAACGTTGCAGCGGTCGCGGCCGGACGCTGCTTGATCGTGACCGAGGTGGTGGCGACGAGTCGCGCGATTCGATCACCCGTTACCCACTCCACGAGATCGCACCAGTGCGAGCCGATGTCACCGAAGGCCCGCGACGGTCCGCCCGTCGTGGGATCGACTCGCCAGCTGGTGGCTCTGGGGTTGAGCAGCCAGTCCTGCAGGTAGCTGCCATGCATCAAGTTGATCGCGCCGAACGCCTCGGCCTGCACCTGGGCCCGCATTTCGCGAACCATCGGGTGGAACCGGTAGGCGAACGGGATGGTGTTGACCACGCCGGTGTCGATGGCGACTTCGGCTGCGTGCAGAGCGTCCTCCAGGCTGACTCCGAGAGGCTTCTCGCAGAGCACATGCTTGTCCGCCTGCATCATGGCCACGGCGTAGCTGACATGCGAGGCGTTCGGCGTGCAGATGTGAACGATCTCTGCCTTGCTGTCGGCAACCTCGTCGATGCTGCCATACGCCTGCTCGACTCCCCAATCCTCCGCCACCTGCCGGGAGCGCGCCGGAGTAGACGCCATCACTCCCAAAATCTGGGCCCCGGCGAGCATCGCGGCCCGCCTATGTACCTCGCCGATCATTCCGGCACCCAGAATCGCTACCCGTTTCGCTGTGTCAGCCATGCCCGACAGATTAGTTCTGGGCACCCGCATGCGCCCGAGCGCCGTGCAGAATGGCCGTGTGGGCGGGGCGCGGATCTTGGTCGTGGAGGACAGCGACGCCATCCGACTGCCCGTCGTCGCCGCCCTGGCGGCGCACGGTTTCGAGCTCGCGGCAGCGGCGGACGGAATCGATCTTGAGAGCCTGCTGCCGTCGTTTGCGCCCGATCTGGTGATCTTGGATGTGATGCTGCCGGGCCGCAGTGGGTTCGAGCTGCTCCGGGTGGTACGTCGGACCAGCACCGCCGCGGTCCTGATGCTCACCGCTCGGGATGCGCTCGCCGACCGGCTGCA
>DASVEX010000158.1:0-4313 GCA_036380335.1 Propionibacteriaceae bacterium | reverse complement strand
TGGGCCTCTCGCATGGTGGGTGTAGCTCAGCTGGTAGAGCCCCTGGTTGTGGTCCAGGATGTCGCGGGTTCGAGTCCCGTCACTCACCCCACTGAACGCCCAGAAAAAGAAACCCGATCGGGGAACGATCGTCGCGGAGGTTCGATGGCCTACTACCCGTCCCACACCCATTAATGCCATGTCGATCGCGACGGCACGTCTCAGCGCAGCAACGCTGGCGGGCCGCGCGGTGGGAGCCGCCTCCCGGCTGGCACGGCGCGGAACTGGGGCCTCGATCCGTGGCAAGGTGATGCTCAAGATCGACCCCGATGCCTTGGCCAAACTCCTTGCTGGCAAGCGAATCGCCATCGTTTCAGGCACCAATGGAAAGACCACGACCACGCACTTTCTGGCCGCTGCCCTGCGTACGTCGCCGGAGCTTCACGATGGTGGGCTGGTACACAACGCGGACGGAGCCAACCTGCATCACGGCCTCGCATCGGCGCTCAGCCAGCATCCGGAAGCCGACATCGCGATCTTGGAATGCGACGAGCGGGTCGTCAGCGACGTGATCAGACTCGGCCGACCGGAAGTGCTGGTCTTGCTCAACTTCAGCCGAGATCAGCTTGATCGACATCACGAGATCAAGGGGCTCGGCTATAGCTGGCGTACGGCCCTCACCGATGCGGGACCAAACGGGCCCATTGTCGTCGCGAACGCCGACGAGCCGCTGGTTGTCTGGGCGGCCTTGCCCGCCAAGCAGGTCGTCTGGGTGGATACCGCCAGCACATGGAGGCAGGATTCCTCGCTGTGTCCGGAATGCGATGCGAGCCTGATCCGGACTCAGCCCGACCCGACCTCTGGATTGGGCAGTGATTGGTACTGCTCGCGCTGCGAGCTGGCTCGCCCGAAGGGTGACTACCGCGTCGAGAGCGGCACGATCATCGACCGCACCCAGCAGGTCTGGGATCCCCAGCTCAGCGTGCCCGGCGTTTTCAACGTGAGTAATGCCGCCTGCGCGCTGGCCGCCGCCGAGCTGATGGGTGTGGAACCACGAGCCGCGCTGAGCGGTATGCGTACGGTCACCTCCCCGGCCGGTCGATTCGCTACGGCTCGATTCGGAAAAACGACGGCCCGCCTGCTCCTGGCCAAGAATCCAGCTGGCTGGGCCGAAGCGCTGCCGCTGGCACAAACCCAGACCGTGATACTCGCGATCGACTCCGCGGCGGCCGACGGGCGGGATGTCTCATGGCTCTGGGATGTCGACTACGAGCGGCTGGCGGGGCGGTCGGTGATCGCCACCGGGCGGCGCGCCCAAGACCTCGCCGTACGCCTCAGGTACGCGGGCGTTGACTATCGCTGCATTCCCGATCTTGCTGCCGCACTTGCCGATCACCCAGAACCTGTCGACGTGATCGCGACCTACACCCCTTTCCAACGGCTTCGCAGGATGGGGAGGGTGTGATGAACGATCGGGTGTCCGGTCAGCGGGTCGAAGTGGTCTTGATCTACCAATCGCTACTCGGCCTGTACGGCGACCGTGGCAATGCGACCGTGTTGATCAAGCGCTTGGCTTGGCGAGGTTACGAGCCGGTGCTGACCCTGGTGGAGCCCGGCGATCCGCTTCCCGACACCGGACACGTCTACCTCTTGGGTGGCGGAGAGGACGCCGCTCAGGTGTCGGCTGTTCGGGCTCTCGAGGCCGACGGTGGACTGCAGCGAGCGGCCAACCGCGGAGCCGCAATTCTCGCGGTCTGTGCCGGCTACCAGATCGTTGGCAACACTTTCACCGTCGGCTACCGAGACGAAGTGATCTCTGGACTGGGGCTCCTCGACGTGACCACCACCCGCGGCCCGGTACGTGCAGTCGGGGAGATCATCAGCCGCTGGAATGGCCGAGGGGGTCGCGATCAATGGATTACCGGCTTTGAAAATCACGGTGGATACACCCGGCTCGGACCAGGCGTTACGCCGCTCGCATCGGTGGAAATCGGGGTCGGCAACTGCAACGACGGTACGGAAGGCGCGGTTGCAGGGACAGTTATCGGTACCTATCCACACGGCCCAATCCTGGCGAGAAATCCCGCGCTTGCCGACCATGTCCTCCAGCTCGCGCTGGGCCATGAACTAGAGCCCCTGAACGATCCCGAGATCAACAAGTTGCGTCGGCAACGCCTCGCCAGGGTCCGCCGATCCTACGCACGCAGCCGGTAGCCTGGCGCGGGTGCCCAGCCATGCCCGCAGCTCTTTTCAGCCGTGCCAGACATGGGGTGAGTGTCGATGACTGATGCTCCCCCCGACGTGATCGTCGTCGGTGGCGGGCACAACGGTCTCGTCGCGGCCACGTACCTGGCGAGGGCCGGATACCGAGTGAGCGTCTTCGAAGCGCGTCCCGAACTGGGCGGCGCCGTTGCCAGCGCGGAAATCTTCGAAGGGGTTGCCGCCCGACTGTCTCGCTTCTCCTACCTGATCTCGTTGCTTCCGACCACCATCATTGACGAGCTGGGTCTGCGGCTCGAACTCCGTTCGCGGCAGGTGGGCTCCTATACCCCGGTTGGCGCGGGCGGCCTGCTCGTGGAACGCCAGGAGGGACGTGCCACTCGCGACTCATTTCGTGTGTTGACCGGCGACGAGCGCGAATACCAGGCTTGGGCAGCATTCAAGGACAAGCTGCACGAGCTGGCCGCGGTGATCGAACCGACCTTGACCCAGCCCCTCCCTCGTGCCGAGGAGCTTCGGTCGCGCATCGATGCCGACCTATGGGCTGGTGTGGTCCAACAGCCGCTGGGTGAGCTCGTCGAGTCGACATTCAGCGACGACACCGTACGCGGCCTGGTGCTCACCGATGCGCTGATCGGCACCTTCGCATCGGCACACGATCCGTCCCTGCGGCAGAACCGCTGCTTTCTGTATCACGTGATCGGCAACGGCAGCGGAGAGTGGCGCGTCCCGGTAGGCGGAATGGGCGCGGTGACCGCGGAACTGATTCGGGTGGCAGAAGAGGCGAAGGTTGAGATCCACACCGGCTGCCCCGTCGAGACGATCAAGCCACTCGCCGAAGGTGGAGCAACCCTCCAGCTAGCCAACGGTGAGTTCATCACCGGTAAGACGATCTTGGTCAACTGCGCCCCCGCGACCCTGCAGCGACTGCTCGGTGAGACGTATGCGTCGCCGGTCGGTAGCCAAACCAAGATCAACATCGTGTTGCGACGGCTTCCCCGGTTCCGGTCGGAAATCGAGCCGGCAATGGGCTTCTCCGGCACGCTGCATCTCGGGCAGGGGTATAGCAGGTTGCAGGCAGCGTACGAGGAAGCGTTGGCCGGCCATATTCCGGATCCCATGCCTTGTGAGGTCTATTGCCACACGCTGACCGACGGCTCCATCCTCGATCCGGAGCTTCGAGCGGCCGGCTACCACACTCTCACGCTCTTTGGGATGCATACTCCGCCGGATCTGTTCACCGCTGATCCGGAGGGCTCCCGGGAACATGCGAAGGACGCGGCGTTGCGCTCCCTGCAGGACGCGCTCGCGGAACCGCTGCAGCCCTGTCTGGCACTGGACCGCCGCGGCGAACCATGCGTCGAAGTCATGACGCCACTCGACATCGAAGAAGAGCTTGGGATGCCCGGCGGCAACATCTTCCACGGCGATCTCGCATGGCCGTGGTTGGCCGACAACGAGCCGGCCAGTACCGCTGCAGAACGCTGGGGGGTGGCCACCAGTCATCGGGGAATCTTGCTGTGCGGTTCGGGTGCCGTACGCGGCGGCGCAGTCAGCGGTCTGGGCGGCCACACTGCGGCGATGGCCGTACTCGAAGGCGAGTGATCGCGCGCTTGGGCCGTTTCGCAGCACAGCCGCCATAACGGCCGTCCGATGACGCTCCACGCCGGTCGTTTGGCATTACAGGCGTCACCGCGACCCGCGTCGAACCCAATGTCCCGAGCCGCGCAGGTTTGCTAGTGTTGCTCCCTGCGCGCCGCTAGCTCAATTGGCAGAGCAGCTGACTCTTAATCAGCGGGTTGGGGGTTCGATTCCCTCGCGGCGCACCAAAAGCCCTAGTCAGACGGCGTTTCGGTAACGGCCGTCGAACCGATATTCGACGAGCCGGGACGAGTACGGGGACGAATTCCATCATTCCTCATCGTCAGACCGCCGCTCGACGGCCGATGCTGGGTTGTACGACTCCAGCGCCGCCACGTTCCCGGCGTTGGCTGCCCGGCGACCGAGGTAGACGTCCTGAGTCATCGACACTCGCGAATGTCCGAGCTGGTCGGCGATCATGCGAGCGCTCGCGCCGCTGCCATCGAGCAGGGTGGCCACTGTCTTGCGATAGG
>DASVEX010000157.1:0-58127 GCA_036380335.1 Propionibacteriaceae bacterium | reverse complement strand
GGTACTAGCTCCACTCCACCGAGCCGCCGGTCTGGTACGCCTTGAAGTCGCGACGTACCAAGCGGTCTCAGGATCAGGTGGCGCAGGCGTCGACGAGCTCGATGGCCAAATCAAGGCTGTCGGCGATCGGGCAAGCGAGCTCACCTACGACGGTGACGCAGTTGACTTCCCCGCGCCGAACAAGTACGTCAAGGCGATCGCTTACAGCGTCCTTCCCCAGGCAGGCTCGTTCGTCGAGGACGGCACCGGCGAGACCGATGAGGAGCAGAAGTTCCGTAATGAGTCGCGGAAGATCTTGCACATTCCCGATCTTCGCGTCTCCGCCACTTGCGTCCGTGTGCCGGTCTTTACCGGGCATTCGCTCGCCGTCCACGCAGAGTTCGCTGAGGATCTCAGCCCCGACCAGGCAACTGATCTGCTCGCGCGCGCGCCGGGTGTCCAGCTCATGGACGTACCGACGCCGCTGGACGCCGCCGGCCGGGATCCGAGTTTCGTCGGGCGGATCCGGACTGACCAAGCCGCGCCGGCCGGCAAAGGTCTGATCATGTTCATTTCCAGCGACAACCTGCGTAAGGGCGCAGCGCTGAACGCCGTGCAGATTGCTGAGCTGGTGAGTAGCCAGCTTGTTGCCGGCGGGCGGGCTGGAACTCTGTGACTTCGCCGACTTCGGCCTCGAGCGCGCATCCGCTGGCCATTCTGGGCGCGGGCGTGATGGGCGAGACGGTGCTCTCCGGTCTGTTGCGGGCCGGTTGGCATGCCGATCAGATCGTCGCCACCGACCGCAGGCTGGAGCGGCAGCATGAGCTGACCGCCAGATATGGGATCAAGATGCTCGAGAACACGGAGGCCGTGGCCGAGGCGGAGACGGTGATCTTGGTCGTCAAACCCCAGGACATGAACGATCTGCTCAATGAGATCTCGCAGTCGATCAAGCCAGGCGCGCTCGTGGTGTCACTTGCCGCCGGAGTCGAC
Source organism: Propionibacteriaceae bacterium (assembly GCA_036380335.1). Classification (GTDB taxonomy): domain Bacteria; phylum Actinomycetota; class Actinomycetes; order Propionibacteriales; family Propionibacteriaceae; genus Microlunatus. The sequence goes on along the minus strand of DASVEX010000157.1, from coordinate 57,155 downwards.
ACTGCGTTTATCGAGTCCCGCTTACCAGAAGGGGTTGCCGTGGTGCGGGTGATGCCGAATACGCCGGCCCAGGTCGACGAGGGCATGGCCGCGATTTCTCCCGGATCTCACAGCACCCAAGATCATCTTGATCGAGTGACCGAGATCTTGTCCGCGACCGGGCGGGTGATCACCGTGCCGGAGCAATATCAGGATGCGGTGACCGCCATCTCGGGGACCGGCCCGGCGTACTTGTTCTTCGTCGTTGAGGCCATGATCGAGGCGGGCGTCCATCTCGGGCTGCCGCGCGATACCGCAACTGAGCTCGTGGTACAGACGATGCTCGGCTCGGCAAAGCTGCTACGGGAGACCGGCGAACATCCCACGGTGCTACGAGAGCGGGTCACCTCGCCAGGTGGTACGACTGCTGCGGCCGTACGCCAACTGGAAGATCACAAGGTACGAGCCGCTTTTCTGGTGGCAATGGAAGCCGCCCGCGACCGCAGTCGCGAGCTTGCCGCTGCGGCCCGAGAGAACAAGCAAGGAACCCGCGGCGGCGGCAGCGGATGAGTGATGGGCTGCTCGTCTTCTCCGACGATCTGACCAAGTACGACTTCGGGCCGCGTCATCCGATGGCACCAGGTCGGGTCAGCAATACCATCTCCCTGGCCCGCCAGCTCGGCGTTCTTGATCGACTACGGATTGTCGAGCCGCCTGATATTGATCTTGCGTTGCTGGAGACCGTCCACACACCGGACTACATCGCCGCTGTGCAGCGCGGCGAGCCCAACCAGCCGTACGGGCTCGGAACCAGCGACAATCCAATCTTCCCGGGGATGCATGAGATCGCGGCCGCGGTCACCATGGCAAGCGTCGAGGCAGCTCGCAGAGTGTGGAGCGGGGACGCACAGCGCGCCTGCAACATCAGCGGCGGACTGCATCACGCGATGCCGGGCTATACCAGCGGCTTTTGTGTCTACAACGACGTAGCCGTAGCCATCCGTTGGTTACTGGAGAACGGCTGCGAGCGAGTCGGTTATGTCGACGTCGACGTCCACCACGGCGACGGCGTCCAGGCGATCTTCTACGACGAGCCGCGGGTGATGACCATCAGCTTGCACGAGACGCCGGCGTACCTCTTCCCGGGAACGGGTTTTCCCAACGAGATCGGCGGACGCGGAGCCGAGGGCAGTGCGGTGAACATCGCCCTTCCACCGGGCGCCACAGACGCCGATTGGCTGCGGGCCTTTCATGCGATCGTGCCGCACGCGCTACGGGCACACCGGCCGACCGTACTGGTCACCCAGCATGGTTGCGATTCGCATCGACACGATCCGCTGGCCGACCTCAACCTCACCCTCGATGGCCAACGCGCCTCATACCTGGCGTTGGCGAGTCTGGCCGACGAGCTCTGCTCGGGCCGGTGGGTTTCGACTGGCGGCGGCGGCTATTCGGTGCTGAACGTCGTGCCTCGGGCGTGGACCCATTTGCTGGGCATTGTGAGTGGCGAACCGGTCGAGCCCAGCACATCAGTGCCTGAGGCGTGGCGCACAGAAATAGGAGAGTCAGCGCCATTGACAATGTCGGACGGCGCCCTGGCAACCTTCCGGCCATTCGAGGAGGGCTTTGCGCCGCACAGTCGGGTGGATCAGGCGATTCTTGCTACCCGTCAGGCTGTCTTTCCAGAGCTCGGGATTGATCCAAGCCTCTGAGCGCGTACGCGGTGGCAAAGTGTGTGCGGTGATGCGTCAGGCGTCAATCACTAGTGACGGTGTGTCGCAGAGATTTCCTTTCGCATCTGCTGTACCAATAGCATCGTTTGCCACTATTCTCACTTTTGTACCCGACGACGCTGGAGGGGAAGCCAGCGCGGAGGGGTGCAGAATGAGAGCCGCACGATGAACGACGAGTCGACGTCAGCAGAGCCAGGGGGCGTGACTCCGCTGGCCAGTAATCTCCAGGCTGGCAAGTTCCTTACTGTTGCCGAAGTTGCTGCCATCCTCCGACTCTCCAAGATGTCGGTCTATCGGCTGATCCATTCCGGCCAGCTTGAAGCGGTGCAATTCGGCCGCAGTTTCCGGGTTACCGAAAAAGCGCTCAACACCTACCTGGATAACGCGTACTTCAGCGCTGGCTAACTTTGCGCCCTGAGCTTGTCGAGGGGCCAGCCGAGTGTGCCTCGCATCGGTGTACTGACGGCTAGAGCGTCGCTCACTGCTCACTGCTCACTGCTCGCTGCGAACGGCGGCGGCTAGTCGACTGATCAATTCGCGAAGCTCGCCAAGTCGGTTATTGATCGTGCTCTGCAGGATGGCGGAATCTAGGTCGGCGTACTGATGAGCCAGGATATTTCGCATTGCGACGATCTTTGGCCAATCACTCGGAGCCTCAGCGTCAAGCAGCTCGGGACTTACTCTGCTGATGGCATCGATCGCCACTTCCAGCCGATGACTGACTGCATCCCTGATCAGAATATCGTCGAGGCTGCCGCGCTGCAGGTGTGCGTCGAGCACTCCAAGGTATTCCGATGCGTCCTTGAGATGCTCGGCATCTCCTCGTCGGTGCCTGTTCACAGCGCTAACGCGTCGGCAAGGGCTGAAGACGCCACCCGCGGCTTCAACATCCGTGCCGGCACCACGTCCACCTGATGGCCCAGTAGTCGTTCCAGTTCGATAGTCAGTCCGGCAACATCCAAGAGATCGGCGTCAGGTGATAAATCCACCAGGAGATCAATGTCACTCGATGGCTCATCTTCGCCTCGCGCGACACTGCCAAAGACGCGGACATTGGACGCTTTGTGTTCTTTCGCAATGGTCAAGATCTCGTTCCGGTGTTGCTTGAGCAATCTGCCGAGCCTCGATCTTGGTCGGAATTTCGCTGCCCGGTATGTCCTGATGAGGCGTGACACCTCAGGCTGACTTCGGCCGATACTGCGGGCAATCTGGGTCTGCGTGAGACCTTGCTCGGCTGCTTCGCCGACCGCCTTCAGCAAGCGCGCGCTGGCTTGGGCTCGCTGCCGATCCGTCTCGGTAGCGACCTTGCGTAACTCTTCCATGAGGTCTTCCATGAGGTCGCCGACTTCGGTCATATAGCATATGCTATAGCACGTCGAAACGAGGCCGGTAGATCGGCTAACCGTTGCGGAATGTCATGCCGAATTCGCGTGGGCTCGGCCAGAGCGCGTGCTCGGGCAATACATCCACGCCACAGGCGCGCGAGCCGATCCCGTGCACCGCATCATCGATGATTAGGTAGACGTGATCGCCGAGGCTCAGCTCGTACGGGTGCCGTGCGCGGTCCAGCTGCTGCGGCGTGTATGCGCTGAGCGTGAAACCAGGACGGTGCAGCTGCTCGTTGGGCCATGTAGTAACCGATAGTCGCGGCCCCCCTGCATCAGAGATCACGAGTTCGCGCAGCTCGCTGCGATGTCCGGTCTCCTGCGGTCGGGAATAGGCGACGTTCAGTTCATCGATGTCCGCTGCGAAACGGCCAACCCGTGCTGCCCTGCGGGTATCGGGATATGACTCATTCGGACCAGTGCCGAACCAGCTCGCATGCCGCAGTTCGCGAGGCAGGTCGAACCGTACGCCGATCCGCGGCCAGGTGCAGTCCCATCCGGGCGACGGCGTCACATTCACCAGCAGAGCAAGCCCGTCGCTTAGCCACCAGTGATAGGTGACATCAACGAAGAGGTTGTTTGCGGCGGCCCCGACCCGTACCTGGGTCAGCAATTGATCACCATCGGCGTAGAGATGATCAAGCCGGTGCACCAACCTGTCCAAACCACGGTCTCGCCAGCGTTGCGCCGACGACGGTCCAGCCGCCCCTTCCCCGTGCGTGTCCTCCGGGCTGCCGAGCTCGAACGAGCCGCGGGCGCTGCTCCGGTCGTTGTCGGTCGGCCCACGCCAGAGCTCTAGTCGGGGGCCGTCGACCTCTAGTGCATGCAGCTGCAGCAATCGGCCGGTTCGAGCGTCGAATTGTGCAGGCCCGAGAGTGATTAGGTGCTGATCCGGCGGTCGCATGGGCGACCGCGGCCAGGCCGGCAACGTCGTGATCGTGTCCGGTGCGGTCAGTTCGAACTGGCTTAAGGCCACTTCATGGCCATGATCGGCCCAAGGCGTCGGTGCTGCCAGCTCGGCCTTCACCGTCAACCACGTCTCGCCGTCGCCAGGCGTCACAAGATCATCTGGCAAGGTGACCGTTGCCCGCTGTTCTGGCGGAACAGCGGGGACCTGCAGTGTTGCCTCGGCCGTCGAATAGCCGTCTACCTCCTTGATCGCGACCAAACGAAGATGCTGTGTGCTCAGGGTGTGGTAGCGGTTGCGGATCGTGAGGTCACCGTCATCAAGATCAAAGACGACCGGCTGGTTCACCCGGGTGAACTCAGCGAGGCTCGGCGTCGGCGTACCGTCAGGCAGGAGCATGCCGTCCATCACGAAGTTGCCGTCATGCACCACTTCGCCGAAGTCACCTCCGTAGCCGTAGAACTCGATGCCATCCGGAGTGCGCGTCAGCAGCCCATGATCACGCCATTCCCAGATAAAGCCGCCATGGAGCCGCGGATAGCGCCCGATCAGGCTGTCGTAGATGTCCATGCCGCCCGGACCGTTGCCCATCGCATGGGCGTACTCGCACATCAGGAAGGGCTTGCTGCGGACCCGTTCGGCGTCCTTGGGCGAGTCGAGGTAGAAGATGAAGCCGGTCTCCGCACCGATCGCCTCAGTCTCGAGATAGTTCGGGTACATCCGTGAATAGATGTCGGTGTACGCGCAGGTGTGATCACCCTCGTAGTGCACCGGACGTGCTGGGTCACGACCGCGCACCCAATCCGCCATCTGCTTGAGGTTCTGGCCCGTACCCGACTCATTGCCAAGCGACCAGATGACCAGTGACGGATGATTCTTGTCCCGCTCGACGGTCCGCTGCATCCGGTCCAGGCAAACCTCAAGCCAGCGTGGATCATCGCTCGGATTTCCTTGCCAGCCACAGAGTTCGAACCCGTGCGTCTCGTAGTCACACTCCTCGATCACCCAGAATCCGAGCTCGTCGGCAAGATCAAGTACGCGCGGATGAGGCGGATAGTGGCTGGTCCGGATGGCGTTAACGCCTGCCTGCTTCATCATGATCAGATCCGCGCTGGCGTACTGCTCGTCGAACATCCGACCCCGAATCGGGTGGGTCTCATGCCGATTCATCCCGCGGAAGATCACCTGATCGCCATTGATGCGCAAGATGTCGCGATCAATCTCGATACGGCGAAAACCCAGTCGCATGCTCAGCATCTCGCCCGCCGACCTGACCTGGGCCTCATAAAGCCTGGGTACTTCCGCGCTCCAGGGCTCCACCTGGCCTACCGGGAACAGTGCGACCTCGTCGACGCTTTGGAAGCGCTGCCGGACGCCGAGTTCGGGAATTGCGATCTCCACCGGGAAGGCGTGCGCGGCCGCGATGATCTCCGGATCGATCGCTCCCTTGCCATCCCCCGCGTACTCGGTCCGGAGCCATAGATCATCAACTGATCCGTACGGTCGGCTCAGCACGGTGACGTCGCGAAAAATGCCCGGCAGCCACCATTGATCTTGGTCTTCCAGGTAGCTCATCGACGACCACTGGTGCACCCGTACAAAGATCACATTCCGACCAGATCGGACCACATCGGTGATGTCGAATTCCTGCACCAGACGGCTGCCCTTGCCGACGCCGACCTCGATGCCGTTCAGCCACACCCGGTAGATCGATTCGACTCCGTCGAAGCGCAACAGCACCCGCTCGGACGACCAGTCGGGCAGCTCGAAAATGCGTCGATGATCACCGGTGGGGTTCTCGTCGGGGACATGCGGCGGGTCGATCGGAAACGGATAACGAATGTTGGTGTAGATCGGTCGGCCGTACTTGCCGGCCGCTGCTTGCGCAGAGGTCCCGGGAAGGACCCAATGTGAGGGCACCGGAATGGTGTCCCAGGCGGAATCGTCGAAATCTGGATCGGCGGCGGCATCGTCAAGGCCGGCTGCTGCCGGTGACCAGCGGAATTTCCATGCCCCGTTCAGGCTGAGCGTCGGCGCGTCAGTCGGGAGCCAGGCTCGCGGTCGGATACGCAGGCCACTCCCAGGAGAGAAGTCGTCCAGGTAACTCGTCACGAGACCAGTCTTGTGGTGAGTCTCGGCGTGGCGCTAGGCGGGCTGAGCCCTTCGACAAGCTCAGGGCACATGATGACCTCGGAGTCGCGTCTGCTTGGAATGGCCGGTAGCATGCGTGAGTTGTCCGGCGACACGCGCCGGCAAGTGATCACGTCCGGGACCACAGTGACGTCTCGGGAGCGAGAGGTTACACAGTGGGTTCGGTCATCAAGAAGCGCCGGAAGCGGATGGCGAAGAAGAAGCATCGCAAGCTGCTCAAGCGCACACGGATCCAGCGCCGCCGCGCAGGCAAGTAGCCTCCGAGACCGGGCACCTTGATGGCCGCGGACCGGGTTGTCCTCGTCACCGGAGTCTCGCGCGATCTCGGTTCCCGCTTCGCCCGTACGCTCGCCGCTGAGGAGCACGTCGAAGTCGTCGGTATCGACGTGGTCCCGCCTCGGCACAACTTGGGCAAGGCCGATTTCGTACGCGCGGACATCCGCAATCCCGTTGTTTCCAAGGTGATTGCTACCCGCGGCGTGGACACCGTTGTGCATCTGGCGGTAGTCGCCACACCTGGCCCCGGCGGCCGCTCGTCGATGAAAGAGATCAACGTCATCGGCACGATGCAGCTGCTCGCGGCCTGCCAGAAAGCGGCAACTTTCCGAAAGCTCGTGGTGCAGAGCTCGATCTCGGTGTACGGGGCGTCCCCGCGAGACCCGGCCAAGTTCACCGAAGACATGTCGGCTCGAGCCCAGCCGCGTACCGGCTTCGGCAAGGATTCGTTGGAGATCGAGAGCTACGTTCGCGGGCTCGCCCGGCGCCGACCTGACGTGGTCGTCACCACGCTGCGGCTCGCGAATCTGATGGGCGCGGGGGTGGACAGTCACGTCACGCGCTATCTCTCGCTTCCGGTCGTGCCACGCGTGATGGGCTTCGATGCCCGGCTTCAGTTCCTGCATCCCAGCGATGCGGTTGCGGCCTTGCTTCTGGCGACACGTCGCGATGTGCCCGGCACCTTCAATGTCGCCGCAGCTGACATCGTCACGCTGTCTCAAGCCCTCCGCAAGATGGGCCGGCCCAGCGCTCTGGTGCCTCTGCTGGCCGCGCCACTGGTTGCCACGCTCGTACGACAGGCGCGCCTCGTGGATTTCTCGACGGACCAGATCGATGCGCTGACCTATGGTCGTGCCATGGACACCTCTCGTTTCACCGCCGAAACGGGCTTTGTCCCGCAGCTCAGCAGCCGCGCGGCGCTGGCGGAGTTCGTCAACGCCGCTAAGCCGGGGTTGTTGAGTTCCGAGCGCGTCGATGGCGCGCTTGCCGCCGTAAGTCAGCTGCTCCGGTCCGCGACGGTGCGTAGTGACTGACGCGAAGATCATCCAGCTCGGCAGTCGTGGCCGTGCCGGCCGCGGCAGCCGTAGCTCGCCATCGGCCTCGGCTCGTCGGCTGGCAGCGCCCCAAGCGGCGCGCCGCTCGCAACCCGACGACGACCCGACGCCCGCTGCGCCATACGAGTCGGGGCCGTACGAGTCAGGGGAGACTCCTGCAACCACGACCCTCAGCCAGCTGGTTCGCCTGGTCTCGGGATCACTAGGCAGTCTGCGGTCGGTGCCGATCACCCAGTTGCGCGACTTCGCCGCCGATCCGGTGCATGGCATGGCTTCCGTTGCGCAGGCGTTGGGCGTCGAATGGGAGGGATCGCTGGAGGAAACTGTGGGGTTCATTCGTACCCGACTGCGCGGCGACTACGCCGTCGATGAGTTCGGATTCGACCCTGAGTTCACCACCAAGATCTATCTTCCGTTGCTCCGCCGGCTTGCCGAGTCATGGTTCCGCGTGGAAGTTCGAGGAGCCGAGAACCTTCCCGCCGATGGTTCGGCGCTGCTGGTCTCCAATCATGCTGGCACCCTGCCCCTCGACGGAATGATCTTGCACACCATGGTGTTTGACGAGATCGGCCGGCATGTCCGGATGCTCGGTGCGGATCTGATCTTCAAGACGCCGTACTCACATGATCTTGCACGCAAGACGGGCACCACACTGGCGTGTCAGGAAGATGCAGACCGCTTGCTCGCAGCCGACCAACTCGTGGCCGTCTTCCCCGAGGGTTTCAAGGGCCTCGGAAAGCCGTATGCCGATCGCTACAAGCTGCAGCGGTTTGGTCGGGGTGGGTTTGTCTCGGCGGCCATTCGCGCTCAGGTGCCGATCATTCCGACCGCGATCGTTGGGTCGGAGGAAATCTATCCGCTGATCTCCAAGGCACCGGCTCTGTCCCGGGCATTCGGCGTACCGTACTTCCCGATAACGCCGCTGTTCCCATGGTTTGGGGTGCTCGGCATGATCCCGCTGCCGAGCAAATGGATCATCCAATTCGGCGAAGCGATCACGACCGACGAGCTGGGAACTGGTGCGGCCGATGATCCCATGATCGTTTTCAACATCACCGACCAGGTGCGCGAGACCATCCAGCAGACTCTGTATCGGCTGCTGATGCAGCGCCGAAGTGCCTTCTTCTGACTTTCCGCCTTGCCATTTGCTGTGACGTAGCAGCCGCCCTGGAGACGCCCAGAGCGTGTGGGCGCAATTACTCTGTGCCAGGTGTTCTGGGCCTTGGCGGCGATCTTGTTCGCGTTTGCCGCCTTCAGCGTCATCGTAGTCAGGCTGGGTCGGCCAGTACGTGCCACTGACCACGCGCACGATGATGCCGGCGCTGGCAATGCTGCTCGCCGCATCGACCTAGAACAGCTCAGGGGCTTTGTCTACGTCGGCGCCGGTGCGCTGGCACTCCTTGCCATCGCCGTGATCGCGATGGGCCTGTTCGCTAACCGCAGCGGGCGCGCTGAGGGGTTGGCTGTGCTCGGCTTGTTTGGCTACGCGGCCTATCTCGTTGCGGCGACCGTTGTGCTCTACGTCATGAGCCGCAAGAGCTGATGGCTGTCTAGTGGCCCCTCAAGATGCGGCGAACCGCAACCCCGGTGGCAACCGCGCCAGCCGTAGCGCCAGCAGCCCCCGCACCGAGCAGTCCCAGCCGCGCCGCCCGACGGCCGCTGCGGTAGTCGTGGATCTGCCAATCCTGCTCCTCAGCATGCGCCAGTAGCCTGCCGTCAGGGTTGATCGCGCATGGATGCCCGATCAGCGACAACATGGGCAGGTCGTTGTACGAGTCGGAGTACGCGAAGCAGTGAGCAAGATCAAATCCATGCTCCCGCGCTAATGCTCGAATGGCTTCAGCCTTGGCAGGCCCATGCAACAGCTGGCCCTTGAGACGCCCGTTATAGACCCCGTCGATGTGCTCGGCAGTTGTCCCCAGGGCACCGGTCAATCCCATCCGCGCCGCGACGACCCCGGCAACCTCTACCGGCGCGGCCGTCACCAGCCACACCTGTTGACCGACATCGAGATGCAGCTGCGCGAGCGCCCTGGTGCCCGGCCAGATCCGGCTCGCGATCGACTCCTCGTAAACCTCGTTCGCGATTTCGGTCAGCTCGGTGACCGTGTGCCCTTCGATCAAGCCCAAGGTCACGCTACGGACATCCTCGATGTGGCCCGCTTTCTCCCGTCCGACCATCCGAAAATAGGCCTGTATCCATAGGCCCTTCAGAATCACCCGAGTAGGGAAGAAGCCGCGCCGATACATGCCCTTGGCGAACTGAAACAGTGAGGCGCCCTGGATGACGGTGTTGTCGAGATCAAAGAACGCGGCTGCCGTTGGATCGGAATGGATCAGCGGCTCATGAACTTCAGCACTGGCCTGGAGATCCTCCGGCGTTTCCCGCAGCGGCCCGGCCGCCGCCAGCGGATCGTCCTGGTCAACCGGGACGGCTGACGCGTCGCTGCCCGGCAGATGCTCGACGTCGGCGAGAGCCGGGTACGGCCTCTCCTCCGACTCGCTCATCGCGCTCTCCGGTCCGTTCACGTCATCACCATATGTCTGCCTTCGTTGTCTGTCGTGCGAGACTCGAGGGCGTGAACGAGCTGGTCAGTGGGGTCCAGTTGACCGACACCAAACAGCTGGAGACCAACCTCGCTGATCTTGTCAGGCAACACGCGACGACCCAGCCGGAGAGCGTCGCCATGGTTCAGCCGAGACCAGTACGCCGCACGGTGACCTGGGTCGAGCTCGACCGCAAGGTCGATGCCGTCGCCGCCGGATTGTCCGCCCATGGACTCGTCGCGGGCCATCGGATCGCCCTCGTAGGTCCGAACTGCATCGAATTCGTCATCGCCTACCTCGCCACGCTGCGCGCTGGCTACGTCGCTGTCCCGATCAATCCGGAGTCCACCGTCACAGAGCTGCGCTCGATGATCGACGACTGTGGCGCCCGGGTGCTCTTCACCGCAGTTGCCCAACCGGCGGTGGGAGAGGGCGTACACCAGATTGCCCTCACGGCTGACGGGCTCGACGAGCTTGCCGACGTTGCAGCCCAGCCGGTGAGCTCGCCGAGGGATCCCGAAGCACTTGCGGTGCTGCTCTACACGGCCGGCACATCCGGCGAACCAAAGGCGGCCATGCTCAGTCACCGTGCGTTGCTGAGTCATCTGCACAACCTAAGCTCCTTTGAGATCCTGGAGCCCGATGACGTCCTGCTGGCCCTGGTTCCGCTATTCCATGTCTTCGGGCTCAACGCAGTGCTAGGCAGCGCTCTCATGTCCGGTGCTCGATTGGTGATCATGGACGGATTCGATGGCTTCGCCGACGTGGTAGCCGAAGAGAAGATCACGAACCTGCCGGTGGCACCTGCTGTGCTGACCCGAGTTCTTTCCGACGACCGCGCCATCGCCAGCGTGAGGACGGTGACCAGGGTCGTGTCCGGTGCTGCGCCGCTCTCAGTTGATCTTCGAGAGCAATTCACCGTGCGCACCGGGCGCAGAGTCGAACAGGGATACGGGCTGACAGAGGCCGCGCCAGGTGTCTCAGCCACCCTCGGCGGCGAGCTACTCGGGCGCGGTCATGTCGGTCGTCCACTGCCCGGCGTGGAGATCAAGATCGGGGACGGTACCGAGTCGACCGAGCCGGGGGAGATCTGGATCCGCGGCGACAATTTGTTCTCTGGCTACTGGCCTGACGGCCGCGGCGGGCCGGGTGAGGATGGCTGGTTCCCGACCGGAGATGTCGGCTACCTGCTCGACGGTGAACTTTTTCTGGTCGACCGATCGCGCGAATTGATCATTGTCGACGGTTTCAACGTCTATCCCGCTGAAGTGGAGGCAGCGATCTCTGAGCTGCTCGGGGTTGAATCTGTTGCGGTGGTCGGTCGACCAGATTGGCGTAGCGGAGAGCAGGTCGTCGCATTTGTCAGCGGAGCAGGCCTGAGCCCGGCGGTGATCAATGAGCACTGCGCCGACCGGCTCGCCAAGTTCAAGCGCCCGCGCCACATCCAGATAGTCGATGAACTGCCCAGAGGAATCACCGGAAAAGTGCGGAAGGGTGTCTTGCGGGACATGCCGTGAACGCGGTGGCGTAACGCCCTCGGCTGACGGTCTTCGGCTACCTGTACGTGGACAGCCATCCGTTCTAAAGTCTGGCAAATGAGGCTAACTCCGGCCGAAATCCGGGCGGTAGTTGCGCTAGCGGTCGGCATGTTCTGTGTGCAGGTCGATTTCTTCGCGCTCAATCTGGCGCTCCCGCGGATGGCGGTCGACCTCAACGAGACGACCACCAATATGCAATGGGTGATCAGCGCCTACATGATCGCCGTAGGCGCCGCCATGATTCCGGGCGGTCGGCTTGGCGACCTACGCGGTCACCGGCGGATCGTCGTGGCCGGACTGGTTGTCTTCGGCGGAGCCTCACTGGTCTGTGGCCTGTCCTCCTCGTACGGCCTGCTGATCGGATTTCGCGCTCTGCAAGGCCTCGGTGCCGCCGCGCTGTTCACGGTCAGTGTGGCGGCGATCAGTAACGCAGTCGCCAGGGATCACCGCGCCGTGGCCATCGGTGCGCTATTCGGAATCGCAAATATTGGAACGGCACTCGGCCCATTCATCGGCGGACTCTTGACCGAGCAGCTCAGTTGGCGCTGGGTGTTCTTCCTCAAGGTTCCCCTCAGCGGCATTGCTATCTTCTGCTGTCTGCGATGGTTGCCCGGGATGTCACCCGCGGGGGCGACGATGCGGATCGATTGGCTGGGGTTGATCCTGGTCAGCTCCGGCATTGTCGCGGTGGCGTACGCGGTTGACCGCGCCGGTGAATGGGGCTGGAGCTCGCCGAAGCTGATCGGATTGCTGGCCCTCGCCCTTGTTTTGTTCGTGATCTTCATTGTCGTTGAGCGGCGGGTCCGTGATCCGTTGATCGACCTATCCCTGTTCCGCAATCGGGCCTTCGTCTTGATCACCGTCGGCGGCACGATGGCCAACATTGTGTACACAGTGACGGTGCTGTGTACGACGATCTATCTGCAGGATGGTCGGGGACTCAGCCCCACTCTCGCCGGTGTGGTATTCCTGGCGCCGTCCGTAGCCGTGGCGCTGTCTGGTCCGTTGGCCGGCCGACTCGCAGGGTGGCAGCCGGTGTCGGTGCTCATTCCGGCGACCATGCTGTGTGGCGGCGCGAGCCTGCTCGCCACCTCGGCAGTAGATGCCTGGGGTGCCTATGTGCCGCTGCTCGGTCTTACCGGCTTCGCCCTGGGCCTCGGCTGGACGCTACCGAGCATCGGAAGCCAGACGGTCGTCGATCCGGCGCGCGCCGGGGAGGCTGCTGGAGTCAACCTCACGGTCATGGTGACGATCGCCGGGGTCGCCGTGGCATTGGCCGGAACACTGATCGAACTAGGGGGCGCGGGAACGGCCGACATCGCCGCCGCCACCCAGGGGGTGGTCCGGCTGGTCTCGCTGCTGTCCTTGGTAGGGGGTGCCGTTCTGTTGGCCATTACCCTGATCGGCCGCCGTAGCCGCCAGGCCTCCGAGATCGCATCACCCGCGTCGTGAAAGCCCACGTCATGAAAGATGGTCACGTGGTCGACTTCACCGAGCGAGCAGAGCGAGTCGTCGTCCTGACTCGGCAGGGCTGCCATCTGTGTGACGAGGCGATAGCCCAGGTAGCGGCTGTTTGCGCCGAAACCGGGCAGGCGTACGGGGTGATTGATGTCGACAGCGACCCGGAACTGCAGCGGCGCTACACCGATCAGGTGCCCGTAACCTTCGTCGACGGCGCGCAGCATGATTTCTGGCGCGTGGACCCGGTGCGCCTGAGGGCCGCACTGATGCGGAGGCGTTGAGAGCGGATGTTGTTTACCGCCGCCACGTTGCGCGGCCTGGCCGATGGTCGGGTCAGCACTACCTATCGACGGTGGGAGGTCGTCCGGCCCAAGGTGGGAGCCAGGTTCACCACCTCCGCCGGCGTCGTTGAGATCACCTCGATTGCGCCGGCCGACGAGAAGCAGCTGACCGAGCACGACGCTGCCGCAGCTGGCTTCGATTCGGTCGCGGCGCTACTGAAGTGGTGTAGTGGAAAAGGTCGCGGCGATCTCTATCGGATTGGCATCGTCTTGGCCGGACCCGATCCACGAGTCGCGTTGCGCAGCGCCGACTCGCTTCATCCGGAGGATGTCGCGACGCTGAATATCAAGCTCGACCGGATGGATCGTGCAGCCGAACAGCCCTGGACGCGCAGCACCTTGCGGCAGATCCAGCGGCTACCTGGTGTCGTATCGACCGAGCTTGCTGCTGAGGCCGGCCAGGAGCGGGCCGCGTACAAGATTCGGGTGCGCCGCCTCAAAGCGCTCGGGCTCACTGAGTCGCTCGAGCGCGGCTACCGGCTCTCGCCCCGCGGCCAGGCCTATCTCGCTACCTTCGACGTGGGGCAAGGCAAAGAGCGTTCAAAGTGAGCAGCTCCGGACAACAGCTGCGAGCGTCGGGAATCGCGCGCCCGCAGTGCTGAGGAGGAGGAGCGGAGGCGTTCTTTCTCTGCGAGCGACGACGAAGTAGGCGGACTCAAGCGCGCGATGCGTGAGCAGCTCCGGACAACAGCTGCGAGCGTCGGGAATCGCGCGCCCGCCGTGCTGAGGAGGAGGAGCGGAGGCGTTCTTCCTCTGCGAGCGACGACGAAGTAGGCGGACTCAAGCGCGCGATGCGTGAGCAGCTCCGGACAAGATTGTGCACATGTTCACAAACGCCTTAGAGTGGCGCTGTTTGGACCTGATCCGAGCGCCGATTCAGGAGTTGCGTGTCGCAGAGCTTCCCCACCGACCCTCCGCCGAGCGCGGCGGCAACGCAGCATTGGCGAGCCGTACCCACCCTGAAGGGAATTCCGGACGCCACTGTTGCGCGGCTGCCGGTTTACCTTCGAGCACTCAACCAGCTGGCGGAGCAGCGGATCGACACCATTAGCAGTGGCGCGCTCGCCGAAGCGGCCGGGGTGAACTCGGCCCAGCTCCGCAAGGATCTCTCCTACCTTGGCTCGTACGGCACCCGCGGTGTCGGCTACGACGTCGCCTACCTGCGATTCCAGATCGGCCGAGTGGTTGGCTCGGCCCACGACTGGCCCGTGATCATTGTGGGCTTGGGCAATCTCGGTACGGCGCTGGCTAACTACTCCGGCTTTTACTCGCATGGGTTTCGGGTCGTCGGCTTGATCGACACCTCTCCCGATCTGGTGGGCAAGGGGATTCATGGTCTCGCCATCGCCGACCTCAGCGAACTCGAAGACGTGGTGGCCAAGACCGGCGCCGTGATCGCTGTGATTGCGACTCCGGCAGATGCCGCACAGTCCGTCGCCGACCGTCTCGTCTACCTCGGGGTCACCAGCATCCTGAACTTTGCACCGACGGTCCTTGTGGTGCCGGAGGGCGTCAACGTACGCAAGGTCGACCTCGGCCAGGAACTGCAGATCCTCGCCTACCACGAGCAGCGCAAGAGCGACGACAGCCAGATCCTGGCCAAGAGTAGGAGGACCAGCTAGTGAGCATCCTGGTGGTCAGCGTCTCGCACAAGTCGACATCGGTCTCTCATCTAGCCCAGCTGGCGCTGGATGCTCCCGCATCGGCCAAGCTCGCCGAGCAGCTCATCGGCTCCGAGCACATCGACGAGGCAGTGATCTTGTCCACCTGCAATCGCACCGAGTTGTACGCATCGGTTACCCGTTTCCACGGCGCTTTGGACGATGCGACGCAAGCTCTTGCTGACATCGCCGGTTTGAGGCCGGGTGAGCTGCGGTCATTGTGTGCGGTCTTCTTCGACGAGGGTGCGGTTGCCCACACGTTCTCGGTTGCCGCTGGGCTGGAATCGCTCGTGATCGGAGAAAGCCAAATTCTCGGCCAGGTCAGGAGCGCACTGACTCTCAGCCAGGCTCATGAGACCGTCGGCACGGTCCTGAATGCCTTGTTCCAGCAAGCCATCAGAGTCGGCAAACGGGTCCACACGGAAACCGGCATCGGCGCGGCTGGTCGTTCGCTCATCACTGCCGCGTACCGAATCCTGACCGACGAGTTGGGTGCGCTGGAGGGTCGTCGGGTGCTCGTCGTGGGCGCCGGTGCGATGGCGGGACTAGCGGCACGAACAGCGGCAGCCGACGGCGCATCGGTGACATGCGCCAACCGCACGCTGGCACATGCCGAGCGGCTGGCTGACGCAGTCGGCGGAACAGCGGTGCCGCTCTCAGATCTGCCGCAGGCCTTGGCCGCCACCGACCTGCTGGTCACCTGCACCGGCGCGCGTACGCTCACCATCGGCGCAGCCGACCTGGCGGGTACGCCGGTGCGCGGAGTCGTCGATCTTGCACTTCCTGCTGATGTAGCACCCGAGGTGGTGGAACACGGTGTTTGCCTGGTGAACCTGGATCGTCTCGTCACTGATCAGCCAGACGTTGCTAGCGCGCAAGAAATCGAGGACGCTCGCGACCTCGTTCGGGAAGAGGTGGCCCACTTCCTCGGCTTGCGCCGCGCTGCCCACGTTGCCCCGACCGTGGTCGCCTTGCGTTCCATGGCCTCCGACGTGGTAGCCGGCGAACTGCGTCGTCTCGAGGCCCGGCTGCCTCAGCTTGATGATCATGAACGCGAACAGATCCAACGCAGCATGCGACGCATCGTCGACAAGCTGCTGCACACACCGACGGTGCGCGTTCAGGAGCTGTCCTCGGAGCCGGACGCGGTTGATTACGCGGCTGCCTTGCGGGTGCTCTTCGCCCTCGACCCGCAGGCCGTCGCGGCAGTGATGACACCCGAGGTGGGGCCATAGAGATGTTCAGCCCTCGCCCAGATGCGGCTAGACGTAGGGCCGTGCCGCTGCGCTGGCCCCAATGAAGACAGTCCCCCGAACCCGGCCGGTACGGCTCGGCTCGCGTCGGTCGGCGCTGGCCCGTGCTCAGGCGGACCAGGTTGCGGCTGCGTTGTCGACCAGCGGCATCGAGTCGAGCTTCGTCGGCATCACCACTGCCGGCGATGTTGATCAGCGGCATCTCACCGAGATCGGTGGTTCCGGGGTGTTCGTCAGCGCAGTACGCGATGCCCTGCGACGCGGCGAAATCGATGTTGCGGTGCACTCGCTCAAGGACTTGCCGACAGCGCCTGCAGAGGATCTAGAGATCATCGCGATTCCAACGCGCGAAGACACCCGTGATGTGCTCGTGGGTCGCAGGCTTGATGATCTGACCGATGGCATGCGGATCGGGACCGGCGCGCCGCGACGCGAGATGCAGATCTTGGATTGGGCGGCCAGCCGGAACCTCAAGCTGGACGTCGTACCGATTCGGGGCAACGTCGAGACGCGGATCGAGCGAGCGCGAGAAGGCGTCGTCGACGCGGTGATCTTGGCAGCCGCCGGGTTGCGCCGACTCGGGGTGCTGGGTGAGCCCGCGACAACGACCGGCGACCTCGCCGTCAAGCAGCTTCCAGCACAGATTCTTGATCATCAGGTGATGCTTCCAGCACCTGGACAAGGTGCCCTCGCGCTAGAAATTCATCGTTCTCTCAGCATTGAGTTTCGTCGCCATTTGGCAGATCTCGACAACCCCGTTGCGCATGCAGAATCCCTTGTAGAGCGGGCTTTTCTGGCCACGCTGGAGGCTGGTTGTACGGCGCCGGTGGGGGCCCATGCTGTCGTCGAAGCGATCCGTGGTACAAGTCTCGATTTGACTCTGACCGCCGTAATTGGGAGAACGTTACTGAGCAACTTGTCAGAACCAACCAAAGCAGGCCCGGCGGTACGGCTGGAGGCGCACGGATCAACGAAGGATCCGCAGCAGTTTGGGGCCAACCATGCTGGTGAGGTGCTGGCGAAGTTGCGGGAGCGAAACGTCTGAACAACCTAGGCTCGGATCGCCTGCGAGGCGGCCGGACTGATACAACAGAACGCGAGGAATCAGTGAGCACATCCTCGGCTCGTAGGCCCCGGACCTCCCCCTCAGCTACTCCAACCGCACCTGTCGCCAAAGGTCGGGTGATCTTCGTCGGTACCGGACCTGGTGATCCTGATCTATTGACACTCGGCGCGATTGCCGCACTCGCCGATGCTAGTTCGGTCATCCTCGACAGTGATCGGCAACGCGAGATCCTCGGGCACCCAGCGATCACGCTCTCCGAGGATGCCGAGGTGATCACGATCGGCCTGACCGAGGCGCGCAAGCCGTTGAGTCCTTCAGCCCGGGCCAAGATCGTGCTCAAGCAAGCCTCCACAGGTAGCCGAGTAGTACGTCTCGTAACGGGCGATCCGTTCTTGGACAACGCCGTTGCCGACGAGGCCGCGGCGTGTGTACGCGGTGGTATCGACTTCGAGGTGGTGCCGGGAGTCTCCAGCCTGACGGCAGTGCCCGAGTACGCCGGCATCGACTTGATCCATGCTGGAGGCGTGCAATTCGCCTCGGTCACCGACGGCAAGTTCAGCAAGAGCGGAACGGCCCAGTGGGGATCTGCCGCAACGATCGTGGTCAGCACTGTGGTGTCGATGGTGAGCGGTCTGGTCGAGGCAGCCAAGGCCGCTGGCCGACCAGGAGATGATCATGTTGTCGTTACGCTGCATGGCGGCAGTACGGAACAGATCACGCTCACGACAAACCTCGATGGACTGGCTGCCGCTGTGCGGTCGGTACGTGCGCCGGCCTCCGATGCGGTGCACGTGATCATCGGGGCTGCCGCCGAACAGCGTCATGAACTGAGCTGGTATGAGACCAAGCCGCTTTTCGGCTGGCGGGTGCTGGTGCCTCGTACCAAGGACCAGGCAGCACCGATGGTCGCCCGGCTGCGGACCTATGGGGCGCACAGCGAAGAAGTGCCCACCATCTCGGTTGAACCGCCGCGCAGTCCGTTGCAGATGGACAAGGCAATCAGAGGGTTGGTCGAAGGCCGCTACGAATGGGTTGCCTTCACCTCGGTCAATGCCGTCCGGGCCGTACGGGAAAAGTTTGAAGAGTACGGGCTGGACGCTCGAGCCTTCTCTGGCCTAAAGGTGGCGGCCGTCGGCGAGGTGACCGCGCATTCCCTGCAGGCTTGGGGAATCGAGCCCGATCTGGTGCCAGAGGGCGAGCAGTCGGCTGCCGGTCTGGCGGCTGAGTTCCCGCCATATGACGAGGTACTCGATCCGATCAATCGGGTTTTCCTACCGCGAGCCGACATTGCCACTGAAACCCTGGCCGAGGGCCTGAGGCGCGCGGGCTGGGAGGTCGAGGACGTGACCGCCTATCGGACGGTTCGGGCCACCCCCCCTCCGGCTCCGGTGCGCGAAGCGATCAAGACCGGCAAGTTCGACGCCGTTGTCTTCACGTCCTCCTCGACCGTGCGCAACCTGGTGGGCATCGCCGGGAAGCCGCATGCGTCGACGATCATCGCGGTCATTGGGCCGGCGACGGCGCGAACTTGTGAGGAGCATGGGCTGCGGGTGGACGTCATCGCCGCCAAGCCATCAGTAGTGGATCTGGCCGATGCCTTGGCCAGCTTTGCCGCCCAGCGCCGCGACGCCTTCCTCGAGGCCGGAGAACCGGTCCTGAAGCCGTCCCAGCGCCGTCCTGGAACAAGGCGTCGAGTCTGAAGACCAGCCACGTAGCGTCTTGGCAGAAGAGTGCTGAAAGCGTGCAGGTTCGGGGCTAGGTAATCTGCAGGTTGCCAGCACTTTCTGCAAGGAGTGAGTGAGCTGTGAGAACCCGGCCTAGAAGGCTGCGGACCACCGCGGCCGTACGGGCCATGGTGGCCGAGACCAGCCTCGAGCCGCGCCAATTGATCTTGCCCCTGTTCGTTGCCGAGGGGTTGCGGGAGCCGCGCCCCATCCGTTCCATGCCCGGGGTGGTGCAACACACCCTGGACACGCTGCGCAAGGCGGCTGTCGAGGCCGCTGACGCGGGTCTAGCGGGCGTCATGCTCTTCGGCGTGCCTGAGCACAAGGATGCCCGCGGCTCAGCAGCGCTCGATCCGGACGGCATCTTGACCGCCGCCATTCGAGCGGCCCGTCAGGAAGTCGGCGACGACTGCCTCGTGATGTCTGACGTGTGTCTGGATGAGTTCACCGATCACGGACACTGCGGCGTCCTTACTGCGTCGGGGACGGTCGACAATGACGCGACGATTGAGATCTACGCGCAGATGGCCGTGCTGCATGCGGACGCAGGCAGCCACGTGGTCGGGCCCAGCGGCATGATGGATGGCCAGGTCGGCGTCATCCGGGAGGCGTTGGACGCATCAGGCGCCGCAGATGTGGCGATCCTGGCCTACTCGGCGAAATACGCCTCGGCGTTTTACGGCCCATTCCGTGAGGCGGTCGCCTCGTCGCTGAAGGGCAATCGCAGGACTTACCAGGAGGATCCGGCCAACGTGCGGGAGGCGCTCCGGGAAGTGGCGCTCGATGTCGAGCAGGGTGCCGACATCGTGATGGTCAAGCCTGCCCTCGGCTACCTCGATGTGGTACGCGCGGTCCGAGAGGCCGTCAACCTGCCGGTTGCGGCGTACAACGTGTCCGGAGAGTACGCGATGGTGGAGGCAGCTGCGGCAAACGGCTGGATCAATAGAGACGCAGTGATCAACGAGGCACTGACCTCGATTCGACGCGCCGGTGCCGATGTGATCTTGAGCTACTGGGCCATGGAGTGGGCGACGCGGCTCAGGGTCCAATGACCGTCCGATCAGCATCCAGCACAGTAAACAGTGAGGCCGCCTTCGATCGGGCCCAGGCCGTAACCCCGGGCGGTGTCAACTCACCGGTCCGGGCATTTAAGTCTGTCGGTGGTACGCCGCGGTTCATCGCCCGGGCCAGCGGCGCGTACCTCTACGACATCGACGGCAATGAGCTGGTGGATCTGGTGTGCTCGTGGGGGCCGATGCTGCTCGGTCACGCCCATCCGGAGGTCATCGGCGCCGTGGCCGAGGCGGCGCAGCGGGGAACCTCCTACGGCGCACCGACGATCGCCGAAGTTGATCTTGCTGCGGAGATCATCGATCGAATGCCCGTTGAGCAGGTCCGGCTGGTGAACTCAGGCACCGAGGCGACCATGTCCGTGCTGCGCCTGGCGCGCGGCATCACGGGCAGGAACAAGATCATCAAGTTTGCCGGCTGCTATCACGGCCATGTTGACGCCCTCCTTGCCGCCGCAGGTTCGGGAGTCGCGACTCTTGCGATACCCGGCACACCCGGCGTGACCGAGGCAACGATTGCCGAAACTGTGGTGCTGGGCTACAACGACCGAGCTGCCGTACGGGAAGCCTTCGACAGCTTCGGCGAGGACATCGCCGCCGTGATCACCGAGGCGGCTCCGGGGAACATGGGAGTCGTTCCGCCAGGGACAGAGGAAGGCGTCGGCTTCAACGCTTTCCTGGCAGCCATCGCCCACGCCAACGGCGCCCTATTCGTCTCCGACGAGGTGATGACCGGCTTTCGGGTGAGTCGATCGGGACAGTTTGGGCTTGATGGCGTGCGGCCCGATCTGATGACTTTTGGAAAGGTGATGGGTGGCGGCTTTCCTGCGGCAGCATTCGGCGGCACCGCGAATCTGATGCAGCACTTGGCTCCGGTGGGGGGCGTCTATCAGGCCGGCACCCTCTCTGGAAACCCCATTGCGACCGCGGCCGGCCTGGCCACGCTCCGACTCGCAACCCCCGAGATTTACGAGGGGATCGACCGCACAGCGGCGTCACTGCGGGCCGAGATAGGTATCGCCTTGCAGGCGGCCGGAGTCCCGTACGTCATCCAGAACGCGGGGAACTTGTTCAGCGTTTTCTTCGTGACCGAGGACGTGACAGCCGTGCCGGATTACGCTACCGCCGGGCGACAGTCCACCGGCGCGTATGCGGCGTTCTTTCACTCGATGCTTCGCTCAGGTGTCTACCTGCCGCCGAGCGGGTACGAAGCTTGGTTTGTTTCCGCAGCGCACGATGATAGAGCGGTGAGTCGAATCGTCGAAGCGCTACCGGCTGCGGCGGAAGCCGCGGCAAGCGCCTCGGGATAGCGAACGAGGAGGCCGGGATGGGTCAGAACCGGACGATTGTGCATCTCGTGCGACACGGAGAGGTGCACAACCCGGCGGGGCTGCTCTACGGCCGGCTACCCGACTATCACCTTTCCGGGCGCGGCAGGGAGATGGCTGAGCGGGTTGCCGAATACTTCCGGCACCGGGATGTGGTGCACATCCGAAGTTCGCCGCTGGAACGCGCACAAGAAACGGCGGAGCCCATTGCCGAAGCGCTTGGTCTGCCGGTCGTCATCGACGCTCGCGTGATTGAGGCGGCGAACCATTTCGAGGGGCTGCGACTTTCCTTTGATGGCGCGCTACGCAATCCGAGGAACTGGCTGTACTTTCGCAATCCATCCCGGCCGAGCTGGGGCGAGCCTTATACCGACATCCTGGCCAGAATGCGCCCTGCAATGAGAGACGCAGCTGGTACCGCGGCAGGCCATGAGGCGGTGATCGTGACGCACCAGCTTCCGATCTGGATCGCGCGTAGCGATGCGGAGGGACGGCGGATGGCTCATGATCCGCGCAAGCGTCAGTGCACTTTGGGCAGCGTGACCTCGTTCAGCTACATAGACGCGCATGTCACCTCGGTCAGCTACACCGAGCCGGCTGCCGAGCTGCTCAGGCCGCACCGGACCAAGAAGTTTGTCGCAGGGGCCTGATGCTGTGTTGGATTGCTCCACTCGCTTCGCTCGCTCCGCGCGGATCGCGCCTTCGAGCTCGCCTACTTCGTTGTCGTTCGCAGACGGTAAAGCGTGTCTGCTCGCTCCGCCTCAGCACGGCGAGGGCCGCGATCCGGTGTTTGATTGGCTCGCCCCGCTCGCCGCGGATCGCGCGTGCCCCTCTCCGCATTGGTGCAGTGTTGGCCGCCGTGCTGATGCTGGCAGCATGCGCTCGCACCGGTGCGGATGAGCAGACCCATAGCGCGGGGCAGGCGGGTTATCCCAATGTGCCAGGCAATCTGAGGAGGGTGGCGCCGGACCAGCGCAAGGAATTGCCGGCGGTTTCCGGTCCGGCCCTCGGCGGCAGTAAGACCATCTCAACGCAGGACTACCGCGGCAAAGTCGTGGTGATCAACGTCTGGGGTTCCTGGTGCCCACCATGTCGCAAGGAGGCACCGGACCTGCAGGCGGCGAGCATGGAGACCAAGGACATCGCCCAGTTCGTCGGCATCACCAGCAAGGACTACGACCCGGCTCCGGCTGAGGCCTTCGTACGCAGCTTCAAGATCACCTATCCGAGTATCTACGACCCCAGCGGCAAGGTGCTGCTTGGTTTCTCCGGCGACCTGCCGCCGAGCGCCATTCCATCGACATTGATCATCGACCGGCAAGGACGGCTGGCCGTTCGGGTACTGAGCGAGGTCTCCAAGATCACGCTGGTAGACATGATCAATGATGTCGCGGACGGTCGGTAGATGACCCCTCTCGACCTCGCAACCTGGGCCGAGACAGCGGTCGGCGGCTCGATGATCTTGGCGCTCCCCGTCGCTCTGCTCGCTGGCCTGGTCTCCTTCTTCTCGCCCTGTGTCGTCCCGCTGCTGCCTGGCTACCTCTCCTACGCCACGGGCTTGGGTGCCGCGGAGGTCGTCGAGGGCACTCCGCGACGCGGCCGGATGCTGGCCGGAGCGTCGCTCTTCGTACTGGGATTTGCGGTGGTGTTTGTCATCACCGGTGTCGTCGCCGGCTCGGCTGGCCGACTGCTTGCCGAATATCGCAGCGTGATCACCCGCGTGCTCGGCGTGTTGATCATCGTCCTTGGCTTGATTTTTGCCGGCGTACTGCGGATCGGCCAACGTGACTTGAGGATCCATCGCATTCCCACAGTGGGCGTCGCCGTGGCGCCGTTGATAGGTGTGGTTTTCGCCCTCGGCTGGACGCCGTGCCTGTCGCCGACGCTTGGAGTGGTCGTCAACCTAGGCTTCAACGAAGGCACTGCGTTACGCGGGGGATTGCTCGGCTTTGTTTACGCACTCGGGCTCGGCATCCCGTTTGTGATCGCCGGACTCGCGTTCACCAAAATGGCCCGGGCCATTGCGTTCCTGAGAGAGCGGCAGCTGCTGATCATGCGGATCGGCGGCATCTCGATGATCATCGTGGGTCTGCTGCTAGTCACCGGCACCTGGAACACGCTTACCGCCATTCTGCGGCAGTGGGCTTCGAGCTTCGAGACGGTAATTTGACGTGACAGCCATCAAGACTCGCGAGTCGGCGGCGGAGTCCAACCGAGCAGACCGACCAGACCTGCCCAAACTGGGCTGGCGTGGCGGCGTGCGGTATCTGTGGACCCAGCTCACCTCGATGCGTACGGCGCTGATCTTGCTGTTCGCGCTCGCGCTCGCGGCCATTCCGGGCTCGCTGGTGCCGCAGCGCCGGATTTCGCCGGTCCGGGTCAGCGACTTCATCAACGAACATCCCAGGCTCGGCCCGATCTACGACAGGGTTGGCCTGTTCAGCGTTTATACCTCGCCGTGGTTCTCGGCAATCTACTTGCTGCTCTTCGTCTCGCTCGTCGGGTGCATCATTCCCCGGGTTGGCATGTATGCGCGGGCGCTGCGAGCCCGGCCGCCCAAGACGCCTCGCAACCTGGCCCGGCTTCCCGCGTACGCCAAGGCAGCTATCGCAGATCAGGATGACGATGTTCTGGGCCGAGCCGCCGCCGCCCTTCGTCAGCGGCACTACCGCGTCGATACAGCGGACGACAGCGTGGCGGCCGAGCGTGGCTACCTACGCGAGGCCGGCAATCTGGTGTTCCATATCAGCCTGGTCTTTGTGCTGGTTGGAGTGGCGATCGGCGCGCTGTGGGGTTTCCGCGGCACCAGCGTGGTGGTCGTTGGTCAGGGCTTTTCCAACAACCTCACCCAATTCGACGACTTCTCGGCGGGAGCCCAGTTCAGTGAAGCTGACCTAGCGCCGTTCAGCGTGACGGTGAAGGACTTCGATGTGAGGTTCGAGACCGGCCCGGTGCAACGCGGAGCCGCCCGGCTGTTCCGCGCCAATGTCGAGGTGACCGAACGGCCTGGGACAGCACCTCGCCAGGAGGTGCTCGAGGTCAACAAGCCGCTCCGCATCGGTGGCACGACTGTGCATTTGATCGGCCATGGCTACGCT
This sequence comes from Propionibacteriaceae bacterium, assembly GCA_036380335.1. Classification (GTDB taxonomy): domain Bacteria; phylum Actinomycetota; class Actinomycetes; order Propionibacteriales; family Propionibacteriaceae; genus Microlunatus. Next base: position 32,583 of record DASVEX010000157.1, on the reverse strand, counting down.
CCCAAGGTCACCGTCAAGGATGCGCAGGGCAACGTCGCGTTCTCGGGCCCGGTGGTGATGCTTCCGCAGGACGGCAACTTCACCTCCGTCGGTGCTATCAAGGCCCCGGATGCCCGTCCCGAGCGCCTGGCGTTCGAAGCGCTGTTCTTGCCCACCGCGGTGCTCGATGATCAAGGACCGCACTCGGTCTTCCCCGACGCCCTCAATCCAGCGATGTTCGCCAACGTGTGGTACGGACCGCCGCGAGTGGAGACGGGCAAGCCGGAGAACGTCTATTCCCTCGACCCCACCGGCCTCCGCCAGCTGCGGCAAGCCGATGGCCAGCCGGTACGGATAGCCCTCAAGGTCGGCGACGGTGTCACTCTTCCCGATGGCAAGGGCTCGATCCAGCTGGACGGGTGGGTGCGCTGGGTCAAGCTGCAGATCGGCGACACTCCCGGCGTACCGATTTCCTTGATCGCCTTCGCCTTTGCCGTGACTGGATTGTGCCTCTCACTGTTCGTCCGGCCCCGTCGGCTGTGGATTCGAGTCCGAGGCGAGCCAGGCCATAGGGTGGTGGAAGTCGGCGGCCTGGACCGGGCGGACGCTCGTGCCGGCCTGACGGAGGACGTCGCCGAGCTAGCTGCCGAGGTGTCCCGCCCTGAGGATGTGAGCGCAACGTGAGATACGAGTACTACTCCAATCTCGCCTTGGTGAGTTCGGCAGTCGTCTACATGCTCGCCATGTTCGCTCATGCGGCCGAGTGGGCAGCTGCCCGCCGGCTCGACGTGATCGGCCTCGCTGAGCGGGAGCTGGTCAATGTTGCGGCATCCGACAATCTGCGAGCTGAGCTTGTCGAAGGCCGCGATCAGCAGGACTCGGCATCCGACAACGTGCGCCCTGAGCTTGTTGAAGGGCACGATCATTCAGGTTCGGCCTCTGGGCCACAAGACCAGGCAGCCGTTAGCCGCCGCGTCGAGCAGTTCGGTCGGATGGGCGTAGCGCTGACCATCATCGGATTCCTGCTGAGCGTCGCCGGCGTGCTGACTCGGGCACTCGCCGCACACCGCGCACCGTGGGGCAACATGTTCGAGTTCACCATTATGGCGATGGTCTTCATCGTCGGGGTGTACCTGATCATGGTCTGGCGGGCCGGTGTCCGCTGGTTGGGCCTGCCGGTGACCTTGCTTGCAGCGGTAGGAAACGGCCTCGCGGTGACCGTCTTCTACGTTGCGGTGGCGCCGCTAGTTCCAGCGCTGCACTCGGTGTGGTTCTTGATCCATATCGTGGCAGCTGCCATCTCGGGGGCGGCCTTCAATATCGGCGGAGTGATGTCGATCTTCTACCTGGTCAAGAAGCGCGCCGAGGACCGGAACAATGTGCACGGGTACCTCGAGCGACTGCCGAGCTCGCGCAAGATCGACTTGATCGCGTATCGATTCCTAGCCTTTGCGTTTCCACTGTGGACCTTCACGGTGGTTGCTGGGGCTATCTGGGCAGAGTACGCATGGGGACGCTACTGGGGCTGGGATCCCAAGGAGACCTGGGCTCTGGTGACCTGGGTGATCTACGCCGGCTACCTGCACGCTCGCTCGACGGCGGGCTGGCGCGGCACGAGGGCCGCTGTGATCGCGATTGTCGGCCTCGCGTCGTTCTGGTTCAACTTCGTGGGAATCAACCTGTTCGTCTCCGGCCTGCACTCCTACGCCGGTATCTAAGCTGTCCCACCGCCGCTGCCCGCGGGACACGTTTCGCGCGCCGTGCCGGGAAACGTACCCCTGAGGCTCACGTGACGGGCGCGTTGTCACTTCTGTGCTGCGAAACGCACCCGCGGCCCGTCAGAGCAGCTCGCGCCAGGCGGCGTATCCACCGATCACGTCGGTCGCCCGATGGATGCCGATCTCTTGCAGCGCGGCGGCGGCGAGGCTCGACGTGTAGCCCTCCTGACAGACCACGATGACCTGCAGCCCGTAGTCGGCAATGGGCAGCCTCGCGTCGCTGCTGGGATCGAAACGCCACTCCAAGACATTGCGCTCGATGATGAAGGCTCCAGGCACGAAGCCCTCCGCCTCACGCTGTGCTGCGGGCCTGATGTCGACTACGACGGCACCCGCCCGCCACGCTTGCTCGGCCTCCTCCGGAGTGAGTCGTACGATCCGGCTCCGGGCCGATTCGAGCACCTGGTCAATGGTCCTTGGTCTGCTGGCAGACTCGGTGTCCGCCCGCTCAGCAGTGATCACCAGCTCACCCCGACCAGCTGAGAACTCACGACATGGAGCTGGTCACCTCGCGCCTCGTACTGGTGCATCTCCACCAACGACGGGGCGTAGACGTGCAGGCTCACCGCCGGCTCGACTCCTCGATTACTGACGTAGTGGACATGTCGCGAACCGAACGACCGCAACGTACCGGCGACAAGCTCTCTGCCTCCGGGGATGATCCGCGGTGCACCGGAGCCGACCTCGGCGTGCTGCTCGGTCAGCACGCCACGCAGAGTGATGAAGGCGCCGGCGCTGCCGCCGTGGTCGTGCCAATCGGTGCCTTGAACCGGCAGCCAGGTCAGCAGCCACGCCTCGAACTCCTGCTCGCGGGCGAGGCGAACGTAGTACCGAGCGGCCGAATCGTAGGACACTAGTGGCTCCCACAAGACGCGCTGATTGGCCAGGTCAGTAGCAATCTTGACAAGGTTGATGCGATTTCTGTCTTTCTTGGGCATGGAAGATCCTTCGACGCAAAGAGATGATCAAGAGGCTGCGGCGCAATGTCGCGGCGATGAAGCGCGTTCGCCTGCTTAGCAGGCTGGCTGACAGCCGGAGCTAGCGGTACGCCGCAGGTCGACATAGAGCCTGCGATGCAGCAACTCGTTCACGTCGTGTCCTCCGTTGTGGGCACCAGCTGGTGTGTGGGCACCCGTTGACCGAGGCCCAACGATAGACACGGTCAGCTCCACGAGCAATCCCCTGTCTCACTATAGGGAATATGTAGCTTGTCGTTTACCAATTCCGCACGATGCTCGTTCAGGCCAGAAAGAGTCGGCGCCTGGTGGCAGTGTGGCGATCGTGGACGACCTCGTAGCGGCGATGGATGCCGCCGCCAGCCCGGAGAACGCCCGGGCGCTAGCCCGGTACTTCAAAGTGGCACCAGGAAGCTACGGAGAGGGCGACATCTTCCTCGGCCTCAAACTTGGTGAGCTGCGCGAGTTCGCCAAACCCTATGTCACGTCAGCGTTCGAACCCGATCATTGGCTTCCGATGCTGCATAGCCCGATCCACGAGCATCGGATGATCGCCTTGTTGGTGATGAGCGAGCGCGCCACCAAGAGCGCCAAGAAGTCTGCAGATGCCGCGGAGCTGCAGCTGATCTATGACACGTATCTCGACAACACCCGCTGGGTGAACAACTGGGACCTGGTCGATGTCAGCTGCCGCCCAATCGTCGGCGGTTACCTGCTTGATCGCGACCGGGCGCCGCTCTACGAGCTGGTCGAATCTGAGTGGCTCTGGGATCGCAGAATTGCCATGGTCAGCAGTCAGCACTTCCTGCGCCGGGGCGAGACCTCTGATCTGTATCGACTGGCTGTGATCTTGTTGCCTGATCGCCACGACCTGATCCACAAGGCCGTTGGCTGGTCGTTGCGCGAAGCCGGCAAGCGCGTCGACCGCGACGAACTACGTCGCTTCCTTGATCAGTACGCGCCGAGAATGCCACGTACCGCGCTGCGTTATGCGATCGAGCACTTCGAGCCGGCAGAGCGTCGGCATTATCTCGCGCTGCCACGAGAACGCGCGCCGAGCTGATGGGAGCGGTTTACGAGCGGCGCCGGGTGCCCGGTGACATCACCGTCGAAAGATCCGGCGCGGTGAGGAAGTGACGATGTTCGGCAGCGAACGCGGCCAGGATGCCCTTCTTGTTACGGGTACGCCCCGGGTGCGGAATGTCGTGAAACTTCTCGTTGAACTGGATGGCTGCCTCGGTCGCGCGGTCCTTGAAGCCACGCAGGCTGCTCGAATCGACATGCAGCAGCTCAGCAACGAGCGCCATGTCGCCGGCCGCATCGCGGAGCGCGCGCCAGATCCTCACCCACGATGCATCAGCGAGCAAGCTGTCGATCAGCGGAGCCCACTGAAGGCGCCGCTGCCAAGGCACCGGCGTGGGATTGACGCCATTGCAGATCGACTCTCGGTAGTGCACGAGGGTGCCGGGATCGTTCTTGGTCTTGTCCATCAGTGCTGACGCTTTGAACCAGTGATGCGCGGCGGCGGCGTAAAGGGTGCGGCCGCTCTCGGTGAACTGGCTGTAGGTCACGGTCTGAGTCGTGGGCCGCTCATGGTGCAGCCGAAGCAAGGCGGTGAGGCCGGTGCTGGTCTGGGAACTCAAATTGAAGTCCACGAACGCGAGGTCCCACATCAGGCCGCGACGCAGCTGCTCGTTCAGCTGGTCGATTGAGGGCGCCACCGTAAGGTCACGTCCGAACGCTTGCTCGAAGTTCGCCCGCTCACCGGGCACGTCGTCAACCAGCAGTACGCCAACCATGTGCTACCGCTGACCCCCCGTGCGCTTGCTTTGGGCGTTCGCGCATCGCGCGCGGAATCCGCCTACTTCGTCGTCGCTGGCAGACGAAAAGCGTGTCTGCTCGCTTTCTATCCATTCCTCGCTCCGCTCGCTGAGGTTGGCGCTCGTGAGCCACTGCCTTCCTCGCTCGCGTCGCTCGCTCGTCCAAGACAGCGGCGCGCCAGCCTGGCTCAGCACGGCGGTGCGCGATCTCCGACGCTCACGCCCCGTGATCAACTGTCGACGCTTGATCATCTGTGGAATTGATCACTCACTTTCGGGTACCCAGCGGGCGGTAACGGTTTTGTTGGCGCCGTTCTGTGTGGAGGTCAGGGATCCGGACAGGTCTCCCAGCCGAGCCTCCAGCCGCGCCGAGCTTGTTCCGGGAGTCTTCCACACTCCGTCAGCCATCGGTGGGGCATCATCAGTCACTGAGATGGCGACGCGTCCCTCGTCCGGTGCGATCGCTACGTCAATGGCGCCGGCACCCGCGTTCAATGCATTGCCAACCAAGTCGTTCAGCACCAACCGCGCAAGATCACGATCGCCGGCAGACAGCGCGTTGACAGTGATATTGATGTCGGCCTTGGCCCCCACGGCCCGTGCCAACGTCAATATCGGAGCCTCGAGATTCTGGACACTCGTCGAGCTGTAACGGCCGATCTGGCCGAGTGTCAGAGTCTCGCGGAGCCGGCTGTTGGCCGAAACGGCCAGCTCGTATAGGGAAGGTGAAATCTCGCGAATTTCGCGGGCTCGCTGCTCGATGAGCCGCAGATTGGTGGAAAGCGCGCCGTGCGTCTCGCTGATCACCAGCTCACGGCCGGAGTGTGACTCCTCCTGCACCAGGTCGGGCAGGGTCTTCATGATCAGGTCGGTATCCGAGATCCGGGAACCCACGACCGCGAGCGGCAGCAACGAAATGGCCAGCGCGGCCAGCCAGCCATTGGGTTCCCAGTTGGCAGGCAGCGCGATCAGACAAACAGGCAAGGCAGTGATCGGCCCTGCGAGTAACCGGAAGATCTCGTGCCACGCCGGAGGATCGGTTTCTTGGGGATTGAACCAGGTGTGGTCATTGAAGATCAGCAAGGACGTCGTAATCAGGAACACCGTGGCAGCGGCCAGCATGACCAGCCGCGCCATTAGCGGATCGTCGGTCGCTATCCAGGCAGGGATCGCTATCAGTACGCAGGCTTCCGGAATCTCGAAATAAGAGCCGAGGCTCAGTCGATGTATGCCGTCGGTTTTGATCACGTTCCTGAGGTAGACCTGCGACAGCCAAAAGCGTGGTCGGGTACCGAGTCGCAGGTGCCGCTCATTGGCCCACAGCAGATAGCTGCCGATTGAGCCCCCGAGGCACAGCGCGATCGCCAGCACGCTGCTCCGGCTGCCGACGGACAGCACAGCGATGATCACCAGAGCGGTGACCCGGGCGTACCACGCATGCATCGTGTAGTTGCTGGAGCGTCGGAGCAAAGCGAGATAGGGGATCCGGTTCCGGCGATGGCGGCTCAGTCTGCCGCCGAGGCTTGTGCCACTCACGCTTCATCGTGTCCCGATTCTTCGGTACGCGGCAAGCGCTACCGACCAGTAACGCTAGGACGGTGCTGGCACGATGTCGGAGTGCGGCACTTTGACCTCTGCATCATCGGCACCGGTTCCGGAAATTCGATCATCGACCACAGATTCGACCACCTCAGTGTTGCGTTGGTCGAGATGGGAACCTTCGGCGGAACCTGCCTCAATGTCGGCTGCATCCCCAGCAAGATGTTCGTTTATCCGGCCGACCTCGCGGCGTCAACGACGCAAGCAAACAGGCTCGGCGTCGAGCTGGGCGTGGCAGATGTGCGGTGGCGAGAGATCCGAGATCGGATCTTCGGCCGGATTGATCCGAAGGCTGCCAAAGGACGGGCCTATCGCGAGCAAAGCGAGAATGTCACCGTTTTCGAGGGGCGGGCACGGTTCGTCGGGATCCAGGAGCTGGACGTTGGCGCGGCCGAGACGATCACTGCGGACCAGATCGTGATCGCTGCCGGCAGCCGCCCGATAATCCCGGAGCTAAGCGGCTTGACCTCGGTGAACTTCCATACCTCCGACACAGTGATGCGGCTTGCTGAGCGGCCAAAGTCAATGATCATCATCGGTGGCGGGTACATCGCTGCTGAGTTTGCCCACGTATTCTCCGCATTCGGCACTGCGGTCACGGTGCTGAACCGCTCGGACGTGCTCCTCCGGCGCGAGGACTCTGACATCGCGAAGCGGTTTACCGAGCTCTTGGGCAGGCGAGTCGATGTCCGGGCTAACACCAGCGTGACGTCGGTTGCAACCGCTGCCGATGGGCGCGTACGGGTGCACGCCGAGGGTCCTGAGGGGCGGCCAGAATATCTCGATGCGGAGGTCTTGCTCGTCGCCACCGGACGAACGCCAAACGGCGACACCCTCGACCTGGAGCGCGGTGGTATCGAAGCCGACGATGATGGATTGATCATCGTCGACGCGTACCAGAGGACCAGCGCGGCCGGCGTTTTCGCGTTGGGTGACGTGTCGTCTCGTCAGCAGCTCAAACATGCCGCCAACAAGGACGCGCGCGTCGTGCAGCACAACCTGCTGCATCCCATCTCGATGATCAGCACTGACCGACGATTCGTGCCGCGCGCGGTGTTCTCGATGCCTCAAGTAGCCTCGGTAGGACTCACCGAAGCCGAGGCCGCCGAGCAGGGCATCGACTACGTAGTCTCGCGCGAGGACTACGGAAACACCGCATTTGGCTGGGCCATGGAGGACACCGACCACTTCGTCAAGATCATTGCGCACGCTGACTCCAAGGTCCTGCTCGGTGCTCACCTGATCGGCCCGCATGCCTCGTCACTGATCCAGCCGCTGATTCAGGCGATGAGCTTTTCCCAGACCGCGCCCGACATAGCCCGCGGCCAATACTGGATTCACCCGGCGATGACCGAGGTAATCGAGAACGCCCTGCTCGGCCTCGCCGACTGAAACTCGCGCTCACCGCAGAAGTGTCACCAGATGACGATCAACCAGACTCGGTCAGCCGCTTGATCGTCTTGGCTACTCGATCGGCGCGCGTCTCGGGCTTCTTACCCTCATCAATCCATCGCGCGTACTCATTGCGGTGGGTGAACGGCAATCTCTGGTACGCCGCAGCTGCGGCTGGGTTGTCCGTGAGAGCTCGAGTGAGCTCGGGTGGCTCGACAACGACTCGCTCCTCGTGGTCCTCGGCGAGTTCGATCTCGATGTGATCACCGGCCCCGACGTCGAGCTGGCGCAACAGATCCTTACGCAGGCCGAGATAACACTGACCGCCGTAGATCATGAGCCGAGAGCGGTACTCGACGCCGTTGATGTGTGCGAGAACTGGCGGTCGCTTGGAGGAGAACGTCGCGGCAACGTCCTTGGGGACCACGACCGCGTGGCCGCCGCCCTGGGCTGAGAGCACCTCTGCTGTGAACACCATGGGGCGTGATCTAGGAACCCTTGCGCGAGTTGATCAACTTCCAGGTGCCGGGCAGTAGCCCTGCAGCCAAGAGAATCTTGATCACATCGCCGATCAGGAAGGGCAGTACGCCAAGAGCGAGCGCCTTACCAAACGACAGATGCGCTATCAGCATCAGCCCCGCCACGCCAAAGACGTAAATGACCACATTGCCAAGCGCCATCATGCCGATAGTCGGCACGACCCGACGGTCGGCGCCGCGTTCGGCAAGTCGCCCGACCAGCCAGGCAGCTGCTATGAAACCCACGATGTAACCGAAAGACGGGAAGGCCCAGCCGCTGTGATGGCCGGCAAACCAGGGCACCCCGGCCATCCCCGCCAGCAGATAAAGGGCCATAGACGACGCTCCACGAATGCTGCCGAGCGCAGCGCCGACGAGCAGCACCGAGAACGTCTGGAGTGTGAGCGGGACCGGGGTGAACGGCAGCGGAATCGAGATCTGAGCGGTGAGCCCAACGAAGACAGCTCCGCCGATCACCAGGGCGATGCTGCGGACCAGGCCGCCGGGAATTACGTCGCCTAGAGTGCGTGGGCTTACGCTGGTGACGCTCGACATGGGGTTGTCCTCCAAAACCGTGTGGGCGTGCAGGTGTGGATTCGCCGATGCGTCCTCACCCACGATGCGACAACCCTAGTGTCCGGACTGCTCTGGCCGCCAACAGGCTCGTGAAATGAGCCGGCGGGGATCGAGGTGCCGTGCGTCCAGCGAGGAGTGGTCGACGAGCGTGGCTCGTCGCCTGCGCGCTGATGATCATCTCGGGGTTGAGCGCGTGCGGCGCGGCACCGATCGCGGCGCCGTCGATAGGAGCTCGACCGTCCTTATCGGCGACTCCCGCGAACCCAACGGCCTCAGCCGGCAGAACCACAACGACAACACCGACGGAATCCTTCACCGTCAATCAACCCTGCGCCGAGCTCGTCGCCAACATGAGCCTGTCCGAGCGGGTTGGCCAGCTGTTGATGGTGGGGGTGAGGTCCACTGGGACGAGCCAGTCAGATAGGGCGATCCTGGCGCGAACCCGAGCAGGAAGCGTCATCTTGCTGGGCAATACGGCAGCCGGGATACAGCCCGTCCGACGAGTTATCGGCCGCGTACGGGACGCCGCGCCAAGTCCCGAAGGTGTCGAGGTCATGCTCGCTGCTGATCAAGAAGGTGGGTTGGTCCAGCGGCTCAAGGGACCAGGTTTCAGCCCGATTCCATCGGCAACCCGGCAGGCCAGGCAGTCTGACGCCAAGCTGCGCCAGAACGCGTACGACTGGGCCCGCCAGCTCAAGTCAGCCGGCATCAACGCCAATCTGGCACCCGTCGCCGACGTTGTTCCCACCAACATGACCTGGATCAATCGGCCCATCGGCCAACTTCGTCGTGGTTACGGTCCGTCTCCGAAGACCGTTGCCGCCAAGGTGACGGCCTTCACCGACGGAATGGACCAGGCTGGCATCGCAACAGCAGTCAAGCATTTTCCTGGATTGGGCCGGGTACGCGGCAACACCGACTACATGACTCGCGTCGTCGACAGCACCACCACCCGACACGATGACGCGCTTGCTGGATTCCAGGCGGCCGTTGCTTCCGGCGTTGACATGGTGATGGTGTCCTCGGCGTTCTACAACAAGATCGACGACGAGCATCGGGCGGCATTCTCGACCATGATCATTGGCGAAATGCTCCGGGATGATCTTGGATTTACTGGGGTGGTGATCTCTGACGACATGGCAGCTGTCGCGATGCGTACGCTGCCGCCGGATGAACGGAGTCTCCGCTTCATTCGCGCCGGAGGGGATCTACTGATCATTGGCGACGCGAGCATTGCGACAACGATGGCGGACGCGATCAAGGACGAGGCGGCCGACGACCCGGACTTCGCAAAGCGCGTCGACGAGAGCGCAGCCCGCGTCGTGGCGATGAAGGAACGTCGCGGCCTCGCCCGCTGTTGATTTGGGGCTGCTCGCGCAATCGCGCGTGGAATCCGCCTACTTCGTCGTCGCACGCAGACGATAATGCGTGTCTGCTCGCTCCTTGTAGATTGCTCGCTCCGCTCGCTGAGGCTGGCGCCTAGGAGCCGCTGCCTTCCTCACTCCCTCGCGGACGAAAAGCATGTCTGCTCGCTCGATCGTCCAGGACAGCGGCGCGCCAGCCTGGCTCAGCACGCCGGCGCGCGATTTCCCGACGCCATTGTTAGGGGCTGCTCGCGCATCGCGCGCTGTAGATCCGCCTACTTCGTCGTCGCTCGCAGAGGAAAGAACGCCTCCGCTTACTCCTCCTCAGCACGGCGGGCGCGCGATTCCCGACGCTAGCAGCCAAGCGACTTAATCGAGTTCAGCCGTCGACCTTCAGGTTCTTCAATGCGTCGCGGGCCGGTTCCACCAGCTCGGGCGTGGTATCGGGGATCGAGGCGTAGTACAAACCTGACCGGTTGCCAGCAGAAACGATCGCGACAATCAACAGCTCGCCCTTGGTCTGCAGCCCCGCGATATCAAAGGTGAGTTTCGACTCCACGAGCCACGCGTCGTGGCCATCAATGTTGGTGGCTTTGTTCACCGTGACATTGCTCTTGACGGGATTGTCGCCGTAGAACTTGCCGAGAATGCATTTCACGACGATCTGCGAACCCTGCTCAGGAGTAAAGAAGCCGTCGCCGGCCTGTAGCTCGCCGACCAGGACCGAGGCGACCCAGTTGGCACCGTTTCCGTCATAGTCGGTTTCAACGGGAACGAGCTGGCTTTGTACATCGCTCCCGAAGGGCACTCGGTTTTCTCCCTGCGGCGCGCCCCAGGGGCTACCGAGCATCGGGTAAGAAAGCGGACCACCGTGCACCCGGCCATCGGCGGGGTGGCTGCTGCTCGGTTGAGGGCTGGCGGTGTTTACTGCCGGGCAGACGTCCTGTGAGGGCTGCCCCGGGACGCCTGTGGTACCGGTGTTGCCGCCTGTAACGGCCCGGATGGCGAGCACTGCGACCACGATGATGACGATGACCAGTGCGCCACCGGCGATCCACCAGCCAACAGGCGACTTCTTCTTCTGAATCTCCTGATAATTCGCGTAGGCGGTGCCGTACCCCTGGCCGTACGGCGCCTGACCGGACTGGCCGTACGCAGGCTGTCCTGTCTGACCGTACGCAGCCTGTCCGGTTTGGCCGTACGCGGCCTGGCCAGTCTGGCCGCCCTGCGCCGGCGTACCAGCTCCTACCAGGCCCTGGGTTGGTGGAGGTGCGCTTGGATTGGGCGAGGTTGCCGCGGACCAAGCCTTGCCATCCCAGTACCGAAAGAGCCCTAGCCCCCCGCCTGGATCGGGGTACCATCCAGCCTTCGCACTCACGGCCCGAGTCTATGTTGCGACCGGCCGAAGGTGACGCGCACAAGCCAGTCGTTACCTGATGCATAGTGTTCACAACGGTCGCTCGTTCGCGAGCGTCGGGTAGAGCGGGCGCCGCTGCTGTCTGGACGATCGAGCAGGAACGGGGCGTGAGATGCAGGTTGCCGTTTGGGCGTCCACGTTCCTGCGAGTGAGGAAGACAGCAGCTCTCAGCGCACGCTCGGGCGCGAGCGAACACAAAAAGGCCGCTTCAGCCGAAGCGTCCGGTGATGTAGTCCTCGGTCGCTTGCTGGTCCGGGTTGGAGAAGATCTTCTCGGTTGGACCGATCTCGATGAGCTTGCCCGGCTTGCCTTGGGCTGCGAGGTTGAAGAACGCGGTCTGGTCGCTGACCCGAGCAGCCTGCTGCATGTTGTGGGTGACGATCACGACCGTGTACTTCTCCTTCAGCTCACCGATCAGGTCCTCGATCGCGAGTGTCGAGATCGGATCAAGTGCTGAGCACGGCTCATCCATAAGCAGCACCTGAGGCTCGACGGCTATTGCTCGCGCAATACAGAGCCGTTGCTGCTGACCGCCAGAAAGGCCGATCCCGGCCTTTCCGAGCCGATCCTTGACCTCGATCCACAGATTCGCCGCCATCAGCGAGCGCTCCACGGCGTCCGTCAAGACACCCTTGTTCCTCACCCCGTTCAGCCGCAAGCCCGAGGCGACATTGTCGAAGATCGACATGGACGGGAACGGGTTGGGCCGCTGGAACACCATGCCGACAACACGGCGCACCGCTACCGGGTCGACTCCTTGGCCGTAAAGGTCGGTGCCGTCGAGCTGCACATTGCCTCTGACATGAGCACCAGGGATCACCTCGTGCATCCGATTCATGGTGCGAAGCAGTGTGGACTTTCCGCATCCCGACGGACCGATGAAGGCTGTCACGGTACGCGGTTCCACCGTCATCGAGACATCCTCGACCGCGTGAAACCCGCCGTAGTAGATGTCCAGATTCTTGACATCGATTCGCCTAGCCATGGCTCACTTCTCCTTCAGAGTGGTGAATCGGGCGATCAGCCGGGCCAGCAAGTTGAGCAGCATCACGATCATGATCAAGGTCAGGGCTGCGGCCCAAACCCGCTCGTATCCCGGCATCTGTGGCGGCTGGTCCCGACCAGCGTTGATCATGGTCGGCAACGCGCCCATGGTGTCCGTGGTCGGCGAGAAATTGATGCCGACCGCGTACGAGACAAGGATCAGCAGCGGTGCTGTCTCGCCCATCACCCTTGCCAGTCCGAGCATGACGCCCGTCACGATGCCGCCGAATGCTGTCGGAATCACGACCTTGACAATCGTCTTCCACTTCGAAACACCGAGCGCGTACGACGCTTCTCGCAGAGAGTCTGGCACGAGTTTGAGCATCTCCTCGGTCGATCTGAGGACCACTGGCAGCATCAGCAGCACCAGGGCGCAGGACACGGCTATTGCCGACCGGCCTAGCCCGAAGATCGTGATGAACAGCGCATAGATGAAGAGCGCCGCAACGATCGATGGAATGCCGCTGAGGATGTCCACCATGAAGCTCACGCCACGAGCGATCTTGGTGCCCCTCCCGTACTCGATCAAGAAGATCGCACCCAAAACCCCAAGCGGAACTGCGATCGCAGCGCAGATCAAAGCCATCTCGACGGTACCGACGATGGCGTGGTAGGCGCCGCCACCCTCTCGTCGCGGAGTGATGCCACGCTGACTCTGCAGCCACCAGGTTGAACTGAGGAGGAGTCTGTAACCCTTGATGATCACGGTAGTGAGCACCCAGGCCAGCGGAATGATCGTGATCAGCGTGGCGACTGTCACAAAGATGGTGGCCAAGCTGTTCTTTACTGTGCGGACCCCACTGGGGCGCCGGAAGGCCAGCGGGGCGTCAGCGGTGGGCGCGCTCATGACTCCACCCCTCGCTCTGCGATGATCCGGGCAATCGCGTTCACCGCGAAAGTGACGACGAAGAGCACCAGGCCTGCCGCAATATAAGCCCCGGTCTTGGACGGACTGTCGAACTCGGCGGCGTTGTTGGCGATCTTGCTCGCAAAGGTTTCACCGCCGGCGAAGATCGACGGGCTGAATGGGCTGCCCGGGGATGGCGTCGTGAGGATGATCATGACAGCGATGGTCTCGCCAAGCGCACGCCCCAGGCCGAGCATGGATGCGCTGATGACGCCCGACCTTCCGTGCGGAAGCACAGCGGTGCGAATGACCTCCCACCGGGTCGCGCCGAGCGCAAGTGCTGCCTCGATGTGATCTCGCGGGGTCTGCGCAAAGACATCACGAGAGATCGCTATCACAATCGGCAAGATCATGATGGCGAGTACCACCGAGGCGACAAAGACCGATCCTTTGGGGTCGACGTTCCTTTCGAAGAACGGTATCCAGCCCAGCTTGCTGATCAGCCACGCCGCTGCAGGTGCCAGGAACGGCCCCAATACGGTCAACCCCCAGAGGCCGAAGATGATTGACGGCACTGCGGCAAGCAGGTCGACGACAAAGGAAACCGGTCCCGATACTCGCTTGTGCAGATACTGCGTCATGCAGAGAGCAACACCGACGGCCACGGGCACGGCCATTGCCATTGCCAGGACCGCCGACAAGACGGTGGTCCAGAACAAGCCCGCGATCCCAAAGCGAAGCTCGTTGCCGGCGACCGTCCAGTTACGCGAGGTGAGGAAGCTGTCCTGATTCGCCCGCAAGCTGGGAAGCGCAAGTGCCAGTAGAAAGATGCCGACAAAAAGTACAAGAAGAACGATCAGCAGACCGGATGTGGTTGCGAGGCTCCGGAAGATCCGATCTCCGGTCCGGCTGATCTTGGCGAGCTTGACGCCACGCGGCGCTTCTCGCTCCACCTGATCGGCAGGCGTCGCCGGCGCCCGGTGAGCCACCACCTTGGGAACGGGGGAGTGCGTGGTCACCGCACTATGGTCCACTACTGGCGACAAGCTCGGATCCTGCGCTGCGAACGGTTCAGGCTCGACCTTTTCGGTTGCATCCGTATCAGTCACTGCCATGGGTCTTCCTGCTCGGTAGCTGAGGGGCGGCGGCGGGTCACCGCGGGTGCGTCACCGCGATGACCCGCCCCTGGGGGAGGTGACTACTGGATCGCGGCGACGGCAGCCTTGACCTTCGACTGCAGATCGCTTGGTAACGGCGCGTAACCAAGATCCTCGAGCTTGCTCTGCGAATCCGTGGAGGAGAAGTAGGTCAAGAAGTCCTTGACGATCGCCGTCTTGTCGGCCGCCAGGCCCTTGCTGCACGCGATTTCGTAGGTCACCAGCAGCGCGGGGTAGGCGCCCGACTTCGTCCCGGCGTACTTCAGATCCAAGCTGAGGTCATTGCCGCTGCCCTTGACCTTCGCTTCCGACACAGCCTTCGCGACCGCGTCGCCACTGAGCTCCACAGGGCCCTTGCCGCTATCCAGCTGGGCCATCGGAAGGTTGTTGTCCTTGGCGTAGCTCCATTCGATGTAGGTAATGGAGTTCTTGGTGCCGGCCGTAGCCTCCGCGACGCCCGAGGACTTGTTCTTGCCCTCGCCGGTGCCGGTCCAGGCCTTGGCCGGCTCATCCTTCCAAGCGCCGTTGCCGGCCTTGGAGAGGAACTTCGTGGTGTTCTCAGTCGTCCCGGACTCGTCGGAGCGGAAGAACACCGTGATGTTCGCGGCCGGCAGCTTTGCTCCCGAATTGAGCTTGGCGATCTTCGGGTCATTCCAGGTCTTGATGGTGCCGTTGAAGATCTCGGAGAGCACTTCAGCGTTCAGCACCAGCTTGTCGACGCCGTCGATGTTGTACGCGAAGGCGATCGGGCCGACAACCATGGGGAGGTTCCACGCCGGGTTGTTCTGACAGCGTTCCTTGGCCTTGTCAGCCTCGATGACGCCGTCCTTCTCCTCGGTCTTGAGTGCGGAGTCGGAGCCGGCGAAGTCGACCAAGCCGTTGTAGAACGACTTGATGCCCGCACCAGATCCGGTCGGGTTGTATTCGATCGTGGCCTTGTCGCCACATTGGGCGTTGTAATCGGCGATGACTTCGGTGATCGCGTTGCCCTGCGCGCTCGAGCCCTCGGCGGAAAGCTTGCCTGCGGGACAGGCGAGGCCTGACGCGTTGGCGCTGCTGCCCGGCTCAGCTCCAGCAGGCTCGCTCGCGCTGGTCGGGTCAGAGCCGCACGCGGTGAGACTAAGGGTGGCTAGAGCGGCCAGCGCGGCGAACTTGCCGGCTCGCGAGCTCACGAACCGGTTCATCGGCCGCGCCGCATAGTTCTGTTTCGCCATGTGTGTCCTTCACAGAACGGGGTCGTTCCCCTGGGTGAACCCGGCGGCACTCTGCGCACCGGGGCTTGGCTCGGAAGGGCACGCGCGCGCGGCCCTTCCGATGCCGCGAAACGTAGCCAGGCCACGTGTCTTGATGGGCGTACGAAGGTGAACAAAGGGTGAATGATCCGTCTCGAGCCGACACCCTTGCTCAGAGCATGGATGTATCCAAGTCTTGGCCGAAGGTGACGAGCGAATCTGGACGGTACGTTGTCCAGCAGGGCCGTCAGGACGAGCCGCGCACTGGCATCCGGAGGGTGCGTTTCACAGCACAGCCGTCAAGACACACTGCCAAAACAGGCGGCGTGCCACTCAAGTGCGACAGTCATCTTCGATGCGAGGGCGCCGCAAAAGGTGAGTCAGACTTGAGCGATTGGTCTGGGGTGGGCGCCGTACGATGCGTGCGGAGCTCAGTCCTGGGCCCGATGCCGCTCCAGGGCGTGAACCGTACCGTCCGCTGTGAGGTGTGCGACCAGGAACTCCCCGGTCCCCAGAGTTGTGGGCACAATGTCGAGGGCGTCCAGTATGTGCGGCAGCACCGGCCGGTGCGCACAGACTGCAGTCGGCTGACCCGATTTCAACGTGGCGGCTCGAATCTTGCGGATCAGCTTGCTCACGCCTTTCGGATCGTTTTCGCCCTCTTCTTCGCTCAACTGGGAGTACGTCTCGAGGTTGAGCTCGTGCTCGTGTGCGTATGGCATCAGCGTTGCGATACAGCGCGTCGACGTCGAACTGACCAAGGCAGTCGCCCCGTACGCGCTCAGCATGGGGCTCAGGATCTTGGCCTGCCGCCGCCCGCGAGTATTGATCGGTCGGGACGCATCCTTGCGCGACCAATCTTTGCGATCCATTGCCTTGACGTGCCGCACGATGATCAGCGGCGTGGTAGGCGGTTGATCAAGATATTGCTGTACCAGGAAATGATCATGAGAGTAGGTCAGTCGGCCGAGCGCCGCACGTACCGGCAACCAGGAGACGACATCGACCTCGGCGTCTGGTGCCCGGCGTACCGAGTCCAAGACCACCCCGCCCCAATAGTCGACCTTCTTGGGACCGGCGTTGCCTGCCTCGTAGCTGATCGAATCCAACGGCACGCTGAGCCGGATCGTGACGCCCGTCTCCTCCTGCACTTCGCGCACCGCACAGGCCGGCAGGCTTTCTCCTACTTCGACTTTTCCTTTCGGCAGCGTCCAATCGTCATAGCGCTTGCGATGAATGATCACTATCTCGGTGCCGCGCAGTGGATGGGCGCGGGTCACCACCGCGCCACCGGCGAGGATCGGTCGGCCGAGGGACCGCACTCCGTTCTTGCCGGTGCCGGTGACGCTGAGCGAAGGCACTGAACCGCTACTTCATCACGACGCGTCGTCGACTCGTGGAGTTGATCAAATACTCTTGCATGTCCAGCAGCGGATTGCCGTCTTCATCGGTGGTGTGCTGAACCCAGCTGCCATCCGGCAGCAGGTGCCACGTCGCTGTGCCCTCGTCGAAGGCGATGTCGAACAGCTCTCCAATCTCGCTGATGTGTGCCGGATTGGCGATTGAAACAAGCACCTCGACGCGGCGGTCGAGGTTGCGGTGCATGAGGTCCGCGGAGCCGATCCCGACAGAGGGGGAACCATCGTTGGCGAACCAGAAGAGACGGCTGTGCTCCAGGAAACGGCCAAGAATGCTGCGCACCCGGATGTTCTCACTGACTCCCGGCACACCTGGCCGGATTGTGCAGGTGCCGCGCACCCATAGGTCCACCGGAACTCCGGCCTGCGAGGCGCGATACAGCGCATCGGATGTCGCCTCGTCGACGATCGAGTTGACTTTGATCTTGATGCTTGCCGGCTTACCGTCCTCGTGGTTGGCGATTTCGTGGTTGATCCTGTCGATCAGTCCATTGCGGATACCGTGCGGGGCAACGAGCAGCCGCTTGTACTGGATTTCTTGAGACATTCCGGACAGGTGGTTGAACAGCCTGCCGATGTCGTCGGTGATGATCGGGTTGGCCGTCAGTAGCCCAATGTCCTCGTACAGCCGAGCGGTCTTGGGGTTGTAGTTGCCCGTACCGATATGGGCATAGCGGCGCAGCCCATCCGGCTCGTCGCGGACCACCATGGAGAGCTTGCAGTGCGTCTTTAGGCCAAGCAGTCCGTAAACCACATGACATCCGTGCTGTTCTAGTCGTCGGGCCCACGCTATGTTGGCCTGCTCGTCGAACCGAGCCTTGATCTCTACCAGGGCGAGCACCTGCTTGCCGGCCTCAGCAGCCTCGATCAATGCGTCAATGATCGGCGAGTCGCCGGAGGTGCGGTAAAGAGTCTGCTTGATTGCCAGGACATGCGGATCATCGGCTGCCTGCTCCACGAAGCGTTGCACGCTGGTCGCGAAAGAGTCGTAGGGGTGGTGCAGCAGTACGTCGCGCTGCTTGAGTGCTGCGAACATGTCGGCAGGCTTGGCGGTTTCGACCTCGGCCAGGTGAGGATGAGTAGATGGCAGGAACGCCGGGTACTTGAGTTCGGCACGATCGAGATCGGCCAAGGAGAACAGCCCACCGAGGTCCAGCGGACCGGGTACGTGGAAGACTTCCCGTGCGCTGATGTCCAGCTCACTGGTCAGCAGCTCGAGCATTCTCGGGTCCATGTCGTCCTCAACCTCGAGGCGGACCGGCGGACGACCGACCTTGCGTCGTAGCAGCTCCTTCTCCAAGGCGAGCAACAAATTTTCGGCGTCGTCTTCCTCGACCTCGACATCTTCGTTGCGGGTCACCCGGAACATGTGGTGCTGCACCACCTCCATGCCGCTGAACAGCTGATCAAGATGATGAGCGATCACATCTTCCAGCGCGACGTAGCGACCCTCGGCGAGTGAGATGAAACGGGACAGCATGCTGGGCACCTTGACCCGGGCGAACTGGCGAAGGCCCGTCTCGGGGTTGCGCACCAGCACGGCGAGGTTGATCGACAAGCCCGAGATATAGGGGAAGGGATGGGACGGGTCAACCGCCAGCGGGGTAAGCACGGGGAAGATTCGCTCGGCGAACAGTTCATCCATCCGATCTTGTTCCGGCGAGGTCAGCTCATCCCAGCGAAGAATCTCGATGCCCTCTTTGGCTAGGGCGGGCCGAACATCGTCTTGGAAGACAGCTGCCTGATCGGTTACCAGGTCGCGGGTTCGGTTGAGGATCGCTGAGTGCACCTCGCGAGGCATCATTCCGCTCACCGTCGGCACCGCGACTCCCGCGGCGATGCGACGTTTGAGGCCGGCGACCCGAACCATGTAGAACTCGTCAAGGTTTGAGGAGAAGATCGCGAGGAATTTCGCCCGCTCGAGGAGCGGCACTCGGTCGGCGTCCTTGGCCAGGTCGAGAACCCGGTTGTTGAATGCGAGCCAGGACAACTCACGGTCCAAAAACCGATCAGGCGGCAGCTCTGCGTGGACGGGAGGGGGGAGCAAGTCCTCCATCACGGTCGAGACCTCGATTGCTTCCATATCTTTCTCCTGCTTGTGCTCCGTGATCTCTCTCGCGTACGGCCGAACGTGATGAGGACTCAACTCTGCGCGTACATCACATCACGGCTTGCTGTAGCGAAGCCATACGTGAGATATAGCTGGATTGCCGCAACGTGATCTGCTTCTACGTAGAGCTCGACCCTGGTGCTGTCGCGTTCTTGCAGCGAACGCAACCCGGTCAGCAGCAAGGCCTTGCCAAGTCCCTGTCCGGCAGCCCAGGGAGCGACACCGAGCACGTAAACCTCTCCGAGCTGATCTTGATGCTGTTTGGTCCAGTGGAAACCGATCATGGCGTTGTCCCGCGTTGCAACGAAGAAGCCCTTCGGGTCGAACCACGGCTCCGCCATCCGATCCTTGAGGTCATCGATGTCGATCAGCGCTTGCTCGGGATGCTGCGCGAACGCCGCAGCATTGACCCGCAACCACTCGTGCTCGTCCTGCCCCGCCTCGAACGTCCGAATCTGCACGCCGCGCGGAACCACAGGTTCCGGCAGCTCGCCGGTCAGCGGCCGTTCCATGATCAACAATTCCCGCTGCCGTACCATGCCGGCTCCCGCGGCGAGTGCCCGCGAGGCCGCCGTGTCACCCATCGCCCAGACTCGCAACGGGGTGGTCGATTCCATGATCAGCCGCTGCAGCAGCTGGGTGCCGATGCCCTGCCGCCGATGATCCGGAGCGACCACGAGCTGTGCCGCGCTCCATTCGGACCCCGACGTCAGCTGCGCGTAGCCGACCAGCTCCTTGTCCTCGCTCACCAGCAGATGCTGAGTCGCCGAGTGGGTACGCCGCAGCTGCAGCAGCGCCGCCTCGTTGAGGGCTGGTGCCTGGTCAACCGCCACCGCCTTGGCCACCAATCCGAGCACGCTGCTGATCTCGGTTTCACTAAGCCGGGTTGTCACGGCGATCGTCAACAGCGTCGACATATCCCCACGTTAGCCTGCGAGGATCCGTTGAACTGCTCGCGGATCATCGCAGCTGATTCCTGCGTTTTAAGCTGCCTCTATGAGCGAAGAGATGGATCCGGCGAGGCAGGTCGCTGAATACGGGGCCACCGCACAACCGGCCATCGCTGCTCGAATGGCCCGCCACCTCCGGCTCACCCAGATCGGAGCTGGCTGCGCTGGGATCTCGGTCATCGCCGCCGCGGCAGCGGTGGTGATGTTTCCGTCGTTCGCTGGAGCGGGACCAGGATTGGCTTGGGCGGACGGAGCGCTGGTCTCTGCTGTGCTGATGCTGGCCATCTGTGTCATCCAAGTTGTCGTCTGGCGGCGCGCCATGGCCTCATGGCTTGGCAAGCGGCCCCAAGATCTGCACGCTGAGAAGCGGCTTTCGTGGATCGCCCACCTGATGTCCTACGTAGTGGCCTTGGCCGCGCTGTTCAGCACCATGGAGGGCAGCGCCGCAGCTGGCTGGTCATCCGTCTCAGCTGGTTTGCTGGCCGTCACCCTGATATTCGTGCTTGCGGCTCAGGTCCTTGCCGGGGTGCAATTCCTGCGGGTCAGCGGACCTCCCGGAACAATTCCAGCACACATCCGCCGTCTCAAAGAGCTATCCCGCGACCGCAACGATTGAGGATTACCCACTGAGGCGGGCCGACTCCTCAGCTTGTGTGACGAACCGGTATCCCACGTTGCGAACTGTGCCGATCACCGACTCGTATTCTGGGCCGAGCTTGGCGCGCAGCCGTCGTACGTGAACGTCGACCGTACGAGTGCCGCCGTAGTAGTCATATCCCCACACGTCACTGAGCAGCTGCTGGCGGCTGAAGACTCGTCCGGGATGCTGCGCCAGATACTTCAGCAGCTCGAACTCCGTGTAGGTGAGATCGAGCTGGACGCCGTTGAGCTTGGCGCTATAGCCCGCCTCGTCGATCACGATGTTGCCCGACTGGATCAGCGGGTCGACGTTGCTGGCCGCTGACGGTGTCATCGCGAGCCGCAGCCTGACGTCCACCTCCGCGGGGCCGGCAGTCGTCAGGACTAGGTCATCGAAACCCCAGTCGGCCGACAGAGCGGCCAGTCCACCCTCGTGTGCAATGACAAGCAAGGGCGCTTCCTTACCGGTCGTCTCCATCAGCCGGCACAAGGAGCGTGCGCCGACCAGGTCGCGGCGTGCATCGAGCAAGATCACGTCCGCGCTCGGGGCGTCGAGCAGCGCGGTGGCTTCCGCTTGGGCGACTTTGACTTGGTGAGGAAGGAGCTCCAGCGCCGGAAGGATTTCGGCGGACGCATGCATATCGTTCGTAAGCAGCAGCAAGGTGGCCACGATGGTCTCCTCACGGGGGTTCGTGCCGGTGCTAGCCTTCAGCCCACCGAGAGATGGCCTGAGGCATGCTTGAGAGTAACGCAATGGTGTCCGTTTCCCTTCATTACTGGGCAGGGGCCAGGGCGGCTGCAGGCGTCAGTGAAGAACACATCGATGCCCGATCGGTTGCCGACGCCCTCCGAATTGCGTGCCAAGAACGGTCCGATCCGCGTTTCGACAGGGTGATCAAGGCGAGTTCGGTATTGATCGATGGACGGACCGCGCATCGGCAAGATCTCGAACGGCAGTTGACCGAACCCGTACAAGTTGAGGTTTTACCGCCGTTTGCCGGCGGCACTTAGCGTCGGGGTCCAGCCGATCGCCGTGCAAACGGCCATGCCTAGCCACGTGCACCGCATTACCGCCAACGTCGCGATAACGAATAGATGACGAATCAACCTCGGCGAGCCTCAAGCTCACCGCAAGTCCAATATGTGATACGTAGTGTCAATATTCGAGACAAGCTCTTGGGATGCATAGCACTCCAGCCCTAGTCTTCTCCTCGTGACTTCGACGAACGCGTGGGCGCTGGCGCTCACCCGCCGGCGCGCTGTTGACCACGGCCGGATGCGCTCGTCGTTGTGTCAGCTTCGGCGAATGTAGAGGCGCGTTCACGTCGTCTCGAGCCTGACC
Source organism: Propionibacteriaceae bacterium (assembly GCA_036380335.1). Lineage (GTDB taxonomy): Bacteria > Actinomycetota > Actinomycetes > Propionibacteriales > Propionibacteriaceae > Microlunatus. The sequence goes on along the minus strand of DASVEX010000157.1, from coordinate 10,445 downwards.
TTTCCGGGCTCTTGCCGCCAACGCCTCATTCACACTCCTCGTACGGTCATCCGTACCCCTCACCCTCGGCTGCCGAGCCGCATACCAACTCAGGAGAAAGACACAACATGAGCAGGCAAGAAGTACTCGTCGATGCCGACTGGGTCGCCGAGCACGCAGGCGATGAGAACGTCGTTCTCGTCGAGGTCGACGAAGACACGACCGCGTACGACGGTGGTCACATTGCAGGTGCGGTCAAGCTCGATTGGAAGCAGGACCTGCAAGATCAGGTCCGCCGGGACTTCATCAACAAAGAGCAGTTCGAGAAGCTGTTGTCCGAGCGCGGCATCAGCAATGACGACACCATCGTGCTTTACGGCGGCAACAACAACTGGTTTGCTGCCTACGCGTACTGGTACTTCAAGCTTTACGGGCACGACAAGGCCTTGTTGCTTGATGGTGGTCGCAAGAAGTGGGAGCTCGATGCACGCGAGCTGAGCAGCGAAACCGTCACTCGCCCTGCCACGAGCTACACCGCCACCGATCCCAACCTCGGCATTCGCGCCTTCCGCGATGAGGTAGTTGCGGCAATCGGCACCAAGAGCCTGGTTGATGTCCGCAGCCCTGACGAGTATGCCGGCCGGCTGCTCGCGCCTGCTCATCTGCCCCAGGAGCAGGCACAGCGTGGCGGTCATATTCCCACCGCGGTCAACGTGCCCTGGAGCAAGGCGGCCAACGATGACGGCACGTTCCGGTCCGATGACGAGCTCAAGGAGCTATACAGCGGCGCGGGCCTGAATTGGGAAAAGGACATCATCGCGTACTGCCGCATCGGGGAGCGCAGCGCGCACACCTGGTTCGTGCTGCACCAGATTCTCGGACAGAAGAACGTGAAGAACTACGACGGTTCGTGGACCGAGTACGGCTCGTTGGTGGGCGTTCCGGTTGCCGTCGGCGACGAACCAGGCAACGCCTGAACCATTTCCCGCGATTTCGCGGCAGCTCCTAAGGAGAACATCATGTGCGCAGCAACCAAGGGCGGCCTGAGCTTAGCCGACGTCGACGTCACCAAAGAGGCGGTGATTCAGGGTCGCGTGCTGCGCGGCGGGAATCCGGTCGCCGGAGCGTACGTACGCCTGCTCGACTCCGGTGGCGAATTCACCGCTGAGGTGCCGACGTCTGCGACCGGCCACTTCCGCTTCTTCGCCGTCGACGGTACGTGGACGCTGCGCACCCTCGTGCCTGGCGCCAGCCTCGACCGCGCAGTCGTGGCGGCACGCGGCAGCGTGGCCGAGATCGACGTCGACGTCGAAGACGTTTGAGGACTGAGCCTGCGAAGGCCTGATCACCTTCGCAGGAACGGCTCGAACTGCCTGGCTCGGCACTACGGTGAAGAGCTATGTCGCACGTGCCAGGCAGCGAGTCCGGTGGTCCTGGAGCCGATCTCGCCTGGCTCTATCGCCAGAACGCTCCTGACTCGCGGGTAGCCGGCGATGAGCCTCGGACCCTCTTGCTGCCGATGCCCTCAGCGCCGCAGCCGCGATCCGCTGCTCGAGTTCCTATGATCATCCTGATCGTGCTGTTGCTGTGTCTCACGCTTAGTGCAGTTGCCGGAATGGTCTTGCTGTTGCAGTCTGATTCCCGAGCCGCAGCGCCGGGTTTCGGCGACTCGGCGTCTTCCGGCGGGTCCCAGACAAGCACTGGAAAATTGGTGACGCCCACGCAGGCGAAGGTTGGCTGCCAGGCGCCTCAGACCACCGATGACGGTGGCCATCCGGTGTATTACGCGGCCGAACAAATGTTTGACGCAAGGCCGAACACCGCCTGGCGGTGCAACGGCAACGGCATTGGGCAGGTCATCATCTTTACGCTTCCAGATCAGACCACGATCAATGAGGTCGGACTGGTGAACGGATACGCCAAAGTCGATCCGGCCAGCGGCGCCAAGCGGTATGGGGAGTATCGCCGGATCACAGAGGTGACCTGGACCTTCGCCAATGGCTCGACCTTCGAGCAATCGCTGCACGACGGCGTGACAACGCCACAGAAGCTGAGCATTCCTCCGCAGCCTGGCGACACCGTCACGCTCACCATCAATGCCAGCTCCCAGCCTGGTTCGACTGCCAGAGGCCGCAATGCCGTGTTGATCTCCGAGGTCAGTTTCTCCCAGCCCTGAATGTGCATCACTCACGGCTCGAAATCAGCCAGAATGCTGCTCTTGTGCTCCAGCCGTGATGCGAGATCAGGGTGACGAGTCGAGAATCAGTGTCACAGGGCCGTCATTGGTCAAAGTGACATCCATGTGGGCGCCGAAGACACCGGTTGCGACCTCCGCGCCACACAGTCGCAACGAAGAGACGAAGGCCTCGATCAGCGGTTCGCTGACATCTCGTGGTGCCGCTGCGCTCCAGGATGGCCGGCGACCCTTGCGAGTATCGGCGTAGAGCGTGAACTGGCTGACCACCAGAATCGGAGCATTCTCCTCCTGGCATGATCGCTCGCCGTCAAGGATGCGCAGCGTCCATACCTTGTCGGCAAGGCGTTCAACCGTGACTGGCTGATCATCATGTGCTATCCCAGCCAAGATCAATAAGCCGGGTCGATCGATTGCTCCGACCACCTCACCGGCCACCTCGACGCGCGCCGAGCTCACCCGTTGAACCACCAGGCGCATGGTCAGCTCTCCAGTTGCTCGATCACGGCTGTCAGTCTCTCATCGGCGGGCGTTTGAATCAGCGGCCAAGGTAGGCCTCGAGCTCGACCTCAACCAGGTGAGCGGGGTCGGCAAGCCGGGCTACCTCGACCATCGTCGCCACCGGACGAACAGCTCCGAAGAGCTCCCGATGCGCGCGGCCAACGTCTTCTTGGGAGTTGATGTCGGTGACGTACATCCGGGTGCGGACCACCTGTTCGGTCGTGATGCCCGCCGCATGCAAAGCCTCGAGCGCGATCGTAAAAGCCGTGACTGCTTGCCGGTACGCGTCACCGGGATCAAGCACACCATCTGGACCGGTCGCCGTCGTGCCAGCTGTGATGGCCCAATCCCCGGCTACCACGACGCGGGAGTAGCCGTAGATCGCTTCCCACGGTGCTGAGCCCGCGAATCGTTTGATCAACACAGCCACATCCTCTGTCACAATAAGAGGCCATGTCGACCGAAATGACAGCGCGTGCGCTGCTGATCAAGATCACTTGCGGTGCCGAGGCCGCCGAACGAGCAAACCAGGCGTGGACCGTCGCCGCGATGGGTGTCACTGCGGGCGCTTCGGTGTCGGTCTGGCTCACGGGCGAAGCAGTGTGGTTTGCCGTACCCGGCCGCCAGCCCGATCTTGAATTGCCTCATGCCACCCCGGTTGCGGAGCTGATCGAGGCCGTTCGACTCGGCGGCAACATCACGGTATGCACCCAATGTGCCGCGCGCCGCGAGCTCGTTGTCCAGGACCTGGTGGAATCCGCGACCATCCAAGGCGCCGCGAGCTTTGTGGAGGCAGCACTGGCCGACAACGTTCAGGCGCTGGTCTATTAGCGGCTGACCACGCCGTTTCTCCGCAGAAGGCTACGAATTTTCACGAGATCCGCTGATTCGCGCCTCGTTTGAGGCCTTGTGCGGAGGCACGCGTCACCTGGCACCTATTGCGGGAGGAGAGCAGCGAGCTCCCCGGCACTGATGTCCCCAGGCTTGGCTCCCGTAGCGGCCGCGCGTCGGCCCAGCATGGCGAGCCGCTGATTGATGGGCGCTTCCAGTCCCGCCTGATGTGCGATCATGACGATTTCGCCGTTGAGGTAGTCCGTCTCGACATTCCCTGTGCCACGCTGCAACGACTGCCACGTCGATCCACCGGTCGATTCGGGTACGCCGGATACGGGCTTCATGGTGAAGCCGGCGTCACGGGCGGCAGCCTCCTCGGCCTCGCTGACGTATCTAATTCCGACAGCATCAAGCACCCATCGAGCCTCGGCTTCGGCGGCCGCGACCAGGGGACGCCAATCTCCATTTCGTGCTACCAGAGCCTGGAAGACGTTACCGATGTTGCTGATCAACTTGCGATACTTCCAGGCCATGACATCGTCGGGGGTCGGCACATCGAAGTTGGCCGCCATAAGGTCAACGGCGGTCCTGTGCAGAAAATGATCATGGTTTGTTGCGGTCTTGGCCACCCGCCCGATGTGCAGTGTCCCTGAGCGTGGTGTGCTGCGAATGATCACTTCGCCCGGCGCCAAGTGAACGACCGGCATCCAGACGCAGACTCCATACACCAGCCGAAAGTACCGATGCGCGAAGGCCTCCCCGGCGACGCCGTTGAGCGCGGTGAATATCGGCAGGTGCTCCCCTGCGGTTCCGACTGCATCACCATTGCGGCGTACGGGCGCATCCGTCCAGCGGCGCAGCACGTCGTTGGCCTGATGGGCCTTGGTGGCCAAGATCAAAACGTCATCGACCTCGAGCTCAACCTCCTCCGGGCCGCCGATGGCCGTAACTCGTTGCGTGACATCTTCATCCGGCGTCCGCAGCCGCAATCCATGCTCTCTGAGAGCTGCCAGATGGTCGCGACGAGCCACCAGTACGACGTCGCGCCCGGCCAACGCGAGCCGACCGCCTAGGGCACCGCCGACGGCTCCTGCACCGAGAATGATGTAGCGAGGCATGTTGTTCACCGTAACCTGGCACAGTGGTGAGCCATGGAGTTGAGGCTGCGCTTTCGTGATCTTGAACCAACCGATCTCAGTGATCTTGACTGGTCAGGCGGGTTGGAGCACCTCGGCGCTGTCGCCGCAGCCCTGGAAGCCTCCTACGCCGGCGACGTCGTTGTATTGGTGGGGTCTCTGTCGAACGATCGCCTGATCGCTGTCGGTGGCGTTGACTTCCGTCCGTCAGATGATGCCGGCACTATCTGGATGCTCGCCGTGCACGAGCGGTTGCAGTCCTTGGGTGCCGGTGCCGAGCTGATCACGGCCCTGGAGCAGAAGATCATCGATCATGGTCGGTCACTGGCGAGGATGTTGGTGGAGCACGACAACCCGAGAGCCAGAGCACTCTATGAACGCGTCGGCTATACCGAGGCTGGGGCCGCCCTCGACACCTGGCCAGTCGCTGGTGGCCGGACCTACGTCACCGCCTGCACGATCATGGAGCGCAGGTTGATCGAGATCCCCAGTGACGACGCGACGCCCGACTAGACTCCCAGCCATGTCGGTGTCCTTCACCTTCGCTGCCTTGCTGATCGGTGGTGTTGCCGCGCTCGGTCTGCTGCTGCTGATCTTGCTGATTATGCTCATGCTGCGCTCGACGACCGCCCAGTCCGGCGGCTGAGGATGTCGTTCGAGCCCTCGGAGGACCTGCATCCGAACTTAGCGCCCATCGCCTGGTTGATCGGTCGGTGGGAGGGCAGCGGTAAGGCAACGTATCCGGGCACAGCAGACTTCGACTTCGGGCAGCAGATCGACTTCGCCCACAACGGGGGAAACTATTTGCACTACTTGTCTCAGCTGTTTGAGGTCAATGACGAGGGGATGGCGATCCGGCCGCTTGACATGGAGACCGGATTCTGGCGACCGCAGCCCGATAACGACCTTGAGGTCGTGATGTGCAAGCCGGCTGGGTACGCCGAGGTCTGGTACGGATCGATCACCGGGTCCAAAATCGAGCTGGCGACCGATGCCGTGGTGCGTACGGCTTCGGCGGAGGACTATTCGGCTGGGCAGCGGCTGTACGGAAATGTTGCTGGGGAGCTGTTCTGGACCTTCGATAAGGCGGCGCACGGACACCATTTGCAGACCTACATGTGGGGCCGGCTGCGGCGAGTATGAGAGCTGGGACCGAGACATTTTCCAGGGCTCACTGTTTCGCGCCTCCCTACGATGGCAGACGCACGGGAAGAAATGCGTCTACGGGAGTGCTAAACCGAATATGAGCGCGGTGGTGGCCCAGACAGGGCCGGATAGTGGTGTGGCTTGGCATTACGGCGATCCGATGCGTGAGCAGCGGCTGCTTGATGCCGGAGACGCTGTAGTCGATCTGTCACATCGAGGCGTCATCACGGTGACCGGGCCCGACCGGCTCGGCTGGCTGCACTCGTTGACAACGCAGTATCTCGAGGGACTCGAGCCCGGCCGCGGTGTCACCACATTGGTGCTGTCGCCACACGGGCACATCGAGCATGTCCTCTATGGCGTCGATGACGGCGAGACCTTTTGGGCGCACACGGAACCCGGCACGGCAGCGGCATTGGTCGGCTGGCTGGACAAGATGCGCTTCTTGATGCGAGTCGAGGTCAGTGACCGAAGCAAGGACTACGCCGTCGTGTGGTCCGCTGGAGACCTCACGCACGATCAGCCGGTTCGGGTTGGACCCGATTCGCTGGCGGGACGCGAGCTCTTCGTACCGCAGGATCGGCTCGACGAGATCACCGGTCGTGGGTCACGAGCAGGTACCTGGGCCCTGGAAGCTCGCCGGATTGCCGCCGGCGTGCCCAGAATCGGCCTTGACACCGACCACCGCACGATCCCGAACGAGATCGGCTTGCTCGGTGCGGCGGTACATCTGGACAAGGGCTGCTACCGGGGTCAGGAAACCGTTGCGCGGGTACATAACCTCGGCCGGCCGCCCCGCCGCCTCGTACGCCTGCATCTGGACGGGAGTGTCGATGCCCTGCCAACTCCGGGCGCAGAGCTAGAGCTGGATGGGCGCGCGGTCGGTTTTGTCGGCGGCTCGGCACGGCACTTCGAGCTCGGCCCCATCGCCCTGGGGCTGATCAAGCGCGGTACACCTGTCGAGGCTCAACTCACCGTTGCCGCCCCTGATGGCGGTGTTATTTCGGTGGCACAGGAGCCGCTGGTCGATCCCGAGATCGGCCTCCATGTTCGCCCAGCCCTCTGACAGAAACGCACGTGCACGTTCGTTCCTTGCGCGATACACACTCTGCAACGTGTGCATCGTGACAGAAACGGACGTGCACGTGCGTTTCTGCACCGGGCCCGAAGGGAGATCGGAAAGGGCTGGCTAGCCGCCGAGCGCGGAGAGAGTCTCTTTGCAGGGACGGATCTCTCCCACTCGTTCACCGGCACCTAGCACCGGCGCGCTGGCATGATCATCCAGCGTTTCATGATCAAATCCCAGGCGCTGCAGTACGCCGGCCATGACCACGGGACGAGCGCGGGGGTGTCCGTCGCTGATCTTGATCGCGATGCCACGGCCATCCGGAAGCCCGGCCGCGTAGACCGACTCCGCGCCGGCCTTTGCCATTAGGCCGGGGACGGCGCGGTGCAGTTCCAGCTCGTCACGCCGAGTGCCCGAAACATATTCCGGATGCTTCCGGATCGCCGTCGCAACCTGAAGCTCAGCGCCATCGGATGCGCTGGCAATGTGCCCGAAAGCTCGAGCCAGGGCGTAGAGCGAGATCGCGTATAGCGGGGCGCCGCAGCCGTCGATCGCGAGATTGGTTGCTTGCTCGTGAGCAAGATCATCAATGGCCCGTACGACCGCGAGCTGCGTCGGGTGATCGGGATCGCGGTAGCTTGCAATGTCCCCGCCGTTCAGCACTGTGGTTCTGATCATTCCGGCGTGCTTGCCCGAGCAGTTCATCGCAAGCGGAGACTTGGCGTCACCGTTGCGGATAGCCTCTTCTCTAGCCTGCGGATCCAGCGGCCAATCGGCCGGCATCTGCAGCGCGGATTCGTCAAGCTCCGACATGGCCAGAATGCGACGTACGCCATCGAGCTGGAACCGTTCGCCTGAGTGCGACGCACAGACCAGCGCAAGCAACTCCCCGTCAAGATCAAGACCAGCTCGCAGCATGCCCACCGCCTGTAGCGGTTTATTGGCACTGCGCGGGTACATCGGAGCGAACTCGGCGCCCACCGAGGAGGCCAGACTCCCGTCTGAGTTGGTGATCGCTACCCGTCCACGATGAGCGCTTTCCAGAAAGCCGTTGCGGACAACCTCGACAATCACAGGATCGGATTCGAAAGCGCTGACCACGACCTGACATTACGCCCGCATGCCGCGCTGCGGTCGTCATTTTGCGGTAGGCGAACAGCACTTGAGAGATGTGACATCGCAAGCGCCGCGGCGGGCCTAATCTTCTCAGTGTGGATTGGCACGAGTACGACGCCGCTTTGTTCGACCTTGACGGCGTCCTGACGCCGACCGCCGAGGTACATATGCGGGCCTGGCGGCAACTCTTCACCGACTTCTTGGCCAAGCGCGGCATTGCCAAGCCATATCGTCAAAGCGATTACTTCGACTACATCGACGGCAAGCCACGCTACGACGGAGTGCGGGCGTTCCTCGCTTCCCGCGGCATTCAGTTGGCCGATGGCGATCCCAGCGATAGTCCCGATCTGGAAACCGTCTGCGGCCTCGGCAATCGCAAGAACGAATTCTTCGCGGCTGTGCTACGCGAGGAAGGCGTCCAACCGTACGCCGGATCAGTCCAGTTGCTTGATCATCTCGCTGAACGTGGCACCAAGGTTGCGGTCGTCACGTCGTCTCGTAACGCGACGGCGGTGCTGGAGGCCGCGGACTTGGGCCCACGGTTCGACGTCGTTGTAGATGGAAATGTCGCCGCGGAGAAGGGCCTTCGTGGCAAGCCATCCCCGGATACCTTCGTCGCTGCTGCTAAAGAGCTCGGCGTATCGGTGCAGCGTGCTGTGGTGTTCGAGGATGCGCTCTCTGGTGTCGAAGCCGGCCATGCCGGGGGCTTCGGACTCGTAGTTGGCGTGGATCGCGGAGTCGGGGCGCAGCGGCTGACCGAATCGGGCGCGGACGTCGTCGTTGCTGATCTTGCTGAGCTGGCGTCGTCGTGACCCGCCGGAGTCCAGATGATCCCATCAGCGCGGCCGATCCGCTCGACCGCAATCGTTTCCCGCTCGACGATTGGAAGTTCACCGAGGCCGAGTACAGCGCAGATGATCTTGGTGTCGCCGAGTCGCTGTTCGCGGTCGGCAACGGCTATCTAGGTATGCGTGGCAATGTCGAAGAGGGCCGGGAGACCTTCTTTCACGGCACCTTCATCAATGGGTTCCATGAAACCTGGCCCATCCGGCATGCTGAGGAGGCCTTCGGCTTCGCGCGAGTAGGCCAGACCATCGTCAATGTGCCCGACAACAAAACGATCAAGCTGTACGTCGACGATGAGCCGATGCTGCTGTCGGTTGCCGATCTTGAAGCGTACGAACGTTCGCTGGACTTCCGTGACGGCGTGCTGCGGCGCGAGATCATCTGGCGGACCCCGGGCGGCAAGCGCGTCAAGGTGTCCTCGACTCGTATGGTCTCATTCACCCAGCGCCACCTGGCGATCATGACCATGGAAGTCACGATGCTCGACGCCGAGGCTCCGGTGGTGATCTCCTCGCAAACCCTGAACCGCCAGGACGGGCGAGATGAGTACCACGTACGATCCGCGGCCATGGGGACCGGGGTCGATCCGCGTAAGGGTGTGCCATTCGAGACCCGGGTGCTCGAGCCGCAGAGCCACTGGTGGCAAGATCAGCGGATCATTCTCGGCTATCGCTGTGCCAATTCCAAAATGACCCTCGCCGTCGGAGTCGATCACCAGATCATGACCGACAACGACTATCGCACCTTCACCAGCGCCGATGAGGACACCGGCAAGATGGTCTATCGGGTGCAGGCCAATCCGGGTCAGCCGATCAAGGTCACCAAGGTTGTTGCCTACCACACGTCGCGTGGCGTGCCGTCCCGGGAGCTTGTTGATCGCTGCCGGCGCACTCTTGATCGGGTGTACGAGCACGGCGTCGAACCGGAATTTGCCGCCCAGCGGGAGTGGCTGGACAGGTTCTGGGAGCGGTCCGACGTTGTCGTGCACGGTCAGCCAGCTTTGCAGCAGGCGATTCGCTGGAATCTGTTTCAGGTTGCCCAGGCTGCGGCGCGCGCCGAGCAGTCGGGCGTGCCTGCCAAGGGCGTTACCGGCACGGGCTACAGCGGGCACTACTTCTGGGACACCGAGATCTTCGTGGTGCCGTTCCTCACCTACACCTCACCGCAGATGGCGCGCAGCGAGCTGCGTTTCCGTTACAACATGCTCGGTGCCGCGCGCCGTCGAGCGGAAGAGCTTGCCCAGAGCGGCGCGCTCTTCCCTTGGCGTACGGTCAACGGCGAGGAGGCATCGGCCTACTACGCGGCCGGCACGGCCCAATACCACATCGACGCCGACATTGCGTACGCCTTGTGCAAGTACGTCGCCGCCAGCGGTGATCAGGACTTCATGAATCGCGAGGGCGTGGACCTTTTGGTCGAGACGGCGAGGCTATGGGCTGATCTCGGCTTCTGGCGAGAGAACGGCACCGGTCGCCGCAGCTTCCACATCCACGGCGTGACGGGGCCCGACGAATACACCACGGTGGTCAACGACAACCTCTTTACCAACGTCATGGCCCGCTATAACCTCGCCAAGGCTGCCGAGCTGCTCCGCCAGCTGAAGCGGGAACTGCCGCGCGCGTACCAG
>DASVEX010000156.1:0-2070 GCA_036380335.1 Propionibacteriaceae bacterium | reverse complement strand
CGAGATGGCGTTGTTGTGCATGTTCGTCGGTGCACGGCGGTTGGCGTTCGCGAACAGGTACAGCCCGAGGCCGTGCTCGACGTGCATCCAAGCGCCGATGTTGCGCTCCACGAAGGTCACCCAGTTGCGGTTCCACTGCTCGAACGCCTTGGTCTCGCGCGCAGTGTCGATGTTCGCATTGATTTGGCGGACCACATTGGCGTTGTAGCGGTAGAGCGTGAGCTCCCACTCCTCGTTCGGGTCACGGAACTCATGCCAGCCGAGGGCCGGCCAGTCATAACCCCGGCCGCCCGACCCCGGGAAACGTTCGGGCTCTGGCCGGTCGCTTCCCCATGCCTTCAGGGCGGTCCACTCAAGCGGGTATCCGCCGCGACCGTCGGAGAAGCCGTACAGCCAGCCCTGGCTCAGGTAGTGCCGAGGATCGGGCTGTACTTCGACAGTGACGTCCTCGTAGTGCGACTGTTTGCGCTTCTGCGGCGTGAAGTAGTTGAACCGTCGAGCGTTCGAGTCGGGGAACTCGCGCGCCCCGGCCTCCGCATCCGTGAATTCGGGCCTCGGCAGGTCGCGTTGGGTGGTTGTCGTCGTCATTAGGACGCCCTTCCTATTGCTGGAGCGGAATCGGTTTCACCCGTGGTGGTGAACTTGTCGTAGTAGATGCGTTTCTCCGGTACGCCCAGATCGGTGAGCAGGTCGATGGCCGCCTCGACCATCGGTGGTGGGCCACACACGTATGCGTCGATGTCGGCGACCTTGCCCACTTGCCGCCGCACGACGTCGGTGATGAAGCCGACCTCGCCCTCCCAGCCGTCGCCGTCGGTCGACTCCGACAACGCCGGCACGTAACGGAAACCCGGCAGCGTCTCCTCGAGGGCTTGCAACTCCTTCTCGAAGCACAGGTCCTGGCGGCGCCGCGCCCCGTAGTAGTAGGTGGCTTTACGGTTGATGCCACGCTCGACCAGCGACCGCAGCAGGCACAAGATCGGCGCCATGCCGGCACCGCCGCCGATGAAGATCAGGTCGCTGTCGCGGCCCTCGCGGAGGGTGAAGACGCCGAAGGGACCGGTAACGTCGAGCCGGTCGCCGGCGGTCAGCCCGGTGTCCAGAAAGTGCGAGAACAGCCCGTCCGGATAGACCCTGATCACGAACTCGAGGCGGCCGCTGTCCCTGCTGGACGTATTGGCCATCGAGAACGACCGTGTCTGATCGGTGCCGGGCACAGCGATGTCGATGTATTGCCCCGGGAAGAACTTGATCTCCCGTGGCTCCACAAGCTCGAGCACAAGGTGCCGCATGTCCGGCGTCACAGGATCGATGGAGACGACCACCGACTCCGCCTGCTGGATCGGCAGCCCGGACCGGATCATCTCCTCGTCGTAGTTGAGGAGCTCGATCGTCAGGTCTTCGTAGGCGTGCGTCCGGCAAAGCAGCGTGAACCCCTCGTCCCTCTCGTAGTCGGGCAGGGCGAATGTGGAGTACCTGTCGAGCTCGAAGTCGTCGCCGTCGAGGACGAATGACTTGCACGATGCGCACTGGCCTTCCTTGCAACCGTGCATGAGCATGATTCCCTGCTCAGCGGCGGCCCGCAGGATTGTTTGGTCCTCGCCGACCTCGATGTCGATGCCGACCGGCTCGAACCGCACCACGTGCTTGTCGGTCATGAGCTCCCTAATGTTGCGCGCATTGGGGCTGAGGAGGGGCACTTTCATGCCCCTCCTTGCCGATTGACGCCGGTGATTGTCGAGTGCTGCTTAGGCCTCCGCAGGAGCGAATCGACCGGCAGGGCCGCCGCGGATGTAGTTGGCGTGGAATGCCTGCTGCTCTTCTTTGGTCATCTCGTTGAGCAGCACGTTGGGGCTCTGCAGCGGCGGGCACCGGCGCAGGTGGTCCAGCGTCCACATCTTCTTGGGGTCAAGGTTCAGATGCGGCTGAGCGGTCATCGTCTTGCCGTCGTCGCGGACATAACCCATGTCCGATATCACGTCGGCCCAGTTCCAGCCGTGATAGAGGGTTTCCCACTCGCGCTTGCCGATCAGCTGACCCATGTTCGGAGTCTCCCGGCCTTGGAAGGTC
>DASVEX010000155.1:0-9775 GCA_036380335.1 Propionibacteriaceae bacterium | reverse complement strand
CGTCGCCTCGGTTTCCAGGTTGGGATTGGCGCTCGCTTTGGCCCAGAGCGCGAGCCCCGTCCATGCCGTGATCGCTTCGGAGCTTGACTCCTGGTTGTTGCCGTCCGCGAACGGTGCAGTGCCCGATGCCCACGAGTGGCCTGCGTACGCGTCAAAGGTGCGGCGATCGCCGACGACGCCCTTGGCATGCTCGTCGTAGACGAAGCAGAACGCCTGGCGTTTGGCACAGCCCTGCGGATCTGTCCACTGATCGAGCGCCTCGGTCAGCTTGGCTTTGAGTGCGGCTGCGGGCTGTTGGGTCGCGGTCTTGATCGTGGCCTTCGCGATATTCAGCGGCACAGCAGAGCGACGAGATCCGTGCCTTGCTCCATGGAACTGGTATTAACCAGTGGTTGTTGAACGATCCCAAAAAGGCAGCGGCGGCTCTTGTGTCCAAGCTCACACATCAAAGAGCCCGGGTGGCGCGCGACTGGTTAGGCTGAGCGCCATGGATGACCCGGTGGCCGAGGAGTTGTTGCGGCTGCGGATGAGCATCGACAACATGGATGCGGCCCTGGTGCATCTCCTCGCCGAGCGGTTCAAGGTCACCCAGCAAGTCGGTGAGCTGAAGGCAGCACACGGTATGCCGCCCGCCGACCCCGCACGCGAGGCCCAACAGATCGCACGCCTGCGGGCGCTGGCGGAGGACGCCAAGCTTGACCCCGAGTTCGCCGAGAAGTTCCTGAACTTCGTCATCGCCGAGGTAGTGCGCCATCATGAGGCGGTCATCAGCCAGAACTCCGGCGAGCCTGAGGCTTACGTTTCCCACCACAACCCCGCAATCGAACGGCCGATTCGGTCCTGAGCGGTCGCGATCACAGGCTGGCTGCCAACGCCCGGCCCGTGACACGGCCGGTGAACAGGCAGCCGCCCAGAAATGTGCCTTCGAGGGCTCGGTAGCCGTGCATTCCGCCGCCACCGAATCCGGCCGCCTCACCCACCGCGTACACACCCCGCAAGGCCGCGCCGTCCGCACGCAGCACTCGTCCATCGAGGTCGGTTTCCAAGCCGCCAAGGGTCTTTCTCGTCAGCACGTGCAGCCGGATTGCGACCAGCGGCCCGTCCGATCCAGCTCGACCGGCGCCCGGATCCTTGGGATCGAGCAATTCGTGCGGCGGGACGACCCGCATCAACCGGTCAGCAACGAACCGGCGTGCCGCAGCGGTGGCTACCACCTGCGGATCCTTCCCGAGCCCACTGCGTACCTGAAGATCGCGCGCCTCGATCACCCGCCGTAACGACTCGCCGTCGATCAGGTGCTCACCGACCAGCTGATTCATCTGCGCAGCCAGCTCCAGGACCGATGCAGCCGAGACGAAGTCGACGCCTCGCTCCTGGAACGCCCGCACCTCGGGCGTCGGACCGGGCCGTATCCGGCTGGCCAGCAGTCGCAGGTTCTTGGCCGTGAGATCGCCGTTCTGCTCCGATCCGGAGAGCGCGATCTCTCTTGCCAGCGTCGCTTGATCCAACACGAACCACGAGTAGTCATAGCCGCTGCCGACGACATGTCGCAGCGCACCCAGCGCATCGAAGCCTGGAAACAGTGGCACCGGAAACCGCTTTCCACGGGCATCCAGCCACAACGATGATGGTCCGGCGAGAATCCGAACGCCATGGTGGCTCCAGATTGGGGAGTGGTTGAGGATTCCCTCGGGATAGTGCCACATGCGATCGAGGTTGATCACCCGTCCACCGGCGGCTTCGGTGATCTTCAGTCCCGATCCATCCACATAGTCCGGCACCCCGGCGATCATGTGCTGCGGCGGCGAGCCCCAACTCGCTGGCCAGCTCTGCCTGACGAGGTCAAAGTTCCCGCCGATCCCGCCGCTCGCCACCACCACGGCCTGGGCTGAATAGCTGAACTCCCCGACAGGGACTCGCGAAGTCTGTACGCCGCGAGGCACATGGGTCGGCTCCAGGATCTGGCCGGAGACGCGTACACCGGAATCGTCCACCTCCAGCGAAGTGACCTGGTGCCGGGATCGAATGCGCACTCGCCGAGAGTTCATGACGCTGCCCGCGAAGGGCTCCAGCAACGCGGGCCCGGTGCCCCAGATGACGTGGAAGCGTGGCACCGAATTGCCATGTCCGGGACTGGCGTAGCCGCCGCGTTCGGCCCATTGGACCAGCGGGAACCAGCGGACGCCCAGCCCGTGCAGCCAGCTCCGCTGCTCACCGGCGGCAAAGTTGACGTACGCCTCAGCCCAGCGCCGCGGCCAATAGTCCTCGCCGCGGTCAAAGGCGGCGCTGCCGAGCCAGTCGGCCAGGGCGAGCTCCTCGGAGTCGTGGATCCGGAGCCGCCGCTGCTCTGAGGAATTCACCATGAACAGCCCGCCGAGCGACCAGTACGCCTGGCCACCTACCGATTCGAGCGGCTCGCTGTCCACCATGATCACCGAACGATCGGCCGCTGCCAGTTCGTAGCCGACGACCAGACCCGCCAGTCCAGCGCCGACCACGATGACGTCACTGTCCATAGTCGGAATGCTGCCACCCCTTCTAAGGGGCGATCGCGCATCGCGCTCGGGAATCCGCCTACTTCGTCGTCGTTCGCAGAGGAAAAGCGCCTCCGCTCACTCCTCCTCAGTACGGCGGCGCGCGATTACCGACGCTCTCGCCCCTTGGTGTTCGCTCGCGCCTGAACAGGTGCGACCGCTCGCGAAGAGCCCACAGCACCGGGAGGGTGCGGCCATTAGTCTGGGCGCCATGAGTGTGCAAGCAGTCTCCAATTCTGACTTGGACCGACTGGGGGCGCTGCTCACCGCGACTGGGCCGGCGATGGAGCTGCGCTCGCCACTCACCGGCCAGCCGATGGGGGAGCTACCCACGTCTACGGCAGCCGACGTCGAGGTTGGCGCACAGCTGGCCCGCCGGGCTCAGGCCACCTGGGCCGCTCGGCCAATTGAGGAGCGGGCCCAGCTGCTGCTCGATTTTCATGATCATATTTTGGACAAGCGGGACTACTTCATCGACTTGCTGCAATCGGCCGGGAAGGCGCGGTTGAGTGCCGCCGAGGAGGTACTGCACGTTGCACTCACCGCGCGCTATTACGGACGCACGGCACGTCGCTACTTGCGCTCGGAGCGTGGCGAAGGCCTCGTACCATTGCTGACCCGAGTCGATCGGCATTACCTACCAAAAGGCGTCGTCGGTGTCATCGGGCCGTGGAACTACCCGTTGACCATGGCGATCTCCGACGGCCTGGCGGCTCTCGTCGCCGGTAACGCGATCATGCTCAAGCCTGATCACCAGACTCCGTTGGTTGCTCTCGCAGCAGTGGAACTACTGCGATCGACAGGTTTGCCGACCGATCTCTGGCAGGTGGTGCACGGTCGGGGCGCCGTGGTGGGGCGCGAGTTGATCGACGTCAGTGACTACGTGTGCTTCACGGGATCGACTGCCACGGGACGTACCGTGGCTGCCCAGTGTGCTGGCCGGCTGATCGGCTGTTCACTGGAGCTGGGCGGCAAGAATCCGATGGTGATCTTGGATGACGCAGATGTCGAATCGACAGCGGAGGGCGCTGTGCGAGCATCCTTCTCCAACGCCGGCCAGCTGTGCGTGGCGACCGAACGGATCTACGTTGTCGAGCCGCTCTTCGAGCCGTTCATCCGAGCCTTCGTCGCGCGAACGCGAGGGATCCGGCTCGGCAATGCCACCGACTTCGACCATGACATGGGCAGCTTGATCAACCATGATCAGCTGGAACGCGTCCGCGCGCATGTCGAGGATGCGAGGACCAAGGGCGCGACGGTACGCACCGGGGGACGGCATCGCGAGGATCTTGGTGAGTTGTTCTACGAGCCCACCATTCTGACTGGCGTCACCCCCGAGATGGACTGCTACGCCCACGAGACGTTCGGTCCCGTCGTGAGTGTTTACCCGGTGACTAATGAGGAAGAGGCTGTGGCGCAAGCCAACGACTCCGACTATGGCCTGAACGCCAGCGTGTGGACCAACGATCATGATCGCGGCCGCGACGTAGCGAGCAAGATCAAATGTGGCACGGTGAACGTCAACGAGGGTTACGCCGCAACGTTCGGCAGCATCGACGCGCCGATGGGCGGCATGAAGGACTCTGGCCTGGGACGCCGCCAAGGTCGCGACGGCATCCGGCGCTTCGTCGACGTCCAGTCCGTCGCTACCCAAAGCGGAGTTCCCATCGCCCCCAGTCACGGCCTGGATGGCAAGTCCTTCACCTCGGTTATGACCGGGATGCTGCGGGTTATGAAGAAGGCGGGCCGCGCTTAGCGCCTCTCGAAGCGTCGCCCTTCGACAAGCTCAAGGCGCATTAGACTCATCGCTTCCAGACCTGGGCGGGGAGAGGACGCGAGATGACCCAGCGGGACCACGATCTGGTGTTGGTGGTCGACTTCGGGGCACAGTACGCGCAGTTGATCGCTCGTCGGGTACGGGAGGCGAAGGTCTACTCCGAGATCGTGCCGCACACCACCTCCGCGGCAGACATCGTGGCGCGGCGGCCGAAGGCGATCATCCTTTCCGGAGGGCCGTCCTCGGTATACGAACCAGGCGCTCCACAGCTCGACGCAGCACTGGTCGACAGCGGTATCCCAGCGCTCGGCATCTGCTACGGCTTCATGGCCATGGCCCAGGTCCTCGGCGGATCCGTCGCCCGAACGGGCATGCGTGAGTACGGTCGGACTGCGGTAAGCGTGACCGATCCCAGCACATTGCTTGCCGGATTGCCGCCGACCGTGAGTGCCTGGATGTCTCACGGCGACGAAGTCACCGCACCCCCGGACGGCTCTCGGGTGATCGCCACGTCGGCGCGCGCGGCCGTTGCCGCGTTCGAGGACACCGACCGCCGCCTGGCCGGCGTTCAATGGCACCCCGAGGTGTTGCACACCGAGCGTGGCCAGCAGGTCTTGGAGAACTTTCTGTTCGCTATCGCGGGCTGCTCTCCCGATTGGACTCCGGCGAACATCATTGACGAATCGGTGCTGGCCATTCAGCACCAGGTCGGCGGCAAGCACATCATCTGCGGACTCTCCGGTGGCGTCGACTCCGCTGTCGCCGCGGCCCTTGTGCAGCGGGCGGTCGGCAGCCAGCTCACCTGCGTCTTTGTTGATCATGGTCTGCTGCGCAAGGGCGAGGCCGAGCAGGTGGAGCGTGACTATGTGGCGGCGACCGGGGTGGACCTGAAGGTGGTCGATGCTTCAGAGCAATTCCTCTCCGCGCTCGCTGGCGTGGCCGATCCGGAGCAGAAGCGCAAGATCATCGGCCGAGAATTCATTCGGACCTTTGAGGCGGCTGCTCGCGAGGTGGTGGGTGAGGCTGGCGAAGTCGAGTTCCTGGTGCAGGGCACGCTCTATCCCGACGTCGTTGAATCCGGTGGCGGTCAAGGTGCGGCCAACATCAAGAGTCACCACAATGTCGGCGGCTTGCCCGAAGACCTGCAGTTCCAGCTCGTTGAGCCCTTGCGCACGCTCTTCAAGGACGAGGTGCGGGCAGTGGGTGCCCAGCTGGGCCTGCCGTCGGGAATCGTCTGGCGGCATCCTTTTCCGGGACCAGGTCTAGCCATTCGGATCATCGGTGAGGTCACTCAGGAGCGGCTGGCGCTCTTACGTGAGGCCGATGCCATTGCGCGAGCGGAATTGACGGCCGCAGAGCTCGACCGCGATATCTGGCAGTTCCCGGTAGTGCTCTTGGCCGATATCCGCTCGGTCGGTGTGCAGGGAGACGGCCGCACGTACGGCCACCCCATCGTGCTTCGCCCGGTGACCAGCGAGGATGCCATGACCGCAGACTGGGGCCGGCTCCCGTACGAGGTCCTGGAGACGATCAGTACGCGCATCACGAACGAGGTCGATGAGGTGAATCGGGTCGTCGTGGACATTACGAGCAAGCCGCCGGCGACCATCGAGTGGGAGTAGTGCACGCATAGTCCACACTCGTGACTTGCGACGCCAGCTCAGCCACGCGGGCTCCTCAATCGATCCGGGTCGCGGTCGTAGGGCCCGACGCTCTGTCAGGGATCTTCCAGCCTTCAGGACTCCAGGCCAGCTTCCGCCGCCCGTGCCAGTGCGCCGTACTGCGACTGATGTTCTAGCGGCACCTGTACCCACGCCTTCATCGGCCGGCCCGCCATCGGCTCAAAGAGGTGCGCCCCCTGCAGGCTCAGCGCACGCGCATGATCCTCACCGGTGAGCTTGAAGATCATGTCCTCCCCGTACAGGCCACAGAACGCCTTGCCGCCGCGCCGCTTGATGCCCGGCATACCGAACATGGACGCCTTGACCACATCTAGCTCGCCCGACAGATCCTCGAGCAGTGCCGTGAACCGGGCGATCCCGGCCTCTGTCGGCTTGGACATGTGGTACGGCTGCGTCATATCCGGAGCGTATTCGGGCGTCCGGTGTCTAACGGGACGTTTCACAGCACGGCCGCGAAGACGGACCCTGCCTGAGCACGTGATGGGTATGTATCACAGCACAGTCGGCAGGACGTACCCACCATCTGGCGGTATGAAAATGACCTCGAGACCAGCTGGAGCGGACCTAGACTGAGGGACGAAAAAGCATTGTTGCGCACGCCTGTGTTGCAACAGGCTCCATCGGGAAACACCGCATATGAAGAAGGATGAACCGTGTCCGAGATCACCAGCCCCACCACACCTACCGGCCTGACCGGCACCGCTCGGGTCAAGCGCGGCATGGCCGAGATGCTCAAGGGTGGAGTGATCATGGACGTTGTCACCGCCGAGCAGGCCAAGATTGCAGAGGATGCCGGCGCGGTTGCTGTGATGGCGTTGGAGCGGGTACCCGCCGACATCCGAGCACAGGGCGGCGTGGCGCGGATGAGTGATCCCGACATGATCGAAGAGATCGTCGCTGCGGTTTCCATTCCCGTCATGGCGAAGGCCCGAATCGGCCATTTCGTGGAGGCTCAGGTGCTGCAGTCACTGGGCGTGGACTACATCGACGAATCCGAGGTCTTGACCCCTGCCGACTACGCCAACCACATCGACAAGTGGCGGTTCACAGTTCCCTTCGTGTGCGGCGCCACCAATCTTGGTGAAGCGCTGCGCCGGATCGCGGAAGGCGCCGCCATGATTCGCTCCAAAGGCGAGGCCGGCACCGGCGACGTGTCCAACGCCGTCACCCACATGCGCCAGATCCGAGCTGAGATTGCTCGGCTTACCTCGATGGCATCCGATGAGCTGTACGTGGCCGCGAAGGAGCTGCAGGCTCCGTACGAGCTGGTCGCTGAGGTGACGCGGCTAGGCAAGTTGCCCGTCGTGCTCTTTACCGCCGGAGGCATCGCGACCCCGGCCGACGCCGCGATGATGATGCAACTCGGTGCTGAAGGAGTCTTTGTTGGCTCGGGAATCTTCAAGTCCGGCAATCCGGCAGAGCGGGCGGCGGCGATAGTCAAGGCGACCACCTTCTACGACGACCCGGACGTCATCGCGAAGGTCTCCCGCGGGCTTGGCGAAGCCATGGTCGGCATCAATGTCGACGACATTCCAGAGCCGCATCGTCTCGCTCAGCGCGGCTGGTGAGCAGCCGGCCTGTCGTTGGTGTCCTCGCTCTCCAAGGTGACGTACGCGAGCATCTTCGCGCACTGACAGCATGCGGCGTCGATGTTCGACCCGTACGCCGCCCTGCCGAGCTAGCTGGACTGAGCGGGATCGTGCTGCCCGGCGGCGAGTCCACCACCATCGACAAACTGTCACGAATCTTCGGCTTGCGGGAGCCCTTGATCGAGGCGCTGCGCTCCGGGCTACCGGCGTACGGCTCGTGCGCCGGAATGATCTTGCTAGCCAAGAACGTGCTGGACGGTACTGAAGATCAACAGACGCTGGGTGCCCTCGATATCACCGTGCGCCGCAATGCTTTCGGTCGTCAGGTCGAGTCGTTCGAGACTGATGTTGATCTTGACGGGATCGAGGGCGGTCCAGTCCATGCCGTCTTCATCCGCGCACCGTGGGTTGAGAGCATTCACAACGATGTGGAGATTTTGGGTGCCGTGGTACCACCAGGCCTCGATGAGTCGAAGATCATCGCCGTACGCCACGAGAACGTGATGGCCACCTCGTTCCATCCGGAGGTCACCGACGATCTACGGATCCACCGGTACTTTGTCGATGTGGTGCGCGCTGCCCGGTGATCAGCTAGCGCTCAGCTGCGGTCGGTCTGCTGGCCGCCTTCGGAAGTACGGGTGGCTTCCGCATCAGCCTCACTGTCGGTGACGTCACCATCGGGTTCAGCTGGTCGCTCCTCGGGCCCAGCTGGCTCCGGCGCCGACTCAGTGGCATCCTCCTCGTGGGCCGCCGGTACGACGGGCGCCTCGGGCTCGGAAGGACCGACCGGCTGCGGCTCGGCCGCAACCGGCTCCGGCTGCGGCGTCACGGGCTCCGGAGCAGATTGCCGCTGTTCCCAAGGCGCGCCCTCGCTGCCCCAGATGGAATCCTCAGCCGACGCCGGCGCGCCGGCGGATTGCATCGGCGGCCCAGCCGCTGAGGAAGGTGGCGGGGTGTACGCCGGTTGGGTCTGTGGCGGTGCCGTCGGGAAGCCGCCCTCTTGAGCCTGCGGACCCCCGACCGGCGGGTAGGTCGGCGACGTGGGCTGTGAGCCCTCCTCGGGCACCACGAACAACGCGATGATGTAGAGGATCACTGGCACGCCGGTGAAGAGTGAGATCACGACGGTGAGCACCCGGACCAGCGTCGGGTCCATGTTGAGGTAGTTCGCGACTCCGGCACAGACCCCGCCCAGGATTCGGTTGGACTTGCTTCGCTCCAACCTTTTGGGCGCCTGCGGCGGGTAGGGGCTGCTCATGAGACACCTTTCACTTGGGGACAGCTATTGACGGTTTCGGGAAAGGACAAGGCCCGCAACGCCGACCGCGACCAGACCCATGGGAGCCACGATCCTGATCACCTGCCAGTTGAGCGGTCCGACAAAAGTGAGCCAGAGCGATCCGAGCGCCACGCAGCTGAGCAGGATGCCGAAGATCAAGGCAACGACATCGTAGGTTTTTCTCATCGTTGCACCTCGATATTGCCGGCGTCTACGGACAAATCGAGTGTCAACGTGTGCCGCCCCACTTGCGGGGGCTGAGGATCGCTGAGCTGGCCGCCGAGATCAGAGCCCCCCTGCACTTCTGCGCCGAAGGCGCGCACAGCACCAAGATCGGCTTTGTAGTTGATCACGACGTTGGCGTCCCTCGGCGCAGTGACGTCAATCTGTCCAACATCAACATGCGCCCGGTAGGTCGCATCACCCGTTACCGCGAGCTTGCTGAGATCAACCGAAAGCTCGCCGAAATCTTGGGAATCGCCGGCGGCAGGCAGCTCAGCCAGGTTTGCGTACACGTGTGTTGAGCGAGCAGCAACGGGTATGCGAAATGCTGGCCCGGCAGCAGTGACGAGCACCGCAGCGATTGCGAGTATGACTCCGAGAGGCAGCAAACCGCGTGCTCGGCCCAGCCAGGTGGCGGCCACCAGCGTCAAGCCGATGATCAGCAACGCAGCCGCCAGGTAGCCGGCCAGCGGGATCGCCACGCCGAGCGCCTGGGCTATTCCGAGCCCCGACAAGGTCACGCCGAGCATGATCAGCGAGACCAGCCGGAGTCGCCGGGCTGAGCGAGTGTCAGACAGCTTGATCGGCGCGGCGCGGGGGGATTCGACGTACAGGCCAACCGGATCAGGTTCAGCCAGGAAGGCGGTGTGCTCGGTGGCCTGCGGCTCGGTCGGAGTGTGTGACAGGTTTGG
>DASVEX010000154.1:0-43896 GCA_036380335.1 Propionibacteriaceae bacterium | reverse complement strand
CCACCAACGATGGTCAGGATGAACCAGCCGAGGCCCATGAATGGGATCAGCCAGCCGAAGAAATCGAGATCGGTGATACCGCCCAAGATGGCGACCAACGCGAACGCGATGGACGAGATCAACTGGAAGTTGAAGGACTTGGCCGCTTCCTTGCGTGCGTAGGTCCCCGGCGTTGACAACGCGTACACCAGGCCCGGTCCGAAGAGCCAGAGGAAGAACACCGAGAAGTGCGCGACGCCAGCCGCTCCACGCCCCGCCTGCTGACGAGTCTCCGGTCGCACCAATGGCTTGTACGCCGGGTGGACGCCGAGCGCTCTCGACGAGGTCGGAACCTGGACCAGCCCGTAGAAGGCTTCGTTCAGCTCTTTGCGCGTGACTGCTGTGAGGACTTGCCCAATGCGATGGTCGAACTCGGACTCGCTCAGCCGGCCGTCGGCGTAGGCCTCTTTGAGCCAGGACTCGGCGCGGTCACGCTGTTCCGGCGTGACCTGCATCTTCAGACTGGGGTGCTCGTAGATCGCGTTCATGCTGACCAGCATCGTTTCGCGGCCAGTCGTGCACCATCGGGCACTCCCCCGGACCTACCCCGAGTACTGCCATGAGCTGCCTGCTCGGGAGCGGCTCATCACCAGCTACCGCTGCCGCCTCCCCCGCCACCCCCACCGGAGAAGCCGCCGCCGCCGAAGGAGCTGCCACCGCCAAAGCCGGTGCCGCCGGCTCCTGAAGAGGAGGCAACCGGGGTAGCAGCCGACGTCAGACTGCTGGTCAGGAACGAGGTGTTGAACGCAGCCATCTGGTAGTTGCCGATATACCAGTAGGGCGTCTCATTCGGCAGCCGGCCCATCGCGACAAGATCACCGCAGATCTTTGCCCAGCGGTCCGCCAGCTCGAAGATGATCGCCCACGGGAGGTACTTGGAGAAAATGTCCTCGCCCTCTTCGAACTTCAGCTGATCAGCCTCGGCAGTGGCCAGATAGGTCTTGAAGCCTTCGACCTGGTCGCAGACGGCCCGGCCTTCCGCGGTGCGCTGCCCGCGCTTCAGCTTCGTACGGATCACCGCGAGAGTGATGATGATCGGCAGCAGGGGAATGAGCAACAACAGCAGCCAGAACCCGACCGCAAAGGCCGCGAAGATCGCGATGGCGATGATGCCAAAGCCGAAGCCGCCAGCAGCTGCGGCCGAGGGCACCTTGCGGAACCAGCCGCGGGAGGCGACCTGGTTGCGGACAGACTCTCGCATTCGTTGGTGGGCCTCTACCAAGCTGCCGCGGTCAGAAAGATCTCTCGCCGCCCCCGGCGCCTCGCCGTCGAACAGGCTGGTCAAGAGCGCCGTTTCATGTGGAGCTGTCGCCTTGCTCGGATCAACGAGGGTGACTTGGAACTCGTCCTCGCGGTAGCTCTGGACGGTCAGCACGCCGCGCACGGCTAGGTCAATGATCGTGGCCGCGGTCTCTCTGGCATCGACTTGGCCGTCGATCAGCAGGCCGGCCTCTGCGACCGGAATCTTCGGAGGCGAGAATGCGACCGGGATGGGGATATCGGGGTCGTTGGGCACAATCTGGCTTTCCTGGCCGGCAAGCGGAACCATTCCGGGAGGTAGGCCCGCGTAGCGCTGATCGCGGCCGTTCTTGCGCCACCAGAGCACGCCAACAATCGGCGAGCCGATCGCGATGAGAAGTGAGACGCCAGCCAGTGCGAAAGCGCCAATTCTCTCCGCCGGAGAAAGCTTGGAACCATTGGGTTCCAGGTGCGGCTTGTTGTCCGCTACGAGACCGGGCTTGATCTTGACACCAACGCTGACACTTGCTCCAGGTTGCACATTGGTCTGTTCGAAGGTGGCTTCGCCGCCCTTGGTGATGTCCTTGGTCTCACAGGCGGTGGTACTGCGCGGGGGTCCGGTGAAGCAGCTGACCTCCAGAGCCCCGCCAGGCACTGTCGTGGTGATCTTGACATCCTTGATCAAGGGGTTGCCGAAGCCCGGTCCGTCCCAGAAGAACTCGTCGTACCCGTTGAAGGAGCGCATCGCGCCGGTGACGTCGTAGGAGAGGACATAGGTCGCAGTGGGCGTGGAGATGGTCCGGTTGGGGTCACCGATCCGAATGTTCAGCTCCGCCTCGCGACCGCCCTGGGACTCGGTGGTTTTGGAGCTGTAGTCGGTTGCCACATTGGGGTCCGGGCTGGTGACCTTGATGTTCGTGATGCCATACACGAAATCCTGGTCGCTGTCTGGATCAGGCTCTCGCGTCACCAGGTCGCGCTGGATACCGTGCCGGCCGGAATCACTGCCGAACCGCCAAGTGATGGTCTCCTTCACCTTGAGCACACCGCTCGGCTGCATGTCGTAGTTGATGATGAAGGAATCGATCTGGTCGTCGGCCGCGTAAGCCCTGGTAGGGGTGAACATAGCCCAGGCCAGGGCGGTCATCAGCATCAAGATGAACGCAACAAGGACCCGAGAAGCCCGGCCGCCAACCTGCCAGACGCGTTCGCCTGCGGACGCGCGGAATTGCACCATTAGTTCATTGTCTCCGATTCGGGGTTCCTGCGTCATTGCCTCCGATTGCGGGCGGCGAGGGCTCGTTCTGCCTCCCGCCTCGATTCGCGGGCAGCGATGGCGACGCGCTTGTCGTATTCCCGCTTGCCCGTGGCCAACGCGATCTCCACCTTCGCGTACCCGTTTGAAAAGTAGAGCGACAAAGGAACCAGTGTGGTTCCCGAGGTCGTGAGCTCTCGCTCGATCTTGGCGATCTCCCGGCGGGTCAACAACAACTTGCGGGTACGGCGCGCCGAGTGGTTCGTCCAGGTGCCGTGGCTGTATTCGGGGATGTGCGCCCCGCGCAACCAGGCCTCACCATCCTCGACAGTCGCATAGGCGTCAGTGAGGTTAGCGCGTCCCTCGCGCAGCGACTTGACCTCGGTCCCACTGAGGACGACCCCCGCCTCATAGACGTCGTGGATGTGGTAGTCGTGCCGAGCCTTACGGTTTTGCGCGATGAGCCTGCGGCCCTTCTCCTTCGCCATGCTCTCAATCATGCCGGTTTGCGCTAGACCACCCGCTTGTCAGCATCGATGGTCGCCATAGCGACCACACCCGCTGACAAGTCGGCCTCTTAAAACCAGGTCATGGGGTTGCGCAACCGACCACCAATCCAGACCATCAGATGGAGGTGGCAACCGGTCGAGAATCCAGTAGTGCCGACGTAGCCGATGATCTGCCCCTCGCGCACTCGCTGCCCGACTCGGACGACGTAGTGGCTGGCATGGTTGTAACCCGTGGTCACATACCGGCCGCCGACGTAGCCGTGGTCGATCATCAGGCGGTTGCCGTAACCCGCGTTGTAGTAGCGCTCGGCGACACGGCCGGCGTAGGCAGCCCGGATCGGCGTACCGCAAGCGGCTCCGAAGTCGGTGCCATCGTGCAGCTTCCAGTAGTGCAGTACCGGATGGAATCGCATGCCGAATGGAGAGGTGATCCGAGCAGCCACAGGGAACGAGAAGCCGTGGCCAGCGCTCGACGTTGTGGAGCCGCTCGAGCGATGTGTGTGCTTGCTCGTCGCGTGAGAAGAGTGCCGCGCAGCACCCGCCTTGCGCTCCGCGGCCGCTCGCTCAGCTGCACGTTTACGCTCCGCGGCGGCCTTGGCGATCCGGGCGGCAATGCGCTTCTCGACCGAGGCGCGTTCCTTGACCAAATCTGCATAGTGGGCCTTGTCTTGCGCCACGTCAGCCTCGGCTTGGTCTTCAGCAGCTTTTCGCTGGTGTACCAGCTGCGCCACAGTGGCCTTCTCGGCCGTAGCGCGTAACTCCAAAGACTTCATGATCTTCAGGTTGGCTGCCGCCTCGTGGCGTGCTGCGGCAACCTTCGCTTTGAGTTCGGCCTTCCGAACGCGCGCAGCATCGAGCTGGCGTTGCAGCGAGGTGAGCCGGTCGATCTGGGCTTGCGTGGAGTCGAACAGGGTGGTCGACCACTGCAGGCGAGTTTGCACATCCTCCGTGGAGTGCGGATCGAGGAGGACTGCGACCGGCAGTAGGTTGCTCTGCTGCTGATACTGGTCCCGAATCATCTGTCCGGCTTTGGTTTGCTCACCGTCCAATCGCGCCTGTCCCGCGTTCACCGCGGCGACGGCCGCGGCAAAATCGGCTCGAGCTATCCGCAGCCTCACGGCCATCCGAGAATCCTGGACCTCGGCTGCCGACAGTTCTTGTCTCGTTGTCGCGAGCTGCGCACTCGCCGCTTCCAACCTGTGCTGCGCCTTGTCGACCGCAACCGCAGCCTTGCTGAGCGCCTTGGTCGATTCGCCGAGGTCGCCTTTGGTCTTGGCGATCTGTTGTTTGACCTGCGCCCGGCGCGCGCTCAACTCATCACCAGAGGCCATGGGAACGAGCGCGGCGAGCGCGATTGCCGACGCCACTGCGACAGCAACGGCTATCCGCGCGATGCGCGCACCTGCGATGTGCAATGCCGACAAAAATGCAGTTATGCCCTTGGACGCAGGCGTTCGAGCAAGAAGTTTTGCACTTCTTGCCAGCCTGGCGAAGCGACCACCAACCTGAGGTGCTTCGCTGTCGTCCGGAACGTCCTGACGGACGTAGGGAAGATCCGGAGCCACAGCTTTCCCCAATCCAATTTTCGGTTGTCAACGGCTCAGCCGCTCCGCCTGCTGTCACCGGTTGCAACCGCATGCGGCCTCGGCATGATAGGCAGGTCGCGAGGTGCGGTGGCACGACCAAAACACCGAATTCAACATTTCGTCATGGATCAGACATGAAGTCTCAAGTTAAACTTGAGATAATTGGGTTTACTTGTGATGTTCTTGTGACAAAAGTGTCGTCGGAGATGATCCAACGGCGTCTAGGCGGCTGAGCTGTGCTCAAGATCTTGGCGCTGTGGCAATCCAAACCGTGTACAGCGTGAACGTCCCGCGTGGCGTGGGTTAGTGACGCAGCTCGGGTCTTTGACAGGGTTGAGGCAACTCAGGCGGTAGAGACTCGAACTCAGGCCGCATCAGACCCGTAGGTATCGACGGGTCGTGACCAACGTCGGGATCACCGCGAGGACGAGGCCCACGACAACAACACCAAGCATGGCTATTGCAGTCTGCTGCCAACCGATCCAGGCGATGAACCGGATCGAGTTGCGGACTCCGCGGATGATCCAGAAGTAGACACCAGCAGCCATGGTCAGGCACGCAAGAGCTACACCGAGCAATGCCGAGATCACCGCGCCCAGCAAGAACGGCATGGTGATGTAGAAGTTGCTCGCACCGACCAGGCGCATGATGCCTATCTCTCGGCGTCGCGCGAAGGTCGCGAGGCGAATCGTGTTGCCAATCTGGAGCGCAGAAGCAAGCAACAACAGCACCGATGCGCCAGCAGTCGACCACTGGAGCACATTCAGTGCGCGGAAAAACGGATCAAGTAATTGGTGCAGGTCCTGGACTTTCTGCACACCCTTGAGCCCGACGACCGAGCTCACAACGCCTTGGTACTCCTCTGGGTTCTTCAGCTTGACCCGGAACGACTCCTGCATCTGGTCGACGGTCAGCGAGTCTTGGATTGGGCTTCCCTCGTACGCTCTCTGGAACTCCGCGTACGCCTCTTGCTTGGTCTCGAAGTAGATCCCGTCCTGCGCCACCTCCGGGTTTCCTTCCAGCGTTCGCTGGATCTCATCCTTTTGTCCCTGGGTGACGTCTTGACCAGGATCACACTGGTCGCCGCGAGTGTCCTTGGCGCACAGGAAGATCGAAATCTCGATCTTGTCGTACCAGCGCCCTTTCATCAGGTCGACCTGCTGGCTGGCGAGCAGGCCGGCGCCGAACAACGACAGCGACACCCACATGGTCATGATGACCGCCAGGGTCATGGTCAGGTTTTGCCGTAGCCCCGCGCGGGTCTCGGACAAGATATGACGGAAACGCATTGACTATCCCCAATAGATCGATTGGCAGCGGTCGTTTGGTCTTCGGCTCGGCGACACCTACTGGTAGCCGTAGACGCCTCTGCTTTGATCCCGGACGACTTCACCGTCATCCAGTTCGATCACTCGCTTCCGCATCTGGTCGACGATGGTCGAGTCGTGCGTCGCCATCAGCACCGTGGTGTCAGCGCGGTTGATGCGATCGAGCAGCTTCATGATCCCAACGCTGGTGGCCGGATCCAGGTTTCCTGTCGGCTCGTCGGCGATCAAGATCATCGGCCGGTTCACGAACGCGCGAGCGATCGCGACGCGCTGCTGCTCGCCGCCTGACAACTCCTCGGGCAACCGGTCCCCCTTGCCGCCGAGACCAACAAGCTCCAGCACCTCGGGGACTACCCGATTGATGGTTGATGCAGGTTTGCCGATCACCTGGAGGGCGAATGCGACGTTTTCGGTCACGTTCTTGTTCGGCAGCAGCCTGAAATCTTGGAAGACCGTGCCGATCTGCCGGCGCATGGCCGGGATCTTCCAGCTACGCAGCTTGTTGACCTCGCGGCCGGCGACAAACACCTTGCCGGTGCTGGCTCGCTGCTCCCGCAAAATTAGTCTCAAGAACGTCGACTTGCCGGATCCGGATGCCCCGACCAAGAAGACGAACTCCCCTTTGTCAATGTCGACATCGATGTTGTCGAGCGCTGCCCGGCGCTGACCGTCGTATGTCTTGGATACATTCTCGAAACGAATCACGCTGTGCTTCCCCCGATAGACAGCTCCGACGTCCTGCGGACGCCAGACGGCCAGGATCGAGTGTAAGTCAAGCTCTGGTAACGGAGCACGGTCACCGGTGCGAGCCCGTCATTTGGGCTCAAGCAAGGGAAGAAGCAGCGACCGAGTAGAAGGTTTTGGGCAAACGACCGTAGGTGTTCAGGCCGACGCGCTGGTCATCCGCCAGCGGATCCCGGACTCGATAAAGCCGTCGAGATCTCCGTCGAAGACCGCATCCGGATTCGAGACCTCGTAGTCAGTGCGCAAGTCCTTCACCATCTGGTACGGGTGAAGCACGTAGGAGCGCATCTGGGAGCCCCAGCTGTTGCCCCCATCGCCCTTCAGCGCATTGAGCTGCGCCTCGCGCTGTTGCCGCGCCCGTTCCAGCAGCCGTGCCTGCAGGACGCGAAGCGCTGCCGCCTTGTTCTGCAGCTGCGACTTTTCGTTTTGGCACGACACGACGATGCCGGTCGGCAAATGTGTGATCCGTACGGCCGAGTCGGTGGTGTTGACGCTCTGCCCGCCGGGCCCCGACGACCGGAAAACATCAATCCGCAGATCCGACTCGGGTATATCGATGTGATCAGCTGCTTCGGTAACCGGCAGCACCTCGACACCTGCAAACGAGGTTTGTCGGCGTCCCTGGTTGTCGAAAGGCGAGATCCGAACAAGCCGATGCGTGCCTTGCTCAACCGAGAGCGTCCCGTACGCGAAGGGTGCCTTGACCTGGAATGTTGCGGACTTGATACCCGCTTCTTCGGCGTAGGACGTGTCATAGACCTCGGTCTGGTAGCGATGCCGTTCGGCCCAACGCAGGTACATCCGCAACAACATGGCAGCGAAGTCGGCCGCATCAACGCCGCCCGCCTCGGAACGAATGGTGACCAGTGCGTCACGCTCGTCGTACTCGCCGGACAGCAGCGTTCGGACCTCGAGCACTTCTACTGCCTGTTGTAGGGCTGTGAGCGCTTCCGCCGCCTCGGCGAGGCTGGCTGGGTCTCCTTCTTCTTCCCCAAGCTCAACCAACGCACCAATGTCGTCCAGCTGGGCCCGCAGTCCAACTAACCGATCAACCTCGGCTTGCAGTGCGGAGAGCCGCGATGTCACACGTTGGGCGTTGTCCTGGTTGTCCCACAGATCCGGCGCGGCTACCTGCTGCTCCAGTACAGCGATCTCGGCGCGTTTGCGATCGGGGTCGACGACAGCCTCGATCGAGCTCAGTGACCTATCAAGGTCTGCGAGCGCGACAGCAAAGTCGGGTCCGGCCACAATGATCCACTCTACTTGCGCTCCTCGTGCTCCAGAGCAAGCCGTTCTGGCTGCGCTGCGCCAGGTCGCAGGTCAAGAGTCATCCGCGCGATGCAACTCCTCGATGCGCACGAACCTCTCCTCGGTCATAGGGCGCCGCGCCGGCCAGTCGCTGATCCAGATGACCACGAACGCAGCTAATGAGCAACTCAACGCAATCACCGGGCCAAGGACGGCAAGCCACACAACACCACATCCGACAAGGTTCACGAGCAGCACCGCGAGAGCGCCCCGCCTGCTCAGCTGACCGTGACGGCCGCGCCATGCCGCGTACCCAGTCCAGGGCAGCATGGCCAACAGAATCGCCACCCAGGCGAACGTCGACATTCCCTGGGTGAAGGCACCAGAGACCAGCCGAATCATCGCGACAAGGCCGACCAGACCAGTCAGCGCTCCAAGCGCTGCGGCGAGATGTTTGTTGGACACGCCTACTCCCGTAGCCATACTCGTGAGCTGCGAGCGCGGGATTGCGCGAGCAGCTCTAGGTGTCCTCGTCGAGCCAGCACCGACACACTAGCTGTGTCTGCTGAGTACGGGTCGCAACGACCCGGCAGTAGCGGCCGGTCCGCTAGGCGGCGAGGGCGTCAGGCAGCCGTTGCCCGTCGTCGCATCGGCAGCTCCCGGCTGCATAGACTGTCGCAGCGACCCGGGAGCATAGCTCAGTTGGTAGAGCACTTCCCTTACAAGGAAGGGGTCAGCAGTTCGAGCCTGCTTGCTCCCACCACCGACGTACGTGCCACTGAATTACCTGGTCAGGACGCATCGTCAGACGAAAAGCGGCTCAAGTCCGAAGGCGTTCTCTAGGGCTCTCATCTGCTCATCACTGGGCCGCTGGGTAAACCGTTCAGCGGCATCGATCACCTTCGGCAAGAGGTGGATGTCGCCGACCGTATTGAGGAAGACCCCCTCGCGTCCGAGCACCCACCCGACCGCCGTGTCGATGGCATCCTGGTCACTAAGCGGCTCGTACCAGGTGTTGGCAGTCGGCTGATTATCACCCCACGGCCCGCGGGTGATTGCCTTGATCGTTTGGATGGCCACGCCACGCTCGAGACAGACCGCAACCAGGTCCTCGAAGTCTGCGACGTAGCGCTCGTTGCGCCACATCGGGAAGTTGTAGGGCAACAGCACCGAGTCGAACGGATATTCCTGCAACGATCGCAGGTGCTGAGCAGCGACTGTCACGCCATGACCCGTCACCCCGATGAAGCGGACGAGGCCGTCCTCCTTGGCCTCCACCACACCCTCCAGGGCGCCACCCGGCGAGAAGGCCGTCCGCCAGTCCTCCTCATCGACCAGGTTGTGGAGCTGGATCAGATCGATCCGGTCGGTGCGCAGCCGTTCCAGCGAGCGTTGGATCTCGTTGTAGGCCTCGGCCCGCGTACGCTCACCGGTCTTGGTGGCGAGGAAGAACTCCTCGCGGTGAGTCTCGATCCACGGACCAAGTCGCAGCTCTGCGTCGCCGTAGCTTGCGGCGGTGTCGATGTGGTTGATCCCATGCCGGCGGATCACCTCGATCGTTTGATCCGCCTCGTCTTGGCTGATGTTGCCCAGGGCGGCAGCGCCGAAGATCACGCGGGTGCTCTCATGGCCGGTACGGCCGAAGGGCTGGACAGGAATCATGGATGTCATTCTGTCCCGACGCTGATCGGCCGCGATCAGCGGGACCTCTCGTGCTCCGCGACGCTACTCGCTATCCCGCACGAGGCCACGAATATCGACCGATTCGGCGGTTGAAGGCTTCATTCGTGGCTTCGTGCGGAGAAACGCAGTCGAGAGGAAGCGAGCAGCTCTCAGATCATGTGCGACGCTCGGCCAAGAGCACTGGTATCTGGCGCTCGGTCTTCTCCTGATAGCTCGTGTACGTCGGGTAAGCCTCGACGGCTCGCTGCCACCAAATCTCTCGTTCCTCGCCGCTGAGCTCACGCGCCGTGGCGTCGAAGCGTTCCGCACCATCCTGCACCATCAGCGCCTCAGGATCGGCCTTGAGGTTGAGATACCAGACCGGATGCGTCGGGCCGCCACCTAAGGAGCCAACCATGGCGTACTTGCCGTCATGCTCTACCCGCATCAAGGCGAACTTTCTGATCTTGCCGCTCTTTCGACCTCGCGTCGTAAAGATCACGATCGGCCTTTTAGTACCAGCGAGGGTGTTGGCTTCGCGGCCGTCGGTGGCTTCGTAACGCTCCACCTGATCCCGCACCCGCTTGCGCGGACTCGGCTCGTACTCCCCTGTCAGTGGCACTCGGCCATCATAGATTCGCCGTCGCCGCAAGCACGGCGGTGATCTCACGCGGCTCGTTGATCTGGTTGGTCTGCTGCCACCTGATCAAGCCTGCGGAGTCCAGCACAAACGTGCCGCGGCGCGCGCAGCCCGCCAGCTCGTCGAAGACGCCATACGCCTGTGCGATTGCGCCGTGTGGCCAATGATCGCTGAGCAGGTCGAATGGGATGCCCTCCGTGTCTGCATAGGCACGCAGGCTGTACATCGCATCGCACGAGACCGCCAAGACCTTCGAGCCCAGAGTCACAAAACTCTCATGATCATCGCGAAGAGCCGCCAGCTCGCCGCGGCAGATGCTGGAGAATGCCCAGGGGTAGAAGATGATCACCGCTGGAGAGCCGCGCAATCCATGCGTCGTGACCAACTCCCCGTGCTGGTTGCGGGCCGTAAAGCTCGGAGCGTGCTCGCCGAGCGTCAGACTCACCGACGCGTGCCCTTGGGCCGTACCAGCTTGGTTGCGGCCCAGTCAGAAGACACCTGCACGCTGTTGGTGAGCGCTAAACCGGCTGTCACCGCAGCCTCGGCGAGGTCCGCAGCGTCGACGTAGCCGCTGCGCCCAACCTTCGGGGTCATCAGCCAGATATAGCCGCTGTCGGTCAGATCGGTCAGGGCATCGACCAGGCCATCGACAAGATCTCCGTCCTCATCGCGCCACCACAGCAGCACGAGATCCACGGCTTCCATCGCCTCTTCGATCAATTCGCCGTCGATCGCGTCCTCGACCATGACCCGTACGTCGTCGTCGACATCCTCATCCCAGCCGAGCTCTTGGACGACCAGGCCACGGGACAGGCCGAGCAGGTCGCTCAAACTCTTGGATCCCCCGGCACCAGCTGTGGAGGTCACCCACACCTCCATGACGATGACCCGGACGACTTGAAGCACGATGATGGGGACGAAGAACGCCGGCGGCCGCGGCGCGCCGGCATAGTCCAATCAAGGCGAGAAGAGATCCCGCTCATTGCGGCGTGCCGCCTCCTTTTCGACCAGCTTCGGCAAGTACCGAAGCTATGAATTCTTTTCGGGGTGAACTTCTTGGGCACAGCCTGCCAGAGGCACGCTGTGCCGCGTAACCCCACGGTGTCATGAGCGGGAGCGAAGCGTCGTAATCGACCCGCGGATCGGCCGCCGCTGACCGGAGGACGCCCCAGACGACACGCACCACCGTCGCCGAGCAAGGACGACGGCAGCGGATTCTCCAGGGCGATCCCCCGCGACGCGGAGAGTCGCCATGTATAGCGCATCTCGCGGGGTGCAGTTGATCAAACGGAAGTGACAGGATGGGTGTCGCAACACTGCGACCTGCACGCCAGCCCCGCCCCGGCGCTGGATGAGACGTAAGGAGCTTGCAATGGCTACGCCAGGACCTCATCCGGCTATCACCGCCGAAGGCTTGCCCAGCCAACTTCCCGATATCGATCCCGATGAGACTGCCGACTGGCTGGAATCACTCGACGGCTTGCTCCAGGACAAGGGACGCAACCGCGCGCGGTTCATCATGCTGAAGCTGCTGGAGCGAGCCCGGGCGCGTCAGATCGGTCTGCCGGCATTGCGTAGCAGTGACTACATCAACACGATTCCGCCGGAATCCGAGCCCTGGTTCCCAGGTGATGAGCATGTCGAACGGCGGATTCGTGCCTTCATCCGGTGGAATGCGGCGATCATGGTCAGCAAGGCCAACCGCAAGGGTCTTGAAGTCGGCGGCCATATAGCGACTTATCAGAGCGCCGCCAGCCTGTACGAGGTGGGGTTCAACCACTTCTTCCGCGGCAAGGATCATCCCGGTGGCGGTGATCACATCTTCATTCAGGGTCATGCCTCCCCGGGCATCTACGCCCGGGCGTACCTGGAAGGTCGGTTGACCACCGAGCATCTGGACGCATTCCGTCAGGAGGTGTCGCGCGGACCGGGCAACGGGCTGTCCTCCTACCCGCACCCGCGACTGATGCCACACTTCTGGGAGTTCCCGACGGTCTCCATGGGCATTGGTGCGATCAACTCGATTTATCAGGCCCGCTTTAACCACTATCTGCATAACCGGGGCATCAAAGACACCTCTCAGCAGCGCATCTGGGGCTTCCTTGGCGACGGCGAGATGGGTGAACCGGAGTCACTGGGCGCGATCGGACTTCCTGCTCGTGAGGAACTCGACAACCTCACCTGGGTGATCAACTGCAACCTGCAACAGCTGGACGGTCCGGTACGTGGCAACGGCAAGATCGTTCAGGAGCTCGAGTCGATCTTCCTCGGCGCCGGTTGGCACGTGATCAAGGTGCTGTGGGGCCGCGACTGGGATCCGCTGCTCGCCGCCGATGCGGATGGCGTGCTGGTGAACAAGATGAACACCACGCCGGACGGGCAGTTCCAGACGTATCTGGTGGAGGATGGCGCCTACATTCGCAACAACTTCTTCTCCGATCCGCGGTTGCAGAAGATGGTCTCGGGCATGTCCGATGATCAGATCAAGGTGCTCTCTCGGGGCGGGCACGACTATCGCAAGGTGTATGCGGCGTTCAAGGCCGCCACTGAACACGTCGGCCAGCCGACCGTGATCTTGGCCCAAACGGTCAAGGGCTGGACCATCGATGCCCTGGAGGGTAAGAACGCCACCCACCAGATGAAGAAGCTGACAACCAAGGACCTCAAGGCGTTTCGAGATCGCCTCTACCTCGAGATTCCCGACAGCGCCCTTGAGGACGCCTACAACCCGCCTTACTACCATCCCGGCGAAGACTCAGATGAGATCAAGTACCTCCAGGAGCGGCGCCGCGCGTTACAGGGCTACCTCCCCGAGCGTCGGGTACGACCGACCATCATCAAGCTGCCGGGCGATGAGGTGTACGCGGCGCTAATGGAGCCTGCCGGAGAAAAGACCAAGGTTGCCACCACCCAGGCATTCGTCCGGCTGCTTCGGGATCTGATGCGAGACAAGGAAATCGGACACCGGATCGTGCCGATCGCCCCGGACGAGTTCCGGACCTTCGGCATGGATTCGATGTTCCCAACGGCGAAGATCTACAACCCGCACGGCCAGACCTATGAGTCGGTCGACCGCAAGCTTTTGCTTTCCTACAAAGAATCCGAGAAGGGCCAGCTGCTACACGAGGGCATTTCCGAGGTCGGCGCCATGGGGTCGGTGATTGCTGCCGGATCCTCCTACGCCATGCACGGGGAGCCGATGATCCCGTTCTACATCTTCTACTCGATGTTCGGGTTCCAGCGCACGGGCGACTGGATCTGGGCGATGGCCGACCAGTTGGCCCGCGGCTTCCTGCTTGGAGCGACAGCCGGCCGTACCACGCTCACCGGCGAAGGACTGCAACATGCCGACGGCCACTCGCCGCTGCTCGCCAGCACCAACCCGGCTGTGGTTCACTACGACCCGGCCTTCGCCTACGAGGTCGCGCATATCGTCAAGGACGGGCTGCGGCGGATGTATGGGCACGACGACCCGGACCATCCTGACGGCGAGGATCTCATCTACTACATCACCGTCTACAACGAGCCGGTTTCCCAACCAGGAGCTCCGGAGAACCTTGACGTGGAGGCGTTGCTGAGAGGGATCTACCACTACGCCTCGGCTCCGCTGGAAGGCGATCAGCCACGCGCCCAGATCCTCGTCTCAGGCGTGACGATGACGGCGGCGCTGAAGGCACAGCGGATACTCGCCGACGAGTGGGGCGTTGCCGCCGACATCTGGTCAGTGACGTCATGGAACGAGCTGCGCCGCGATGCGCTCGTTGCCGAGAAATGGAACCTCACGCATCCGGGTGAGGAGCGACGCGAGGCGTACATCACGGGCGCTCTGGATGGCGCGCCGGGGCCAGTGATCGCAGTCAGTGACTATATGCGTGCCGTTCAAGATCAGATCGCTCCATGGGTACGCCATACCTGGTGTTCTCTGGGCACTGACGGGTTCGGCTTTGCCGATACGCGGGCGGCAGCGCGGCGCTACTTCCTGGTCGATGCCGAGTCGATTGTGGTTGCCACGCTGGAGTCGCTGGCCAGGGACGGTCTGTACGACGCAAGTGCTGCTTCCGAAGCCTTCGACCGTTACCGCATCGGCGACCCCACCGCGGTCGCCGGAGTGGCACAAGAGGGCGCTGGCGCCTAGCCGACGCGTAGGAAAGTCGTCGCGCCCTAGAGCGGGGCTTGAAGTGCGGTTTTCACATCCTCGACGGCCTGCGCATTGCCAGCGATCTGCCAGCGGGTTTCACCGACGACGAGTT
This sequence comes from Propionibacteriaceae bacterium, assembly GCA_036380335.1. Classification (GTDB taxonomy): domain Bacteria; phylum Actinomycetota; class Actinomycetes; order Propionibacteriales; family Propionibacteriaceae; genus Microlunatus. The sequence goes on along the minus strand of DASVEX010000154.1, from coordinate 29,396 downwards.
CGTCGGCGACTCCGCCGGCACCGATCACCAGCGCCGCGCCTGGGTACCAGTCCCACGCGTTGAGATTGGCCTGCAGGAAGACGCCTAGCCAGCCGCTCGCGACCCCGGCCAAGTCGATCGAGGCGGATCCGAGTATGCGCAACGTAGCGGCCGAGGCCACCACCGACTGCCACGCGGTCAGGCGTTGCTGGTCCGGAAGATGTCGCGGGTGGTAGTAGGTCGCGATCGAGATCTCGGAGAGGCGTTGGCTGAGCAGCAAGGGCACCGGTTCTCCGTTGAGGGTGGTCGGAGTGTCTCGGCCACCCAGCCACAGCTGGTCGAGGTCTGGATAAAAGACTGCCCCGAGCAGTGGCCCATCGGCGTCGACCAGACCCACGGCCGAACACCAGTACGGGATGCCGGAGAGGAAGTTGTACGTGCCGTCGACCGGGTCGACGTACCAGGTGCGGCCCTCTCCCGCCTTGCGCGCGCCTTCCTCTCCCACGAGTCCGTCATCGGGGCGGCTTTCAGTGAGCCGAGCGATGATTTTTTCCTCGCTCGCGTGATCCGCTGCCGACACCACGTCGGAAAGGGAGGTCTTGTAGTGAACTTCCAGACCCTGGTGAAGCATCTCGCTGGCCAAGGTTCCCGCCTCACGCACCAGTTCGGCGGCCAGGCTTATGTCATCCACCCGCCGACCCTAACGCGCCGCGGTGACGAATGCCGTCGGAAGGGCGCTAGCGCTTCGACCAGCTCAGCGCGCATCTGAGATGTGCCCTAAGCCCGTCGAAGGGCACGTGCGACAAGCACGGCCCGCATCTAGGAAGTTGCCGACGCCGGTTTGCCGAGCCTGATCCAGGTGTCAACCACCGTGTCCGGGTTCAGCGAGATGCTGTCGATGCCCTGATCCAGCAACCACTCCGCAAGGTCAGGATGATCACTGGGACCCTGTCCGCAGATTCCTACGTATTTCCCCCGGGCCTTGCAAGCCTTGATCGCCATACTGATCAAAGCTTTGACAGCTGGATCACGTTCATCGAATGACTCCGCTACCAGACTGGAGTCCCGGTCAAGTCCCAAGGTCAGCTGAGTCAGATCGTTCGAGCCGATCGAGAAGCCATCGAAATGATCAAGAAACTCATCCGCGAGAACTGCGTTGGACGGCAGCTCGCACATCATGATCACCTCTAGGCCATTCTCGCCTCGTCGAAGGCCGTGCTCCTCGAGCAGCCGTACCACGCCCGCACCTTCGGCGAGGGTGCGTACGAAGGGAATCATGATCTTGACGTTCGTGAGGCCCATTTCGTCGCGCACATACCGCAATGCCTCGCACTCCATGGCGAAGCATTCGGCGAAGTCGGCGGAGAGATATCGTGCCGCCCCCCGATAGCCGATCATCGGGTTCTCTTCGTGCGGCTCGTAGCGGTCACCGCCAAGCAGGCTGGCGTACTCGTTGGACTTGAAGTCCGACGTGCGCACGATCACCGGGTGTGGCGCAAAAGCGGCAGCAATGGTGGCAACGCCCTCTGCGACCCGGCGGAAGAAGAATTCGCGTGGCGTCCGGTACGCCCCCATAGCATCATTGATCTTGCTGCGCAGCGGCTCATCCAAACGATCGAACTCCAGCAAGGCCTTTGGATGGACGCCGATCTGGTTGTTGATGATGAATTCCAGCCGCGCCAACCCCACGCCAGCGTTAGGTAACCGGGAGAACGCGAACGCCTGGTCGGGGGTGCCCACGTTCATCATGATCTTGACGTCGACGTTTGGCATGCTTTGCTGCTCGGACTCCTCGATGTCGAAGTCGAGCAGGCCCGCGTACACATAGCCGGTGTCGCCCTCGGCGCATGAGACCGTCACCGCCTGACCGTCCTGCAATGATCCGGTTGCGGTGCCGGTGCCCACGACAGCAGGGATTCCCAGCTCCCGAGCGATGATCGCCGCATGGCAGGTCCGTCCGCCACGATTGGTGATGATCGCTGCGGCTCGTTTCATGATCGGCTCCCAATCTGGGTCGGTCATGTCAGCGACCAGCACCTCACCCGGTTGGAAAAGGTGCATATCGGCGATTTCGGAGAGCACCCGTGCCGCGCCGGCCCCGATCTTCTGTCCAATGGCGCGTCCTTCGATGATGACCGCTCCGCGCTCGCGTATCCGGTACCGCTGCACCCGCGCCGTGCCCAGCCGAGACTTCACTGTCTCGGGACGTGCCTGGAGGATGTAGAGCTGGCCGTCCTGGCCGTCCTTACCCCATTCGATGTCCATCGGTCGCCCGTAATGCTCCTCGATGGCAAGTGCCTGGCGCGCCAGCTCAGTGATCTCCTCATCTGTGAGGGACAACCGCCTGCGCTCCGCCTGATCAACGTCGACGAACGTGGTTGTCGAGCCGCTCTCGGACTGCGGAGCGTAGATCATCTTGGTTGCCTTGCTCCCCACGCCGCGCTTGAGAATGGCCGGCCGGCCCGCACGCAATCCCGGTTTGTAGACGTAGAACTCGTCAGGGTTGACCGCACCCTGAACGACGGCCTCGCCCAACCCGTAGGACGAGGTGAGAAAGACGGCATCGGCAAAGCCCGATTCAGTGTCCATGGTGAACATCACCCCGGACGCGGCAAGGTCGGATCGCACCATCCGCTGTACGCCCACGGAGAGCGCCACGGCATCGTGCTCAAAGCGGTGATGGACCCGATAGGCGATCGCGCGGTCGTTGTACAGGGATGCGTAGACCTTCTTGATCGCGTCGAGAATGGCATCAATGCCGCGGACGTTGAGGAACGTCTCCTGCTGCCCAGCGAACGAAGCGTCCGGCAGGTCTTCCGCCGTTGCGCTGGATCGTACGGCGAATGACACGTTGTCACGGGAGGGGTTGGCTGACTCGCCGGCGAGCCGGGCATAGGCGCTGCGGATGTCGGCTTCGAGATTGGCCGGCAGGGGCTGCCGGGTGATCGCGGAGCGGATCCTGTAGCCCACCGCTGCCAGCTGTTCGACGTTTTCGGTATCCAGTGCGGCGAGCTCGGCGTTGATCATCTCGGCCACACCCCCCTCGGCAATGAAGCGGCGGTAGGCATCTGCGGTGGTGGCAAATCCGTTCGGTACCCGGACGCCTGCAGAGGCCAAGCCGCGGATCATCTCGCCCAAGGACGAATTCTTGCCGCCGACCTGATCGAGATCGGCCAGACCGAGGTCGGAGAACCACGCAATAGTCGATGTGGTCGAGGCTGCGGGCATAGCTCATTCCTTCTCTTTCGATCTCTCTCAGGACTTGTGATTGAGGGTTTGCAAGATCACGGTGGACATCTCCTCCACCGATTTGGTTGAGGAGTTGATCACGGGAAGGCGATGGTTGCGATACATCGCCTCGGCCTGGCGCAGCTCGTAGCTGCACTGTTCGAGTGAGGCATAGCGCGAGTTCGGCCTTCGCTCGTGCCGAACCTGGCTGAGGCGGGCTGGCGTAGTGGTCATGCCGAAGCACCGCTCTCGCAGCTGCTGCACCGGGCGTGGCAGCTCCGCGGTCTCGAAGTCCTCCTCGACCAGCGGATAGTTGGCGACGAAAATGCCATGTTGCAGGGCCAGGTACATCGTTGTTGGTGTCTTGCCGCAGCGCGATGGGGCAACCAAAATCACGTCCGCCTTGTGTAGCGCCCGCATGCTCTGCCCGTCGTCATGTTCGATCGCATACTCGACTGCGGCCATCCGAGCGTTGTACCGCTGGACATCTCCCATGCCGTGCAACCGGGCCGCGATCCGGACCCCTTTGGCTCCCAAGATCGTCTCGACGCGTGCCATGTGCAGGTCGAAGAAGTCGATCAGCGGGCACGTCGTACGGAGTAGCTCCAGGCGAACCTCTTCGACGGCGGTCGTAGAGAACGCCAGCGGCATCACCGGGCCTGTTGCCGCGGCGTCCAAGATCGCGACCACCCGGCGGGCTTCTTCGACGCTGGAGATGAACGGGATGAGGCGACGTTCGAAACGGAGATTAGGAAACTGAATGAGTAGCGCATTGCCCATCGTCTCGGCCGTGATTCCGGTGCTGTCGGAGAGGAAGAACACGGGAACTGGCGGCGGCTCTGCCGTCACATCAGCCCGCTGTCCGTCTTCGCTCACCGGCCATCACCTCCGACGGTCCGCACATCCCTTCATTGAGCCTGCCCTCAAGAAGCCTGCCCTTATTGAGCCTGCCCTCATTGAGCCTGCCCTCATTGAGTCGTTACTGCGCCGACCAGTGCCTCAGGCTATACCAGCCGTTCGACTGGTATTATCTGCAACCGGTTGGATCGAGCGGTGAAACTGGTCACATCACGCTGCCGGCAGCGATCGGTTATCCCTTGGCGCACCAGTCGAGCAGCTCATCAGCCGGCCAGCTGTTGATCACCCGACTCGGATCCAGTTCAAGATCCTCGGCCCGCTGGCAGCCATAGATCTGGAATTCGAGCTGTCCGGGAGCGTGGGCGTCGGTATCGATGGAGAACAGGCATCCCATATCCATCGCCAGCTTCAACAGTCTGGTGGGGGGATCGCGTCGCTCGGGTCGTGAGTTGATCTCCACAGCAACGTCGAAGGTACGGCAGGCCTCGAAGACGACCTCGGCGTCGAAAACAGACTCCGGCCGGGTGCCCCGTTCACCCTCGAGCAAACGACCGGTGCAATGGCCGAGGATGTTGGTCTGTGGATTGGCTATGCCACCGACCATTCGGTGTGTCATGGTCTCCGAATCCGAGCGCAGCTTGGAGTGCACACTCGAGACGACCACGTCCAACTCCGCCAGCAGCCCGTCGCTTTGATCAAGACCGCCGTCCTCGAGAATGTCGACTTCGATGCCCCGCAGACAACGGAACGGCGCCATGACTTGATTCAGATCGGCGACGACGACCATTTGCTGTCGCAGCCGTTCAGCGCTTAGCCCACGCGCCACCTGCAGCCGTGGCGAGTGATCAGTGATAGCGCAGTAGTCGTGACCAAGCGCTCGAGCAGTGATCATCATCTCCTCGAGCGGGCTGCCTCCGTCGGACCACGACGAGTGAGTGTGGAGATCACCCTTGATCGCCGCACGCATGCTCAGCCCGCCCTCGACAAGAGGCTGCTTCTCATCGCGCAACTTCTGCAGGTACTCCGGCACCTGGCCCTCCATAGCCTGCATGATCACGGTCGCTGTCTTGGGCCCGACACCTGACACTTTGGCCCAGGTGTGCTGGTCCTGATGATCACGGCGCTCTTCTTCGCTGAGCCTTGAGATAACGTCTGCGGCACCTCGGTAGGCGCGTACCCGATAGGTGTCGGCGCGCGAGCGTTCCAGCAGGAAACCAATCTCCCGCAAGGCCTCTACCGGGTTCACTCGGCCCGGCTCCTTCGTGTTCGCGGCTTCAGGGTGATCGTCGGCATCGGCGGCGCCTCCATGACCTTCTCTGCGCGGCTGACGATAGCCGGAAATCGCGGGTCGCGAGTTTCCCAGGCTGTCCGGAACTCCACGATGTCCTCGTGACTGCGGCCGATGAAGTTCCACCACATCACGATTTCCTCGTCGAAGGGCTGACCGCCGAGCATGATCACCCGGCCTCCCGCCGAGCTGCGTATGCGGATGTCTCGCCGGCCGTGGCCGAGGTAGACAAGTTGGTCGACTTCGGCCGCCGTCGATTCCGCGACAACTGAACCAGCGACCACGAAGATGCCGTACTCGAAACTCTCCTCGACCGAAAGCATCACATCGGCGCCAGCAGCAAGGCTCAGGTCAGCGCCACACATCGGCGAGTAGGCCAACGCCGGCGACGTCGTCCCGTCAACTTCTCCGATCAGTACCTTGCCGCTCACTCCAGGCCGACGCAAGTCGGGCAGGTCCGCGTAACTTTCGAACGCCGGTTCGCGATCGCGCATGGCATCGGGCAGCGCGACCCACAGCTGTACCCCATGGAGCATCGGCGGTTTGTCCGGCTGGGAGATCTCGCTGTGCACGATGCCGCGACCGGCGGTCATGATGTTGAGTTCACCCGGCCGTACCATCGCCTGCGAGCCGAGACTGTCGCGATGCTCTACTTCGCCCTCGAGCAACCAGCTGACCGTCTGGAGCCCGGTATGAGGATGCGCCCAGACCTGCATGCCAGCCGCACCGCTCACGTCCTCGGGGCCGTAATGATCAAGGAAGCACCACGCCCCGATCATGCGAATGAGTTTGTCTGGGAGCGCGCGCGACACTTCGGTGGTCTTGCCGAGATATACCCGGCGAGCCGTCAGCAGCAGCTCCTCAAGTCCGCCGCCCACTCGTCCCGCACACAAATACTCCTGTGGCCGCAGATCAAGATCACTCACCTGTCGGCTGACCTCCGAATCGTCACCGAGTTGTCAGACTCCTAGCAGGCTATAGCCCGCTGAGACGCTGACAAGTATCGAATTGCACTCTGCCGGGCAGCCCGCCAGATTCGCCTCCTTCGTCGCTCGCACACACGGCAGCTAGACGTCAACGTGGCTCAACCGCGAGCTCCTGCAGTCGGCCAAGCGGCCCGCCTGTCATAGTGCGGGCGGCACTAAAGTCAGCCTATGGCCGCGAGCACTCGAGGGATCAATAGGTCTTTGCTCCCGTCGGCCAAAACTCGAGCCACGATCGCGAAACGGCTCGCTGGGGTCACCGACAAGATGACGACCGCGACGATCGCGGAGATGGAGGAGCGGCACCTCTGGTTCCGCCGGCTCGACGCTGAACACCGATCGTGGATCACGCTGGTGGCCCAGGCCGGCATCGATGGCTTCGTGAAGTGGTTCGCCGCTCCGGGTCCTGAGATGCCGAGTACGTCCGAGATCTTTGGATCGGCGCCGCGCGAGCTGGCCCGCAAAATCTCCCTCTATCAAACCGTTGAATTGGTTCGGACCACGATCGAAGTGGTCGAGAAACAGATTGATGAATTGATGCCCAAGGGTGACCGGCCTATCTTGCATGCCGCGATCGATCAGTACAGCCGGGAAGTCGCCTTCTCGGCAGCCGAGATCTACGCACGTGCGGCCGAGCTGCGGGGAGCCTGGGACGAGCGGCTGGAGGCCTTGGTAGTGGACGCCGTGCTGCGCGGAGAGACCGACGAGACGGTGCTGTCACGCGCATCGACCCTCGGCTGGCATTCGACCACCGGAGTGGTGGTTGTCGTCGGGCCCGCTCCCCAGATGGAACCCGGCCAGGCGCTGGAGGCGATTCGGCATACCGCAGCCATCGCAGGGACCGACATGCTCGGCGCCGTGCAGGGCGACCGGATGATCGTGGTGCTTGGCGGCGCCGCCGTCAATGCGCCTGATCAGGCAGTGGACATCGTCGCCAGGTTTGTCACGCTGTTTGGTCCTGGTGCAGTGATCGTTGGGCCGCCGGTCGAGCATTTGATGGACGCGGCCACGAGTACGCGAGAGGCGGTATCGGCTTACCGCGCTGCCGCTGGCTGGCCCGAGGCGCCGCGACCAGTGGCATCGTTGGATCTGCTGCCGGAGCGCGCACTCTCTGGTGACGGTCATGCGAGGCGGGCGCTGGCCCATGACATCTACGAGCCTTTGCAAGCTGCCGGAAGCGGCCTGCTCGAAACACTCGTCACGTTCCTAGATCAAGGGCTGTCGGTCGAGGCTGCTGCGCGTGCATTGTTCGTTCACGCCAACACCGTCCGCTACCGGTTGCGACGAATCCATGAGGTCACCGGCTATAGCCCGACCGATCCGCGGGACGCGTACGCGCTCCGACTAGCGATCACCCTGGGCCGACTCTTCGCCCGCTCCCGCCCGGAGGAGTCGCGGGTCTGAGCCTCTTCTGAGACTGGCTGCAGGCCGCGAGCATCAGGCAAATCGCGCGCCTCCGCAGCCGGACTGCGCCGCATGCTGCGAGCGTCGGAAAATCGCGCGCCGACGCACGGAGGAGAAGCGAGCGGAGGCGTTCTTCCTCCGCGAGCGACGACGACGGCGGCGGGTTCCCAGCGCGATTGCGCGAGCAGCGGGCCCAAACACTTGTCAGAAACCGACAATAGGACATCCGAATATTCGTGGCGTCCCCGTACGCCCTTTTCGTCCGGGCCAGGAAATAGTACAGATGTGCTTGCGATTGTGGCACCCGGTCAAGGTGCCCAGACACCAGGGTTTCTCGGGCCCTGGCTCGACGTACCCACCTTCGCTGACCGGCTCAATTGGCTCTCGGCTGTCTCGGGCCTCGATCTCAGGCACTACGGCACAGCAGCCGACACCGAAACCATCCGAGACACCGCGATCGCCCAGCCTCTCCTGGTTGCGGCTGGGCTGCTGGCCGCGCTCGAACTCTTCCCGCATCCGGCGGATGGCTATCCATTCGTCGGTGTCGTTGCCGGACATTCGGTAGGCGAGATCACCGCTGCCGCCGGGGTCGGCGTCTTATCGGCGGAACAAGCAATGGTCTTCGTACGCGAGCGTGGCCGTGCTATGGCCGAAGCCAGCGCGGTGACCCCCACATCGATGACGGCCCTGATCGGCGGTGATCCTGACGACGTGCTGGCCGCTCTCGAGGCACACGGCCTGACGGCCGCCAACAACAATGGCAGGGGCCAGATTGTTGCGGCCGGTACGACTGAGCAGCTGGCTGCGCTGGTGGCTGATCCGCCGACGCGCACCAGACTCATCCCGCTCAGCGTTGCCGGAGCCTTCCATACCGTCCACATGCAGCCTGCTGTCACGCGTCTCGCAGCGCTCGCGCGGGCGATTTCCACCCACGACCCGCGAACCCGCTTGCTGTCGAACGCCGATGGGCAGGTCGTTCACGATGGTCAGGAGGTTCTCAAGCGGTTGGTGGGCCAACTGGCCGCGCCAGTTCGTTGGGATCTGTGCATGGCTGCCATGGGCGACTTGGGCGTCACTGGCCTCTTGGAAATGCCACCGGCGGGCACCCTGACCGGGATTGCGAAGCGAAACCTCAAGGGCGTGGAACTGTTCGCACTCAACACCCCAGACCAGTTGGAGGAGGCCACGGAATTCGTGCAACAGCACGGCAGCACCGCCTCCGCTTCACCGATTGCTGGCAATCCCACCTGGCGTCTGGTCGTCTCCCCCGGGAAGGGGCAATTCATTCGCACCGAAGACATCGAGATGGACACGATTCTGCCCAACCACAGCACGGTCGGGATGGTCAAGAACCTGCGAGATGAAATGCCGGTGAGCGCGCCGCATGGCGGCATCGTGGTCGAGTGGCTGGTTGAGAACGGCGACCCTGTGTCGCCTGGTCAGCCGCTGCTGCGGTTGCATCCGACAGTCGAATCCGCCAACGCAACTGAGGTCACCCGATGATGCTCAAGCTGACGGCTGGGGAGAAGTACGCCGCCATCCTCGGCTTGGGTGGATACCGGCCACGGCGAGTGGTCGACAATGCCGAGATCTGCACGATGATCGATTCCTCGGACGAGTGGATCCGCACCCGGTCTGGGATCATCGAACGCCGCTGGGCCTCGCCCGACGAAACCATCCAGATGATGTCGATTGCCGCCGCGCGCAAGGCGCTGGAACGCGCGGGCATCGCGGCCGGCCAGATCGATACAGTGATCGTTTCTACTGTCACACACCTGCACCAAACACCGGCAGTTGCCACCACCATAGCCAGCGAACTGGGCGCCAAGAGCGCCGCGGCGTTCGACATCTCGGCCGCTTGCGCGGGATTCTGCTATGCGACGGCGATGGCTGATTCCTTCATTCGCAGCGGCGCATCGCGGTATGTGTTGATCATCGGCGTGGAGCGGCTCAGCGATCTGACGAACCGGTCTGACCGGTCCACAGCGTTCCTCTTCGCCGATGGCGCGGGGGCCGCCGTCATCGGCCCGAGCGAATATCCCGGGATCGGACCGGTGGTCTGGGGCTCTGACGGCGACCAGGCCCCGCTCATCCAACAGACCCAGCCCTGGAACGCAGCCTTGGCCTGGGACCCCGTGGCCTATCGCGCCACCGAGGGCGACGCGAACTGGCCAACCCTGAAGATGGAAGGCAATCCGGTCTTCAAGTGGGCCTCGTACACAATGGCCAAGACTGCCGCAGAGGCCCTGGACGCTGCCGGCGTACGCGCCGAGGATCTCGACGTCTTTGCCCCTCACCAGGCAAATATGCGCATCACAGACGCCATGTTCCGCGCTCTCAAGCTGCCCAGCAGGGTCGTGGTCGCGCGCGACATTGCTCGGCAGGGCAACACCTCGGCTGCCTCGATTCCACTGGCCATCGAGGCATTGCTGGAGTCCGGCGAGGCTCACCAAGGGCAGACCTGTCTGATCATCGGCTTCGGCGCCGGACTGGTTTACGCCGGTCAGGTGATCATCCTGCCCTGAAATTTGGATCCGAGAAATCCATCCCAACCACCATCAAAGGAGCACTGTTCATGCCCACCACCGAGGAAGTCCGCGCCGATCTTGCCGAGATCGTCAATGAGGTCGCCGGTGTCCCAGTCAACGATGTCCAGCTGGACAAGTCGTTCACCGATGATCTTGATGTGGACTCACTGTCGATGGTCGAGATCATCTATGCCGCCGAAGAGAAGTTCGGCGTCAGTATTCCCGATGAAGAGGCCAAGAACCTCAAGACCGTGGGCGATGCCGTCGCCTACATCGAGCGTGCAGCCGCCTGATCAACAAACCGTGATCGCCTAAGGGCCATCCAATACCAGGACGGCCCCGAAATCAGCCAAACAACTCGACACGCCAACGCAGGAGTCACCCAATGTCACGCATCCGCGTCGTCGTCACCGGGCTAGGAGCCACCACCCCGCTGGGGGGTGACGTTTCGAGCACGTGGGAGAACCTACTGGCCGGAAAGTCCGGCGTAGCGAAGATCGAGGCGGACTGGGCCGATGATCTGCCGGTAAAGATCGCGGCGCAGGCGGCGGTGGACCCCGCCGAGATCTTAGAACGGGTCGAAGCGCGCCGGCTCGACCGGTGCGCGCAACTCGCCGTTGTCGCGGCGTTGGAGGCTTGGCAAGACGCTGGATACGGGCTGCGGGAGGACAATCCGGTCGACCGAGAGCGGCTAGGCGTCGCCGTCGCCACCGGCATCGGCGGAATGGTCACGCTGCTGTCCAACTGGGATATCCAGAAAGAGAAAGGCGCTCGCCGGGTTAGCCCGCTGGCGATCCCGATGCTGATGGCGAATGCCTCGGCAGCCAATGTCAGCCTGCGGCTCGGAGCCCGGGCTGGGGCGCATACGCCGGTGTCGGCCTGCGCATCGAGCAACGAGTCGATTTCGCTCGGCCTGGACATGCTCCGGCTGGGGCGCGCCGACGTTGCCGTTGTGGGTGGGACGGAAGGTGTCATCCACCCCTTGCCGATTGCCAGCTTCGCTCAAATGCAAGCGATGAGCCGCCGCAACGACGAGCCGGAGCGCGCGTCGCGGCCATGGGACGTCGATCGAGACGGCTTCGTGCTTGGAGAGGGCGCCGCCATGTTCGTCATCGAAACCCTGGAGCACGCTCAGGCCCGTGGCGCCCGCATCTATGGCGAGCTGGCCGGAGCTGGCATCACCGCAGATGCCCACGACATGGTCCAACCTGATCCGAGCGGTACGAGTCAGGCCTTGGCCATGACAAAGGCGCTGCGCGAGGCTGATCTTGCTCCTGGCGACATCGTGCACGTCAACGCGCACGCCACGTCCACGCCGCAGGGAGATGTCACTGAGGCGAGCTCGATCAGGCAGTCTCTCGGTGACCATACCGAGGCGATTGTCACTGCAACCAAATCCATGACTGGTCATCTGCTCGGTGGCGCCGGCGCACTGGAGTCGCTCGCCACCCTGCTCGCGCTGCGTTACCGCAAGGTGCCACCCACGATCAACCTGGACAACCCAGAACCTGATCTTGGTATAGACATCGCCACCAAAGTACGCGACCTGCCAGAAGGTGATCTGGCCGCGATCAACAACTCATTCGGCTTCGGCGGCCACAACGTCGCCGTTGCCTTCACCAATGCCTACGCCACAGGAGGCTTGAGATGACGACCACCGCCGAGCGGGGCATGGCCCCGAGCACGGCTCCCGCTCCGCGGGGAACCAGAACATCAGCTGAGTCCGCAGCGCCAGCTGCGCCAAAAAAGATCAAGCTTCCTCGTGATCAGGACCCGCGCAATCCCAACGCCCGGCTGGGAGCATTGCTCGACGCAGGTTCCGTCGAGTTGATCACTGCGGACGACGACTCAGGTATGTTGGCGGCGGCCGGCATGATCAACGGTTGCCGGGTTGTCGCCTTCTGCTCCGACCCCACGGTGATGGGCGGCGCCATGGGGATGGATGGCTGCGACGTGGTTGTGCGGGCCTACGAGCGAGCCATGCATGATCGGGTACCGATCCTCGGCATCTGGCACTCGGGTGGCGCCCGACTGGCCGAGGGCGTGCTATCGCTGCACGGCGTGGGCCGGATCTTCCGCGCGATGACCCAGGCCTCGGGGAAGATCCCGCAGATCTCCATCGTGCTGGGCTTTGCGGCCGGTGGCGCGGCGTACGGGCCTGCCTTGACTGATCTGGTGATCTTGGCGCCAGAAGGTCGAATCTTCGTCACGGGTCCCGACGTCGTGCGTTCGGTCACCGGTGAAGATGTCGACATGTTGCGGCTCGGGGGTCCAGACACCCATGGCCGCCGCTCAGGGGTCGTCCACGTCGTGGCCGACGATGAAAGGCATGCGATCGACCAGGGCCGGGCACTCGCTACCTTGCTTGCCAACCAGGGACAGACTGCACGGGTCGTGGATGATGTCGATCTTGCTGCACTGTTGCCCGAGTCGCCGCGCCGCGCCTACGACGTTCATCCGCTGATCAATGGTCTCCTGGATCAGGACTCGACAGTCGAGTTGCACGCCCGCTGGGCTCCAAACGTCACCATTGCGCTGGGCCGCCTCGGTGGGCGCACCGTCGGAGTGATCGCCAACAATCCCCTGCGCCTGGGAGGCTGCTTGGACGCGCTCAGTGCCGAGAAGGCGGCCCGATTCGTGCGGATGTGCGACACCTTCGGGGTGCCGCTCGTCGTCCTCGTCGATGTGCCCGGCTATCTGCCGGGCGTCGGCCAGGAGTGGGACGGCGTGGTACGACGTGGCGCAAAACTGCTACACGCTTTCGGCGAAGCAGTGGTGCCGCGGGTCACTCTGGTCACTCGCAAGGCGTATGGGGGCGCGTACATCGCCATGAATGCGCGCTCCCTCGGTGCCACCCGGGTGTTTGCCTGGCCGGGTGCCGAGGTCGCGGTGATGGGTCCGATTGCCGCGGTGCGGATCCTGCACCGGCGCAAGCTGGCTGAAGTTGCCGATGACCTACGCCCCCAGGTCGAGGCCGAGCTTGCTGCGGAACATGAGCTCATCGCGGGTGGAGTGGAAAAGGCAGTGGAGATCGGCGTGGTGGACGAGATCGTCGCGCCGGACGTAACCCGCTCGGCGCTGGCCGCTGCCATTCGCAATGCCGACACCGGCGAGCGTGGCGCGCACACCAACATCCCACTCTGATTGGCGTCGCTCCTGACGCCGATTAGTCGTCTGTGGGTAAGTGGGAGAAGTTAGATTTGCCTTATGCAGATCGACGCTGAGTCGCGTGAGGACTACTTCTCCTCCGCCGGCTCGCGGGAGGCCGAGTTGCGTCGGATGGACGCCATCATCCAGGAGCACGCACCGGCACTCTCACCAGGGTTGACCGGTGAGCTGGGTGCTCGGATGCTTGGCTACGGCGAGCAGCCGTACCGCAGCAAGTCGATGAAAGAGCCCGGGGTCTTGCCGGTGCTGGCACTGGCCGCCCAGAAGCGGTATGTGAGTTTGTACGTCTGCGCCGTGGTTGACGGGGAGTATCTCGCCGAACGGCACGCGAGCGAACTTGGGACGGTCAGCTGCGGCAAGAGCTGTATTCGCTTCACCAAGGTCGACCAGTTGAACCTGGAGACAATGAAGAAGATCTTGGTCGAGGTGAACGATCGCTATGTCGCCGGTGAGAAGCTCTACGGCGTGTAATCACTCGGGTGTGGAGTCCTAGACGACTTCATGCAGCCAGCGAACGGGTGCGCCGTCGCCCGCGTAGCGGAAGGGTTCCAGCTCGTCGTCCCATGCACTGCCGAGTAACACGTACAAGGCCTCAGTGAGGTCTTTGCCGCTGAGTGCAGACACGGCTATCGCATGCTTGATCCGGTCTTCGGGGATCATGATGTCGCCGTGGATGCCCACCGTCGCATGGAAGATGCCCAGCGTCGGAGTGTAGGAGTAGCGCTCACCTTCGGTACTCGAGGTGCCTTCCTCGGTAACCTCGAAACGAACCCGCTGCCAGCCTTTCAGAGCGCTCGCGAGCCGCGCCCCGGTGCCGGTCGGGCCGGTCCAGGAATACTCGGTTCGATAGCAGGCGCGCTCGATTGGCTGAGGGATCCAGTCGACGCGTATAGGCATACCAAAGACGCCGCCCACAGCCCACTCGATGTGCGGGCACAGTGCTGACGGCGCAGAGTGGACGTACAAGACTCCACGGGTCGTGCTCATGCCAGATCCTCCAGTGCGAGACCAAAAGACAACCTGAGGGCTGCCTTCCCCTGCATCCTCAAGTCAGGTCTCACCGGGTGGATCCGTTGTGCTCCTATCTTGCACCATGGGCCACATCCGCACCAGCTTTTGCCTACTAGCTCGCGCATCGCGCCGAAAGCGCGATTTGCCCGACGCTCGCAACGAAGGCACATTGACCTTCATGAGGGTTGCGCCGTACGGATCCTGGGCGTCTGCTATCTCGGTTGATCAGTTGATTGGCTCCTCAATCGGGCTTTCCGCCGTGCAAATCGACGGAGGACAGCTGTATTGGCTGGAGTCTCGAGCCAATGAACGTGGCAGGACCAGCCTGTGGCGACGGCCGCTATCGGGCGGTGAGCCGGTCGAAATCACTCCCCCGCCTGGCTACGTCCGCGATCGGGTTCACGAGTACGGCGGCGGTGAGTACCACGTCTCGGGCGGTACCGTCGTCTACTCCCAATTCACCGACGGTCGCTTGTACGCGATCCGCGACGAGGGCCCACCAACCCCGATCACTCCGGAGAGCGAATTCCGATTCGGTGACATTCGCGTCCACCCCGATCGCCACCTCGTGCTTGCGGTACGTGAAGACCATTCGGGCGCTGGCGAACCAATCAACACCATCGTCGCCCTTGATCTTGACGGGCCGAATCCGGATGGCGGCGTGGTGCTCTGCGGTGGTGCCGATTTCTACTCCACTCCCGAGCTTTCTGCGAACGGGTGCTTGGCGTGGACCCAATGGAACCACCCGAACATGCCCTGGGACTCAACAACGATCATGACCGGGACGATGATTGGAACCATGATCATCGACAGCCGTGCGGTCGCCGACACTCTTGACGAATCCGCCGTACAGCCCCGCTGGCTCAACGACAAGTTGATCTTCGCTTCTGATCGCACCAACTGGTGGAATCTCTATCTCTGGAGCGAAAACGGCGTAGTCCCACTCTGCCCGACCGATGCAGAGTTCTGCCCGGCGCAGTGGACGTTGGGTCAGCGAGCATATGCGATCATCGACGATGATCATTTGCTGTGCACCTTGAACCGCTGTGGCAAACAGAGCATTGAGGTACTGACGATCTCCGACGGCACACTTAGTCCGATAGCTGATCCCGGCACGGCGGCAACCTCAGTGGACGTCGGCGCCGGGCACGTCGCTGCGTTGCTCAACTATCCTGATCGACCCGCTGCGTTAGCGCTCCACGACCTTGATCAGCACAGCTGGAGCACCGTACGGTCCTCAACCGAGACGATTATTGACGCGGCCTCCGTGTCTCTCGCCCGATTGGTCAATTGGACCACCGAGCACGGGACCGTCTACGGCTGGTTCTACCCGCCAGTCAATGGTGAATTCCGAGCCCCTTCGGGCAGTTTGCCACCGATGATCACGCTTTCGCATGGCGGCCCGACCGCATTCTCGGCCGGCGATTTCAAGATCGCCTACCAGTTCTGGACATCGCGCGGGTTTGCGATCCTCGATGTCAACTACAGCGGCAGCACCGGGTTTGGTAGGGAATACCGAGATCGCCTGAAGGGCCGTTGGGGCATCGTCGACGTGCAGGATTGCATCACGGGCGCCGTAGCGATGTGTGCCCAACAGTTGGCCGATCCCGCTCGACTGGCCATCCGAGGCGGCAGCGCCGGTGGCTTTACAACTCTGGCAGCGCTCACCAGCTCAGATGTCTTCGGCGCCGGCATCAGCCAGTTCGGCATCGCCGACCTAGAACCGCTGGCGAAGGACTCGCACAAATTCGAGGCGCGCTACATGGATAGCTTGGTGGGACCGTATCCCGAAGAGCGGGCTCGCTACCTCGAGCGCTCACCGATCAACCACCTGGATCGGCTGTCGGCGCCAATTCTGCTGCTTCAGGGAACAGAAGACACCGTCGTCCCGCCACAACAAGCCGAGATGCTGGCGGACGCGGCGCGCCGCAAGGACCTACCCGTTGCCTTGATCATGTTCGAGGGCGAAGGGCACGGCTTCCGCCGGGGCGAGACGATCAAGGCCTCCATCGAGGCGCAGATCTACTTTCTCAGCCGGATCTTCGGCTTCGAACCAGCGGATCATGTCTCATCGATTCCCATTGACAACATGCCGCGGGAAGCGTCGCAGAGGGCGCGGACGGCGCGGCGTAACTAGCCGGCCCCATTGCCCGGCTCTCCGTCAGGCCGCCATGGGCGCAGCCGCGGCAACCAGGCGGGCACCGCTTGACGGTAGCGCTGGTACTCCTCGCCGTAGCTCGTCAACAACACCGGTTCCTCATACCAGTGGACGAACGCGGCCGTGACCGCCCACACAATGGCGGCGTACACCAGTAGCGGCAGCGAGCCGAAGATCATCGCCTGACCGAGCACCGCCCCGACCACTGCGACGTACATCGGGTTCCGCACGAAGCGATACTCACCGCCGACGACGAGCCGTTCGGTCGGAGCGACCGGCGCTGGGGTACCCCGGCCCTCTGTCACGAAACGGGCAAAGGCGCGGATCAACACGACGATTGCAACGATCAGGAGGACAGCGCCGACAGTCATGACGGCGACCGTAGGTGCTGACCTTGGCCACCGCACGTCCCAGCCGCTGATCAACCAAGGCACGAGCCCAGCCACGATGCCAGGCGCGAGGAAAAAGAAGACAGTGCTACCGGCCGCCGCCGCCGACCCCTGCATCTTTCAGACCCGGACTCCGCCGCTACTGCGGCGACCAATAGTTGTCTGCCGTTGGCCGGGGCCCGAAGATCGCCTGGCCTACTCGTACGGTGGTGGCCCCGTACTCGATTGCCAGCTCAAGATCACCAGACATTCCCATGGACAACTCATCGTAGGTGCCGGCGACATCCTCGTTGCCCTGGAGGCGACGTTGCAGTTCACGCATCCGTTCGAAGCAAGCTCTGATAGCCCACTGATCATCCGACAGCACGGCTAAGGTCATCAGTCCGCGGACTCGTAGGGTGCCATATGCCTTGAGTGCGATGGCGAACGGCTCCACCTCATCAGGCGGCAACCCGAACTTCTGGGGTTCGCCCGATGAGTTGATCTGCAAGAAGACATCGAGGCCGCGACCTTGATCAATCAGCGCCTTATCAAGCGCCGCCGCTATTCGGATGCTGCTCAGCGCGTGAAATTCCGATGCAAAGGCGGCTACCTGTCTCGCTTTGTTGGTCTGCAGATGACCAACGATCGCCCATCTGAGGTCGGGCCGATCAGCAAAGTGCCTCGCCTTCTCTGCCGCCTCCTGGACCCTGTTCTCACCGAACATGCGGATTCCGGCCTCGTAGGCCTCCGCGATCAGCTCCATACTTTGGTTCTTGCTCACCGGCACCAGCCGCACTTCGCTGGGATCTCGACCCACTCGAGTGCACGCCGCCTTGATCCGTGCCTCTACCGCGGCCAGGTTTTCCGCCACGTTCACCATGCCTGCACCTTAGTCTCGCGGAGGGGTCGCGTGGGACGTTGCACTGACCTCGATTGCAAGGTCGATGCGCTACGGCCAGCGAGCGCCGAGGGAGATCATTCCGAGCGCCGCGAGGATCGCGAATCCCAGTCCGAAACCGGCGTATCGCGATGTAACCTCCCGGTCCACCTTTTCCTTGCCGACGGAGCTTCCGATGTCCCTGTAGACCTCTTTGAGCTCGCCTGCGGACGACGCGGTGTACGCCTCGCCGCCACTGATCTTGGAGACCCGTGCCAGTTCAGCGCGATCCACTGGCACCGGCTCCCGCCGGCCACCGATATCGATGTAACCGTCGGTGGTTCCGTACGCGATGGTGTAGATCGGGACAGATTGAGCCCGTGCCGCCATCGCGGCTTGATCCGAAGGCCGGCCGACTTGTGTCTTGCCATCACTGAGCAAGACGATCCGTGCGGGTGCAATGGCTTTCGGGTTGTCGGGGTCAGGCGGCACCTGAGCCAGCGCGGCCAGCGAGGTGTATATCCCCTCGCCGATCGCCGTCGACGCCTGGGGACGTAGCGAGCGGATTGCGGCTGTCACCGCACCTCGATCGAGAGTGGGCGGCACCAGAGTCGTCGCGGTGCCGGCGAACGTCACCAGTGCGACATTGAACTTCGGCGGCAACGACGTCACGAACTGCTCGGCTGCAGCCTTAGCCGCATCCAGCCTGTTGGGATCGACATCCTTGGCCTCCATGGACAGGGAGACGTCGATGGTCACCACGATGGTGGCCCGCTCCCGCGGCACCGAGACTTGATCTTTCGGCTTGGCAAAGGCAAGCGTCAAGGTCAGCAAGCTGAGGATCGATAGTCCAACCGCGAGATGCCGCAACCAGGTGCGATCCCGCGGGATGACCAGGTCGAACATGGTCTTGCCCAGCTGCGCGCTGCGGTTCCGCTTGCGCCGCACCATCAAGAGGTAGATAACGACGAGCAGCGGGATGAGCAGCAGCAGCCAGAGCCTCGTCGGGGCGAGAAACGAGAGCAGCGGCATCATGGGCGCGGCCTCTTCTGAGAAGAGTGGTCACGAACGACACAGATCCGACCACATCTGTTGTCGTTTCTGACCGCTTTCGTAGCGAGGCGAGTTAAAACATCCATCATGGCCACTTCGCCCCCAAGGAGATGGCGCCGAGGGCGGCGAGGACGGCGAGGGCCAGTCCGTAACCAGCAAAGCGAGCGGTCACTTCACGATCAGCCTTCTCGTATCCCACATCGGACCCGATGTTCTCGTACACCTTCTTCAGCTGCTCGGCGGTAGCCGCGGCGAAGTAATCGCCGTTGGTGGCGGCGGCGATCTGCTTCATCTCCTGATGGTCGACCGGTACCGGCTCACGCTTGCCGTCCAGATCGACATACCCGTTCTCGGTCCCGTACGCGATTGTGTAGATCGGCACTTTCGCCGTTCTCGCCTCAGCGGCCGCCTGCTGCGGGGACCGACCCGTTTTATTCGAGCCGTCGCTGAGCAGCACGATGGCGCCCGGGGCAATTGAATTCGGATTTTTCGGATCCTTCGGCGCCTGCTGCAAGGCTCGTAAAGCTGTGGCAATCCCCTCACCGATGGCCGTCGAGTCCTGCAGCTGAATGCTGTTGATTGCGTTTTCTACGGTGTTGTGCGCCGTCGTTGGCGGGACCAAGACCGCTGAAGCGCCCGCCATCGAGACAACCGAGACGTTGTATTTCTCAGGCAGCTTGTTGACGAAGTCAATCGC
Source organism: Propionibacteriaceae bacterium (assembly GCA_036380335.1). Taxonomy (GTDB): domain Bacteria; phylum Actinomycetota; class Actinomycetes; order Propionibacteriales; family Propionibacteriaceae; genus Microlunatus. Next base: position 9,793 of record DASVEX010000154.1, on the reverse strand, counting down.
CGCCTGCTTGGCTGCATCGAGCCGGGTTGGCTTCACATCAGTCGCCTGCATCGACTGGGATGCATCGATCACCAAGACGACCGTGGCGCGCTCCCGTGGCACATCGACCTGAGTTTTGGGACGGGCGAATGCCGCTGTGAGGGTGATCAAGCTCAGCAGCGAGAGTGCGACAGCGAGGTGCCGCCGCCATTGCGACTGCTTGGGAACCACCACATCGAGCATCGAGGTATTGGTGAACCGCATGCCGCGTCGGTTCTTCCGCAGACTCGCGAAGATGTAAGCGAGGATCAGCGCCGGAATGATGAGCAAGATCAGTAGTCGATTTGGGGAGAGAAAGGCGAGCTGCGGAATCAGCTGCTGCACCAGCAGCGCGGAACTCATTTCGTCACTCCCTGTGGCGGGGCGTGCAACATACTCGCCACGCGACGGTACGCCAGCACGAACCGAGCGATGTCTTGCACCCAGTCACGATCGGTCCGCAGCTGGATGTGCCCAACACCTGCACGACGAAGCGAGATACGGATTCGTTCCCGCTGCGCTGCGCTGGCCGCGTCCATTCTGGAACGCGCGTCCGAGTCACCAGTGTTGACGTAACGTTCGAAGTCGGTTTCGGGATCGCGGATCAACATATCCCCGACGTTGGGAAACTCGATCTCTCGTCGATCGACCACCTCGACCGCGAGCACCTGGTTGCGTATCCCGAGCCGCCGCATCGAGCGCTCCCAGTCAGGCGGCACATTAGGGTCGAGCTCATGATCACCGGGGGTCAGGAAGTCGGACACCACAACGCGGAGCCCGCGCCGCCGCTGTAAACGGGAGAGCTTCTCAACGCTTGCTGCGAGGGTCATGGGCCCGACGGCATGATCGGGCACAAAGGGCTCGGTCAGCATTTTGCGGAGCAGCCCATAGAGCGCGGAGCGGCCCGATCGGGCAGGCATCCGACGTAAGCTTCCCGGCCGCAGAATGTAGCCGCCAAATCGGTCGCCCATCTTCTGGCTCAAGAAGCCGATCGTTGCGATCGCGGCGATGCCCAGGTCCCTCTTGGTCACCCCTTCTGTTCCCCAGTTCATCGACGGCGTGACGTCGAGCAGGGCCCACACCTCGAGCTCGCGGTCGGAGATGGTGTCGCGAACGTACGGCACGGTAGTGCGGGCGGTGACCGCCCAGTCAATCCTGCGCACGTCGTCCTCGCCCGGGACGTAGATCCGAGCGTCGCTGATGTCCGAACCGGGTCCGGGCAGCAGGCCGAGGTGGTCGCCGTGCAGGAATCCCTCGAGGCGGCGCACGATGGTGAGCTCCAGCCTCCGCAGCGCCGCCTCCGGCGCCAACTTGTTCAAAGGAATGGTGGCCCGGGTCGGCGCACCAACGACCGAGGTTACGGCACCCAGGGTCGCGGCCTCCGGAGATGCGAACTGCATGGGAGGACCGGGTGGCGGAAAGTTAACCGGCGGAACGGCAGACGGCGGAAAGCTGGCTGGGCCAACGGGCCGACCGCCTGGCGGCGGGTACGACACGTGAGCCTCTAGCTGAAGTCGGGCTGATTAGGCATGTTAGGCACAGGCTGCTGGTATTGCGCCGGCGGCTGGTTGTAGTTGTTGGCCGAGGGCACCGTGCGGCCGGGTTGACTCTGGTGGTTCGTCCCGGACTGTTGGTTCCAGACCGGCGTCGGCGGCGGCACCATGGCCACGATGCGCTCAATCACTTGGGCCGGCGCGATGTTGTCTGCTACGGCGTCAAAGCCGAGCACGATACGGTGCGCCATCACATCTTTGGCCACCGACTGAACGTCGGTAGGAAGCACATAGTCGCGACCGTGAATCAGGGCCAGGGCGCGCGCGGCAGCCACCAGGCCGAGCGTGGCACGCGGGCTGCAGCCGATCTGGATAACCGACGTAAGATCCGGCAGGCTGAACTCGGCGGGCGTACGGGTAGCCAAAACCAGCCGGACGATGTATTCCGCGACAAGGTTGTGGACGAAGACCTCCTCAGCCTGCCGCTGCAGCTGAAGGATCATCTGTGGGTTCAAGACTGGCTGTGAGCTCGGCGGATCGACGCTCATCCGGCGGAGGATTTCGAATTCTTCATTGCCCGCCGGGTAGGGAACGTCGACCTGGAGCAAGAACCGGTCACGCTGCGCTTCGGGGAGCGGATAGACACCTTCGGACTCAATAGGGTTCTGAGTCGCGATCACGATGAAAGGCTGCGGAACCGGGTAGGTCGTGCCACCAATCGATACCTGCTGCTCGGCCATCGCCTCCAGCATCGCCGCCTGAACTTTCGCCGGCGCGCGGTTGATCTCGTCGGCGAGCAGGAAATTCACGAAGATAGGCCCGAGCTCGACGTCGAACTTCTCCTGGCTTGATCGATAAATCCGGGTGCCGACGATGTCTGAGGGGACCAGGTCGGGAGTGAACTGAATACGGGCGAATTCACCGCCAACGACGGTGGCGAAGCTGCGTACGGCCAGCGTCTTCGCGACACCCGGCACACCTTCGAGCAAACAATGGCCTTGAGCAAGCAAAGCAACCATCAGCTGCTCGACCATGTGTTCCTGTCCGACGATCACCCGCTGAACCTGGGCGATGGCGTCGCCGAGGAGCTTCGAGGCGGCTTGATTTCCGGGCTGGCCCGACGTCCGAGCGGCGGGGCGCTCCTCGACGGGTTGGCCAAACGACGGACTACTCACGCACTCTCCTGTTACTCGTCAACGACGTCGTGCGACAGACACGCTGAACCGTCCGCGCTCTTCGCCGGACACCGAGCCATTCTCGCAGACGCAGGACTCAAGGCTATGGGCGTGCGCAAACCCCACGCTGTGACCGACATAAGAGCCAGCTGTGAAATCCATTCGAGTGTGCCCTGCATCTGCTTTCTTTTACCCGCAGGACCCTCGCGTACGACAGAGTCTTTCGTTTCATCCGATCAAGTCCTCTGTAACGGCCGAATAGACTCTCCGTGCCCCGCCACGCTGTGGTCAGTCTCCTCCGATGGAGGCTGCGAGATGGAGAGTGATGTCGCCCCCTGAGCCACCGGCCCCGCCACCGGATCCGCCGTGGACACCCGATTCCCCATCACCGGATCCAGGGTGGCCGACCCCCGACGCCGCGGACCGGGTCTTTGACGGCGCATCCGATGCACGTTCCGCGTACGTGCCGGTCACGCCGCTGCTAGCTGCGGATCCGCCGAAGGTCGGTGAGTTCTGGCTCGACGCGCGGCTAGATGCAACGCCGGCCGGGATCGTGTTCACCGCACACGATGCAGCCAACACGCCGGCGATGGTGATCTTGCTGTCCGAGGGGGCAGCGGCAGATGCGGCTGCCCGATCTCGCCTCGCAGGTGAGATCAATGCCTTGCATATCGACATCGTCCTGGCACGGGGTGGCCATGGGCAGGACGCTGGGCGCCTGGGCCGTAAGTTTCGCAAGGGAACCGACGATCCGGTTGCCCCGGACGACCGTCTTGTCGCGCCATGGGCAGCATTGGTCTATGACGGCTCGCCAGCCGCAGCAGCACAGGCCAGCCAGATCCTCGACGCAGTACAGATCGCAACACTTCCCCCTCAGGGTTTGCCAGCAGGCCCCGATTATCAGCAGTACTGGATCGAACGCGTGCAGCCCGGGCTCGCGCGCCTCTGGCCGCTTCCGTGGCCCGGCCGGTTCGACCGTGCGGGCTGGCGAACGATCTTGGTCTCATGGCTCCTCATGCTGCTGCTCGCCGCGCTCGCCGTACTGATCGCAATCTTGATCTTCCGGAATCAGCCACCCCAGTCACCGCCGCCGCCAACAGGCAGTTCCGCTCAATCCGGACCGCCACAATCGGGTTCGCCACAATCTGGATCTCAGTCGGGGTCTCCGTCGCCAGGACCGTCGGGATCGCCGACATCGGGATCGCCTGGACCATCGGGTACGGAGTCGGGTGGAGGTCAGCCCACGGAATCGGTGACGGGATCGCCTGCGAACAGCCAGAGCCCGCCCTCGAAGCTCTAATGTCAAGCACATCGACCAGATTCTCGATGTCTCCGACTAGCGCGGCTGTGACGTATGCTCCACCCGCTCAGCCGGGTTTCTGGATTCGGTTCGCGGGCGGAATCGGCATCTGCCTGCCACCCGTGCTGGTTGCGCTGTACGTCGGCGCGACCACCTTCAGCGGCGGCACTTTCCTTCCCTGGCAACCGATCATGGTCGATCTCGGCGTCTACCGGCAGGCTGGGTCGGTGCTGCTTGCCGGTGGCGATTTTTACGATCTTCCCGGGCCTCTGCAGTTTCTGTATCCACCCGTCGCAGCTGTCTTGGCCGTGCCCTTGGCGCTGCTGCCGACAACGGTGGTGCAGGTCGGGTGGACCACAGCAGGCGCCTTGGCGCTGGTGGCGATACTGCACCGATTCGGGCTCAAGAGCTGGGTGCTCAGCTTGGCCAGCACCGCCGTCGTCTACGTCGTCGAGCCCGTCGTACAGACGCTCGCCTTCGGGCAGCTAGGGATTTTCCTGGTGGCACTGATTGTGTTGGACCTTGTCCCGGGACCGCGGGTGTTTTCTCGCAGGCTGTTGCCGGAAGGCGTACTGACCGCTGTCGCCACGGCGATCAAACTGACTCCCGCGATCTTCGTGGTGTACCTCCTCCTGGTCCGAAAGTTCCGGGCCTTCTGGACAGCGGTCATCACCGGAATTGTTGTCACGCTGATCACCTTTGCCATCGTGCCCGCGGCATCGTGGGAGTTTTGGACCAGGCTGGCGCACGGTGATACCGGGCTTGGGCACAGCATCATCTACTACACGAATCAGTCTGTGATGGCCGACATCGTGCGGATCTTCGGACTCGGACAAGCGGCGGCGATCGTGGGACTCGTGCTCTCGGCGGCGGTCGCCGTAGCCGGTGTCTGGGCGGCCACGCTGTGGCATCGGCTCGGCGATATCCGACTAGCGGTCAACCTGTGCGGTGTGGCGGGGCTACTGGCCTCTCCGGTGTCGTGGTTGCACCACTTCGTCTGGGTGGTGCCGCTGGCGATGAGCCTGATCGAGCGACGACCAATCGGGCCGCGGCGACTCCCCACCTGGTACCTGGCGCTGGGCTGGTTCTTTGTCGGCTGGGTGACGGTGGCACCGTTCACCGACTTGCCCAACGGAGCAGACGTGGAACTGCAATGGACCTGGTCGCAGCACGTCCTCGCTTCGATTACGGCCGTAGCTGGTTTGCTCCTGCTCGCCAGCGCAATCCTCATCGCGCGGCCCCGGGTCTTGACGATCTTCGCTCGTGCCGACCGAAGTCAGTTACCCAGCGTCAGTGATCAGCCTAGCCATTGAAATTGATCAAGACCGACGTAGCTGGAGCATGATCATCGAGCCCCCGACCAGTCTCAGGTTCCCCGAGCGAGCTGATCAGTGATGAAACCGATGATCACTGCTGTCCACCAAAACATTTGCGAAAAACCAGCGAGGACCATGCCGCGTTCGACCATGGGCCGTGCAGGAGTCGGCATCTGACGTTCCAGAGTCCTTGAAGTGGACAAGGCAAGCACTCCGACAATCCCCACGCCAACTACACAGGAGAGCTTCACAATAACCAGCCATGAACTGAGCTGCGGCTCAAGAAGCGCACCAGTAATGGTCAGCCCTGTGAGTCCGATCCAAATCATGGGTGTCATTCGATTGGCGACAAGCAAGACGTCGCCGATGGTCGTCCAGCCAAATAAGGAAAGCAGCCCGTACCAGTCGACGGCCAGCACCGAACCGAAGCCGATGACGAGGAAAATGAGGTGGCCGAACAGCGCCGCAACCTGAAGCCAGTGCGGAGGATTGATCAATGTGGAAAGGAAAATCAACGCGACAATGGCCAAGATCACGACACCGAGCAGCCGTGTCTCCGAAGGTGTCGCTAGCCCACGGCCCTTCACCGTGCGAGCCAACGAGTGCAGCACAAACAGCTCTCCCCCTGAAAGACCTCTCCGCGCGACGCAAACATGCTGACTCTACTGCTCGCGACAGGATCGGAGAGCACCGGCCCCAGCGCCGAGATGTCAACCGTTACAGGGAATTTACAAGATCAATTTGGATAACCGACACCTCGGAAGTTGACCCGGAGGCTGTACAGCGAGCTCGTCGCGGTCATGTAGAGGTGATTGCGTTGTCGACCGCCGAATGTGAGATTAGATGTGATTTCCGGCAGCCGCAGCTTGCCGATCAAGGTGCCGTCCGGGTCGTAGCAGTGCAAGCCGTCATGAGCCGCTCCCCAAAGCCGACCGAGATGATCAAATCGGATGCCGTCGTAGCCCTTGTCGTCGGCACAGAACAATTCGCCGCCGGTGAGCTTTCCATGATCAACATTGAAGACTCTGATGTGGCGCAGTTCGCTGTCGACGATGAACAGCCGGCGTTCATCAGGTGAGAAAGCTAAGCCGTTGGGCTGGGCGAAGTCTTCAACCACCGCGGTGATGCCTCCGCCGTCTGGATCAATGCGATAGACATTGCGCGAATTGATCTCGGATGAGGCTTCGTGGCCCTCGTAGTCGGTGTGGATGCCGTAGGTCGGGTCGGTGAACCAGATAGATCCGTCAGAATGCTCAACGACATCGTTAGGGCTGTTGAGCCGGTGTTCCTGGTAGGAGGCTGCCAGCACTGTGATCGAGCCGTCGTGCTCTGTTCGGGTAACCCGCCGCTCGCCATGCTCGCAGGCCACGAATCGGCCATGTCGATCAACGGTGCGGCCGTTGCTAAAGCCAGCCGGTGTCAAGAAAACGTCGGTACGCTCGCTCACTTCGTCGTATCGGAGCACCCGATCATTGGGGATGTCGCTGAACAACACGAAGCGGCCGGCAGGGTGGTACGCCGGTCCCTCCAACCATCGCCCACCAGCGAAGAGGCGGGCAACCTTACGGTCGCCGCCAGTTCCAGCGAACCGCGGATCGAGTACCTCGAACTCGGCAGAGATGAGATCTGGCACGGATCCTCCTCGTTGTCGGCCCTCGTGTCTGTAGGCTGCGGCGACTCTATCGACATCAGTCGAAAGGCAGCGTGGCTATCATCAGCCTCGGCTGACGTAGCACCTGGGGCGGTAGCTCAGCCGGTTAGAGCAGGGGACTCATAATCCCTTGGCCGTGGGTTCGAGTCCCACCCGCCCTACAACGGTCGTGACCATCCTTGTCTATTTCGGATTTAGCTATTCGGGTGGTTCTGGATGGCCTGCCTACGCCGACCAGCGACGACGCCACTGGGCTCGGCCGGGCCCCGGTTCGGCTCTCTCACGCCCAGCGCCGTGTGCGCACCAATGGGTAGTCTGAAACTGACTCGCAATACACGCTGAATTGATGGAGGTTGACGTGGAGGTCACTGGGATCATCACCGCTTTGGTCATCGGGCTGATCATCGGCGTCCTCGGCCGGATTGTGGCGCCCGGCAGGCAAAACATTCCGATATGGCTCACCCTCCTCGTGGGCGTCGTCGCGGCCCTCATAGGCACGCTTATCGCCTCGGCCTTCGGGGTTGCCGTGACCCGCGGCATTGACTGGATCGAGTTGATCATTCAGGTTGCGCTCGCCGCCATTGGCGTCTCCATCGTCGCTGGGATGTACCACAGGCGCAGCAAGGCCGTGTGACTTCTGGCGGCGGGTGCGCGATTCGGTCCCTCTCAGGCCGGGTCGGGGCGAGCATCTGAATTGGCCGCCTAGCATCTGGATGTGGGCGGGGAACATCGGTTCGGGCGGCATGCGGTGATTGCGTTCGGATGCGCACTCCTGTTGAGTGGCTGCTCGAGTAGCGCCACTCCTGCCAGCTCGAGCAATCCGACCCTCGCCAGCTCGACGCCTCGCGAGGTTTGGTCGGTTGTCGCCCTAGGCGACTCGGTGCCACGTGGCACCAACTGCGGATGCACGCCCTACCCACAGTTGACCGCCTCGTCCCTGACCGCGTCTGACCGCCGAGAGGTGAAGGCAACCAACGATGCTGTCGGCGGATTTACCAGCACGGACGTAGTCAGGCAGCTCCGCTCAGACTCTGGTGTGATCTCTGATGTGGCGAATGCCGATGTCGTCGAGATCGAGATCGGTGCCAACGATGTCGCGTACAGCGGGTCCTGTGGCACCGCCGTCGCGTGTTACCAGCCGATGATCTCCTCGACGGAGCGGAACCTGGACCAGATCGTCGCTCGCGTACACCAACTCACTGAGGGGCGCCCGACCCAGCTGATCTTGCTGGATTACTGGAGTGTCTGGCTCGGCGGTCGGTACGCCGATGCCGAGGGAGCGGTGTACGTCGGCGCGGTGGCAAGCGTGACCGACCAGGTGAACACCGTCATCAAAAGAACGGCTGCCAACACCGACTCTGGCTACGTCGACCTTCGCGCGATATTCAAAGGCCCGGACTACGACTCTGACGAGACCCCCTACCTGGCCAGCGACGGCGATCACCCGAATGCTGCCGGACATCAAAAGATCGCCGCTGCCGTGGTCGACGTGGTCAGCCAGAACCTGCATTGAAAAGGCCGCTAGCGCGGCTTGCTCGAAAGAGGCGTTCAGCGCCAGTCAAGCTCGGGCGCAAGGTGGCGTAGCACGCTGTCGATGAGGTGGGCGTTGTAGTCCACGCCGAGCTGGTTGGGGACGGTCAGCAGCAGCGTGTCGGCGGCTGCAATTGCTTCGTCATCGCGGAGTTCCCTGACGAGCCGCTCAGGCTCACCGGCATAGGTCTTGCCGAATCGAGCCAGCCCACCATCCAGGTAACCGACTTGGTCCTGGCTATCTGCCGCGTCCCCGAAGAACGCCCGGTCCAGGTCGCTGACGACCGGGAAGATGCTTCGGCTGACCGAGACTCGCGGCTCCCGCTGATGGCCGGCAGCTTTCCAAGCGTCACGGAAGAGCTGAATCTGCTCGGCCTGCAGCTTGTGGAACGGCACGCCGGTGTCCTCGGTAAGCAGGGTGGAACTCATCAGGTTCATGCCTTGCTCCCCGACCCACTCAGCAGTCCGGCGGGTTCCGGCCCCCCACCAGATGCGGTCGCGAAGTCCCGGCGAGTGTGGCTCGATCCGGAGTAGGCCGGGTGGGTTGGGGAACATCGGACGTGGGTTGGGCTCGGCGAATCCCTCGCCCTTGATCACCTCGAGAAAGACCCCGGCGTGCTCACGAGCCATAGCCGCATGATCGGATCCCTCGGCGGGTGCATGCCCGAAGTAGCGAAACCCGTCGACGACCTGCTCCGGCGATCCGCGGCTGATACCCAGCTGTAGCCGTCCACCGGAGATGAGGTCCGCCGCGCCGGCGTCCTCGGCCATGTAGAGCGGGTTCTCATAGCGCATGTCGATCACGCCGGTGCCGATCTCGATACGGCTCGTCTTCGCGCCAATCGCAGCGAGGAGCGGGAAGGGAGAGGACAACTGGCGCGCGAAGTGGTGCACCCGGAAGTATGCGCCGTCGGCCCCGAGCTCTTCAGCCGCGACCGCCAGATCGATGGACTGGAGTAGTGCGTCGGAGGCCGAGCGGGTCTGGGACTGCGGCGACTGCGTCCAGTGACCGAACGACAAGAACCCGATCTTCTTCATGTCTCAATGCAACAACAGCAAAGGACTTCGTGATTCGCTGGGTCGGCAGAAGCGCTACCGGGACCAGGTGAAGCCGTGATCACGCGAGATGACGTCCTCGCCGCACGCAGACGTATCAACGGCTACGTGCGCCGTACGCCGTTACTGCGGCCCGAGACGCGAACGGCGCAGCTTTGGCTAAAGTGCGAGTTTCTGCAGCACACGGGCGTATTCAAAGCGCGTGGCGCCTTCAACCGTCTCCTCGCTGCCCGGGAACGCGGTGAGCTCGACCC
>DASVEX010000153.1:0-4776 GCA_036380335.1 Propionibacteriaceae bacterium | reverse complement strand
CGGATCCACTCCAACGTCGCAACTTCACCGGCCACCCTGGAGTACGAGGCTGCCGCAGCAGCCACCCGAAGTTGCTGGCTATGCAGGGTGGAATCGGGCAAGCTCGATCTGCTCAGGCGCCAGATAGCGCGCTTCAAGATCGAGGGCTGACTGAGCCACATCAACGCTCGCCTGCTCTGCGCCACGAACGTTACGACCCGCGACAGCCTTCTGCAGCGATGTCAGCGACGTATGCAACAGCGCCATCACCTCGGCGGCTGCTGGCGGTGATCCAGGGCAGCCACCTGCCGCGCGGTCCGCGCCACCGACTCACCTGCGGTCGGCCAGTCCTCTGCCCTGACATATTCCAGAGTTCCCCAAGCAGCCGTCAGCGCCTTGCGGATCTCCAGAGGCACTCCACCAGGTTGCGCGTCGGCAGGCACGGTGACAGCCATGGCCTCCAGATCTGGGCCGTCGGCGGTCAGGAATTCGCCGTAGCCCGGGGCGAGAGTCTTCTGCGAGTGGGCGCCAGTCACTCCCAGCTCGTCCACCACGATGGCTCCCGACACCGGTCCGTGCGGACCCTGCACCGTCTGGTCGACCTTGGCCAACTGGACGAAGCTTTCCTCGGGATCCTCCACGGCCACCGCCGCCAGATTGGTCCCCTCGCGATAGGCGTTGAGCGCGGCCGCATTGCGCGCCCGCAGGTTGTTATTGATCTGATCATCGAGGTCTGCACGCAGTCGGAGGGCCACGAAGAGCGCGGCCGAGAGCAGCACCAGCAGCATCGCCGCGGCGAACGCGACGGTGAGCCTCAGGGTGATGGGCAGCCGCCTCATCCGCCGCCGTCGCGGCGCAGCCGGTAACCCATCCCTCGAACAGTCTCCAGCGACCGTACGCCGAACGGCCGATCGATCTTTTCCCGGAGATAGCGGATGTAGACCTCTATGACGTTGGACCGGTACTCGTGTCCGATGTCCCACGCCGCATCTAGCAGCTGGCTGTGACTGAGAACTTGGCCGGGGCTCCGCATGAACGCCTCGAGCAGCGCAAACTCGCGGGTGGACAGCCTGATCTCTTGCTTCCCGCGCCAGACCTGAGCAGACGCCGGGTCGAGCCGTAGCGCACCAACCGTGATGATCACCGGCCGTTCCCCCGGGTCGCGCCGCGCCAGTGCCCGCAACCTCGCGAGCAGCTCCCCGAACGCAAACGGCTTGCTGAGATAGTCGTCCGCTCCGGCATCCAGCCCGCGGATCCGGTCATCGACACCATCGCGCGCGGTGACCATGATGATGGGGGTCCACTCGCCAGAGCTGCGCAGCCGACGACAGGTAACGAAGCCGTCGGCGTCCGGCAGCATCGCGTCCAGCACGACGACGTCGTACGCCGTATCCGCGAGCATGGCGCACGCGGCGCCCGATGTACCTGCCACGTCTCCGATCACATTGACGCCCCGCAAGGCTCGCCTGATGGCAGCCGCCATCGGTAGGTCATCTTCGACGACCAACACCCGCATGCTGGGAAAGTTATGCAGCAGCAGATGAGAGCCTCATGAGACTGATCGCAGAGGGCGGATTGCCTGTCGGGCTGCGAGATCCTAATTCGATGCTCGCGCCGATGCGGCCAACTCCACGAGCTCGCCCGCGTGTGCCAAGGCCGACTCCGTGGTGTCCAGCCCCGCCATCATGCGTGCCAACTCCACCGCACGGTCCTCATCTGCCACCCGGACAACGCCGCTCGTCGTCACCTGACCATCGTCGGCTTTCACGACGACGTAGTGCCGATCAGCGAAGGCGGCCACCTGTGCGAGATGGGTGACGACCACGACCTGACTGTGCTGGGCAAGCCGGGCTAACCGTCTTCCTACCTCAACGGCGACCTTGCCGCCGACCCCAGCATCAACCTCGTCGAATACCAACGTGACGGCCTCGTGACCGGCTGCGAGGACGACCTCCAACGCCAATCGGACGCGGGACAACTCGCCACCAGACGCCACCCGGCCGAGGCTGCGGAGCTCGCTGCCTGGATTGGCAGCAAAGGTCAGCTCCACACGGTCGGCACCCGACGGCCCGAGCTCGGTGCTCGTTACGTCGAAGCTCAACCGGGCATGCGGCATAGCGAGGGCGGCAAGCTCACTGAGTATCAACTCGCTGAACCTGCCCGACGCCTCGTGGCGCGCCCTGCCGATCTGACCAGCCAAAGACGCGAGCTCAGTCGCAAGCGCATCGACCCGCCGTTCCAAGGTTGCGATCCGCTCATCGCTCTGCTCGAGTTGGGTGAGCCGGACCGCGGACTCGGCAGCCCATTGCAATACCTCGTCGCACGTGGTGCCGTACTTCCGGGTGAGCGCGCTCAGCTGAGCCCGGCGCTCGGCGATCTGTTCCAGCCTGCCGGGTTGGCTCTCCAGGCTGTCCAGGTAGCGCGCCAGATCCGCGGTGAGATCGCTGAGCTGGTAGCTCGCATCCACCAAGCGTTCGCCCAACTGAGTTGCGGCAGGATCCCGGGAGACTGCCGATTCAAAGACTTTGCGGGCCGCGTACAGCATGGCCAGCGCACCACCGGGCTCATCATCTGGCCCAGCGAGTGCCCGGACGGCTAACTCGGCCGAATCCCGAAGATCGTCAGCGGACTGCAGCCGCAGTGCCTCGGCTGCCAGCGTGACATCCTCGCCGGAGGCAGGTGCAATCCGCTCGATCTCGTCCAGACCAAACTTCAGTAGATCAATCTCGCGAGCCCGACGCTGGGCCTCGGCACGCAATTTGGCCAACTCCGTGCATGCCGCACGATCCTCTGCCCAAAGACTCGTGTAGCTCGCCAGCGGTTCCAGTGCCGGGGCACCGGCAAAGCGATCCAGTAGCTGCCGCTGACGATCCGCCTCGGTAAGGCGCTCCTGCTCTGCTTGGCCGTGGATCCGGACGAGTGCCGCCGTCAACTCCGCGCAGACGCTGGCAGGCACTTGGGCGCCGCCCACGTAGGCACGGGAGCGGCCGGCCGAGGTGACCTGGCGCGCGACGATGAGCTCGTCATCGTCGAGTTGCCCGCCGGCCTCCTGCACAGTCTCCGCCAGCGCAGTGTTGTCGATCTTGAAGCGGCCTTCCACGCGCGCCCGCTCCGACCCACGACGCACCGACCGCGGGTCAGCTCGGCCGCCGAGCAGCAGGCCGAGCCCGCTGATGATCATCGTCTTGCCTGCGCCGGTTTCGCCGGTGACCACCGTTAGACCGGGATGCAAACTGATGATCGCGTCGCTGATCACGCCCAGGTCGGCGATCCGCAGCTCGGTGATCATGCAGGAGTGTCGATCGTGGTGATGGCCGGGTCGGCCGAGCCGCGCCAGCCCTCCACTCGCAGACCGAATTTCTGGACCAGCCGATCGGTGAAGGGGGCCTGAGACAGTCGGGCTAGTCGAAGCCGCTGCCGTCCCCTGGTTACTTCGATCTCCATGCCCGTCCGCAATTCGACAGAACGGCGCCCGTCACACCACACCACGCCGTGTGTCGGGGAGACGTCGAGAACTTCGACCACAACGGTCGACGTCGGGCTGAGCACGAGCGGCCGGGCGAACAGAGCATGCGCGCTGAGCGGTACGACAAGTAGTGCTTCGACGCCCGGCCAGACGACTGGACCACCGGCGGAGAAGGCGTACGCGGTCGAGCCCGTGGGAGTGGAAACCAGCATTCCGTCGCAAGCCCAGCGCGATAGCGGCCGGCCATCGACCTCGACCAAGACTTCGAGCATCCGCTCCCGCGCGGCCTTCTCGATCGACACCTCGTTGATCGCGTACGACGACCACGCCGGCTGGAACGTCTTGGTGTCGCGAAGCGTGACGTCGATGGTGAATCGCTCCTCGACCGTGTAGGAGCGCTCGACCACACGAGCGACGATGCTGTCGATCTCCGAAGACTCCGCCTCGGCAAGGAAACCGACATGCCCGAGGTTGACTCCTAGGAGCGGAATCTCGCTGGCCACCACCCATTCCGCCCCGCGCAGGATCGTGCCGTCGCCGCCCAAGACGACCATCAGCTCGATCCCGTCCTCGAGCTTGACCGGCTTGGAGAGCGGCATCACTGCGTGCGCCAGCCGATCATCGAGTTCGGGCAGATCACCGGCAGGCAGCGCGGAGACAATGCCGGCCGCGCTCAACCCCTCGACGAGTCGATTCGCTGCCGCGATTGCGGCTGGTCGGCCCATGTGTGTGAGTACGGCGACGCGGCGTACCGAATCTGCATCGGCACCGCTGCGCTGGCCATCCCTGTGGGCTGCAGCCTTGGTCACCTGCCACAGCATATTCAGTACTGATTGCCTCGCTCACCAAGCTCGCTGTGTCCAATGGCTCGCTCGGCTCGCTGCGATGCTCGCTGTGAGCCGCCGTCTTCCTCACTCGGGGACCAAACGCGTGCTCCCTCTCTGCCTGTACATGGAGCTGGCTCTCACATCGCGACGAGCGCAGACAGATCGAGAGCGGGCGCGTCCTCGGTCTGGCTCAAGAGGACGAAGAACTCATGGTTGCCAGCGGCACCGAGCAGCCTGCTCGGTGCCGCGGCTACGCAGGGCCAGCCGGACGCTGCCGCTGCCTCGGTCACATTCGATAATGCGAGCACGTGATGAGCCGCCGACCGCACCACGCCGTCCTTGCCCAACAGTTCTCGTCCGACCTCGAACTGTGGCTTGACCAGCAGCAGAAGCCAGCCGTCGTCCCGAGTGACCGACACCAGCGGGGCAATGAGAAGCGTCAAGGAGATGAAGGAAACATCGGCAACGACGTGATCAACAGGAACAGCTCCGACGTGGTCGAGT
>DASVEX010000152.1:0-2390 GCA_036380335.1 Propionibacteriaceae bacterium | reverse complement strand
CATTACGGCTGGAAGCGGTAGCCCATTCCGGGCTCGGTGATGAGGTGGCGCGGCCGAGTCGGATTGTCTTCAAGCTTTTGTCTGAGTGCCTTGACGTATTGACGTAGGTAGTGGGTCTGCTCCACATACGTCGGTCCCCAGACCTCTTGAAGCAGCTGTCGTTGGCTCACGAGCCGTCCGGGATGCCTGACCAATGCCTGGAGGAGCTGCCACTCGGTCGGCGTGAGATGAACCTGTTGCGCAGGCGCCCTCGGCTCATAGATCACATGGTCGTTGAGATCGACGGTCCAACGTCCGAGCTGCACGGCTTCGACCAGCTCAGGCTCCGTGGTACGCCGGGTCACCGCCCGAATCCGTGCCAGCAGCTCATCCACGCTGAACGGCTTGGTGACGTAGTCATCGGCCCCGGCATCAAGCGCATCCACTTTGGCCGCGCTGTTCATTCGTCCGGACAGAATCACGATGGGCACCTGGGTCCATCTTCGCAGTGAGCGGATAACGTCGACACCATCCATGTCAGGCAGGCCGAGATCGAGGATGACCAGATCCGGATGAGCATCGGTCGCCGCCTCCAGGGCTCCACGGCCGCTGCCAGCTGTGACAACGTCGTACTGCCGGGCGTGAAGGTTGATCCGCAAGGCCCTCAGGATCTGCGGCTCGTCGTCCACTACGAGTACCCGCGTCATGGTCGCTCGCTCGCAGTTTCCACCGGCTCACTGCGCGGATCGGCGTCGGGCGATCGGGTATCGCGCAAGTCCACCTCAGAAATCGGCTGAGTTACATCGGGCAGTGAGATGGTCATGGTCAGCCCCCCGCCGGGTGTCCCTTCCGGACTCAGAGTTCCCGACATGGCCTCGATCAGCCCGCGAGACAAAGCGAGACCAAGGCCAACGCCGCTGGTGTTGTCCCGATCGCCAAGCCGTTGGAACGGCTGGAAGATCTGGTCCCAGTCAGCTTCGGGTATCCCTGGGCCGCAGTCGATGACGCGGATCTCAACGGCCTTGCCGAGGGCGCTGGCCGTGATCTGCGACGGAGCGTTGACTGGGCTGTGGCGGATGGCATTTTGCACAAGATTGGCGATTGCTCGTTCCAGCAGCGCGGGGTCGGCCGACACCTCAGGGGTGTCTTCGGGGACCCGAATGATCACCTCGTACGCGGCGGGCCCCAAGCTGCTGACGGCGGCGGAGATGACATCGGCGACGTCAATCGGCTGAATTGCGAGGGCGAGAGCACCAGCCTGCAGCCGGCTCATATCCAGCAGGTTCTCGACCAGACCGCTCAGCCGGTCCAACGACTCTTCAATGGTGGCGAGCAATTCGGCCCGATCGTCTTCGGTGAGAGGGAGGTCTGACATTCGAAGGGTTTCTACCGCAGCCTTGGCAGAGGCCAGTGGAGTACGCAGGTCGTGGCTCACCGCATTGAGCAGCGCGGTCCGCACCCGGTCGACCTCGGCCAGCGAGCCGGCCGTGGCGGCCGCCTCCTCGAGACGCTCTTGCCGCAGGGCGATCGTCGCCTGGGCGGCAAAAGCCTCCAAGACCCGCCGATCCTGGGCTGCGAGCGCATGCCCCGACATGACCAAGGTGTAGGAGTCGTCGACGTGCACCTCGGCATCCCCATCGCCCGGTGCCAGACAGATTGGGCTGCCGACGCACGCGACCACAGTCCACGCCTCGTTCGCATGCTCCAGATCAGGTCCGCCGAGGGCCTCCGGTCGCCGTTCGAGGAGAGTTACGGCGTCGAAGGCGAACGTCTCGCGGATCTGCTCGAGCAACGCCGGCAGCGGGCGCGAGCCGCGTAGCACGCTGCCCGCCAGGGTGAAGAGGGTGGCTGCCTCGGCTCTGGCCTGCGACGCCTCGCGGGTACGACGGGCGGCAACATCGACGACGGTGCTGAGAGAGACCGCCACGACGAGAAAGGCAAACAGCGCAAGAAGGTTCTCTCGCTCAGCGACAGTGAACGCTCGCACTGGTGGTGTGAAGAAGTAGTTCAAGAGGGCGAATCCGCCGACGGCTGCCAGCACTGCTGGGAGCAGACCTCCGACGAGCGCGACAGCGACCACCAGCAGGAGGAACGCCAGGATGTCGGTGGACAAGGAGACGTCCGCATCGACTGCGAGCAGCAACACAGTAAGTACCGGCAAAGCGACGATGCTGAGGATGAATCCGGCAGCGCGGCGGCCCAGGCTGAGCCCGCCGGGGGCGCGACTCCATGGCCTGTCCCGTCCCCTGCCAATCCGCCACCGGTGCGCAGTCGCTTCGTGTGTGACCAGATGTACGTCGATCGATCCGGACTCTGATGTTGTCGTAACGCCGACGCCCGGGGAGAACAGTTGCGCCCAGCGCCCCCGGCGGCTCGCGCCAAGCACCAACTGCGTGGCGTTGACGCCGCGG
>DASVEX010000151.1:0-5818 GCA_036380335.1 Propionibacteriaceae bacterium | reverse complement strand
GTGATCGTCGTGCTGGCGCTCTGCGTACTCGTTGTGCTGGCGATCATCGAGTTCCTCGGTCGGCCGCCGAGCCCGGTGCTGGAGGTCCCGCTGCCGGAGACGGGGCCGGAGGAACTCGGGCCGGAAGGTGCGGCGCCGGAGAACCCGGCCGATGTCGTCGACGTCAGCGAGGCTCCGGCTGATACCTCCGATGCGATCGCGGTCGATCCTCAAAGATCACCCCTGAAGAGTGATGCCTGAGAGGGCCAACGGAGAGCACTGTGCGGTTATCCAACCACTCGCCGGGTCAACATGTGTGGAGGCCGCATGTCAATCAGAACCTCGATCGGCACCAACCAGAACCCACAGTCATGAACGGAGGCGCTGAGCGCCTTACCTACGAGATCCGCGTCCGCGGTGAGTTGACGGAGGCGCTCCTTGCTGCGCTGGAACCTCTGGGGCTTGAGGTCGAGGAGTTATCGAGCGCCCCGATTCTGGTGGGAGTCTTTCGCGATCAAGCTGAGCTTCATGGTGCCCTCCAAGCCCTGCAGGATCTTGGTGTCGAGCTAGTGGAAATCCGGCAAAGAGCAGGGTGGACGTGAAATAGCAGCGCCCCTAGCATGGAACACGGCACGTTTTCGGGGGATCGACGGGCCGATCATTGTCGCGGCGTTTCAGGGGGCCCGGCCTCGATATCCCTGACGACCAGGCGAATGAGCTTCCGGCGGAAGGATGGCGATCTCTCACAGCGGCGTGATCACTCGTCGTCGGCTCCTTCACCTCGCTGGAGGCGCTGCGGCACCTATCACGCTCGTATCGGCTCCGGCTGGCTATGGCAAAACGACGCTGCTGCGGCAGTGGACCCCAGAGACTGGGCCGGTGATACGCCTCGACCCAGCAGAGACCCCTGATCACTGGCAGCTGTGGCAGCAGATCAGCGAGGCGCTCAGCCTCTCCGTCGTGACCGTGATCATCGATGACCTGCACCTCATGGAGCACGCTCGTGGCAACGGGCCGCTCAGGGACGCGCTGCGCCGGGCGAGCGCGAATCGACGTCTGGTGATCGCTACGCGGAGTGACCCGATCCTCGCCCTCCACGAAGCTCGGCTGGCCGGCAAGGTGCGGGAGATCCGAGCCGATGAGCTGGCGTTCGACGAGGATGAAACACGGCAGTTTCTGGCGGCGAACGACATCGCGGTCAGCGCTGAGCAGGCGTACGCGCTGTGGCTCCACACCGAAGGCTGGCCTGCCGGACTCAGGCTGTCTACTACTCCGCTGTCTCGAGGGCCCCGCACCGACGAGGCCTTTTCTACGCTGCTACAAGGCGATACTGCGGTAGGCAGTTACCTGATGGGGCAGGCGCTGGCGTACACCCCCGATGATCTTCGTGAGTTTCTGCTGCAGACCTCAGTCAGTGAATTTCTCGATGCCGAGCTGGCTGAGAAGCTCACCGGCCGTTCTGACAGTGCCTTGCTGTTGGAACGGGCGCGCGTCCAGCCCGGTTTTCTGAATCGACCGTCCGAGAGTCGCTGGCCCTATCGCTACCACCCGATGTTTCGTGCCCTGCTGCTTGCCGAACTCATGGGCGTGGCCTCGGGCGAGGTCCGGCGGCTGTCCGCGCTGGCGGCCGAATGGTTTGCCAGCCATGGCGAGCATGCTCGCGCCGCGCCGCTGGCTGTACAGGGTCAGTCCTGGGGGGTGCTTGCTGAATCGATTCTGGCGGGCTCGTGTGTCGCCCTCGCGACGGGCGACCGGAGCTGGGTGCGACATGCACTGGCACAGCTGCCCGCTTCCCATCTCGAAGCAAATCTGAGCGTGCGGCTCGCATCGATACTGCTGATGGTGGGAACCGGGGCTCGGCGGGAAGCTCTGGCTGCCGCGGCCGCGATCGTAGCGCGGGAATATCCGGCCGCGACTCGGCTGGAGACTCAGGTGATCACATTCGTCAATGCCTGGTTGGCCGCAGAGCGAGGGGACACCCGGACGGCGGCGTCCCTGCTGGAGGCCGGTGCCGGTGGCGAGGTGACACATGGCTCGGGAGCAGCGTTGCGAGGGCTCCGGACCACCTGGCAGCAGGTGCACGCAGTCTGTCTGTTCGTCGATGGTGCCGATAGCAGCACAGTCGACGCCATGCTGAGCGAATCGCACAGCTCGAGCACCGACTCCTACCCCGCCGTGCAGCTCGGTGATCTTGAGATTCAGGCCTGGGTGGCAATTGCCGCTGGTGATCTTCGATCGGCCCGGCAGCATCTCAATCGAGCCGCAGCGATGCTCGATCGGGAGGGCGCTCGAGGCATCCTTGATCACTCGGGAACGACGTCCTTGGCGTGGCAATGGCTCGAGATGGAGACCGGCGAGCACGGCGCGGCGCCACCTGATCATGGAGCGGACAGACACGTCAGGTCAGCCTTTCCGCAACCGATCAGTAAGGCGCTGACAGCGATCACTGATGCGCGACTCCGACTCACCCGGGACAGTGATTGCCTCGGCAGCGCCTTCCTGCTCGATGATCTTGTTGCGGCGCATCCCCAGGTGCAGCTCTGGTCGGCGATCAGATCCTTGTGGACGATTACTCGTATCGAGACATACGTGGAATCCGGTGAATTCTCGCGAGCGCTCGACCTGATACTTGATCCATCGGACGGTGTCCACGATGGCGCGCGCAACCAGTCGTATCACTGGGCATGGGTGATGCAGCGGGCCGCCTTGCATCCTCGAGCCGGGGTCCTCGAGATGGATCCGGAATGGTTGATCAGCAATCTGCCACTCGAGTCGGCGCTACTTCGCGGCCGTTCTGAGGCTTTACGGGTGCGAGTCCTGCTGGGCGCTGCGAGTCTTGCACTGCGGGCCGAGATGCCGGAGCGCGCCTCGCATTATCTGCGGCTTGCCTTGCACAGCACGGAGGCACACGGGTGGCGTCGCCCGTACGTCGAGATCGCTGCGGCGATTACCCCGGTGCTGGAAGCCGAGCGTCGGCGTATCACCTCCCGCAGTGAGCAGGTGATCGAGCTTCTCTCCTATTTGCGCCAGCAGCCGGCGTACGGCGGTCAGCTGCCCGATCCCCTCTCGGTACGGGAGCTCGAGATCCTGCAATATCTGCCGACTCCACTTGATCAACGCGAGCTCTGCTCGGCCCTGTTCATTTCCAGGAACACCTTGAAAACCCACCTGCGCTCGACGTACCGCAAGCTGGGCGTTCAGACCCGCCGTGAAGCGGTGCTACGCGCCGAGCGGCTCGGCATTCTCTAGTCAGGACACTAGGTCCGGCGGTAGGCCGCCGGCATCGTCTCGGGCGCCAAGCGGAAAGACATCCGCTCCTTGATCGATTGGCGTGCGGTGTTGTGAAAAGCCGCGACCTGCCAGCCGCCGTCGTCACACCGTACGAGCGTGTAAGTCTGCACCTTCGTCAACGTCTTGGCCTTGCCCTTGATCGTGTCGCCACGAGTCGTCACCACCGCGGTGTCCGGCCCGTAGTACCGACGATCGATCTCTTCGTAGCTGAGCCGGGTCCCGTTCAGGAGCTTGGCGAACAGCGCCTGGTGACTGCGCACGATGTCGGTCCGGCCTTGGTATACAGTCCCGACGAACGTGATGTATGAGGCGTCCTCAGCGAACAGCGAGCCGTACGCGCTGGCGTCTCCGTCTCCCCACGCGGTGACCAGCGCGTCGAGCAGCTCGGTGATGTGCTGGTTGTCCGCGACTCGGTCATGATCATCAGTGGTCATCGATTTGGTCCTTGCCTCTTGCAGCCTGGGCGGTGTGCCGGCTGCTAGGATTTATCTGCATCTGTAAAGTTACTGCACATGTGCAGATTATTCCAGAGGGCTGCCCAATGGCCGAGAACATGCCTCCCCATGCGCACGAGATCTATCGGCGCTATCTCGATGCGGTCGCGGCGTACGTCCAATCGGCGGCAGAGGCTGCAGGGCTGCACACCACCGATTGGTACACCCTCAGTGTGCTCGGGCTCGCCGGGCCGCTTTCTCCCGGGGAGTTGGCGCACCGCACTGGGCTCACCACCGGCGCAACAACCCGCTTGATCGATCGGCTGGAGAGTGCCGGCCACGTACGGCGCATTCGTGCTCACGCTGATCGCCGACGTGTCACTGTCGAGCTGGTGCCCGAGCTCAACCTGGACGTCGACACCATTGTCGAGCCGGCTCGGCGGCTCCTAGGGGAGGTCCTTAGCAGTTACAGCCCCGAAGAGGTTGCGATCCTTTTCGAATATTTCGCACGCGCCGCCCCGGCGTTCCTGGCAGCGACTCACGAGGTTCGTCGCCAAGCAGCTGCTCGACGTCGGCATGCGGAGCGGCGTGACGACTGAGCCCTCGCTCGGCCTGCTGCCGCCCGCGAAACGACCCAGCGCGGAAACGGCTGTCAAGTTGCACCCTACGGGCCATGAGACTGGAACTCTTCAGCAGTTGCGCGAGAGGTGCTACGGCGCTTCCGCTTCGGTTGGTTTCGCAGGCTCTAGCTCGTCACCAGCAGCTTCAGTTGGCTTACCCGACTCCGGCTCGGCGGCAGCGTCAGGTGATGGGGCCGCTGGCTTGTCGTTCGGGCTCCCACTGGACAACAAAGGCACCACCCAGTCGTGCTCGGGGTCAACGTCGACGAACAAAGATTTGACAAACAGGCTGAGCGGAATAGCAAGAAAGGCTCCGGAAGCACCGAGAATTGTCGCCCAGATGATCAAGGACAGAAAACTCAGTGTGGCGGACAGCCCAACGGTGTTCCCGACGACCCGCGGTTGGATGATGGTCTGAATAACGAAATTCAGCACGGAATAGACTATGACGACGATAATGGCGGTCACGACATCTTGATCGAGCAGAGCGATGATTGTCGGCGGCACCAGGCCAATAATGAAACCGACGTTGGGAATGTAGTTGGTGATAAATGCCAGCAGGCCCCATAGCCATGCGTAGCGGATATCGAGAATCCACAGCGCTACGACGTCGCACGTTGCAACGATCGCTCCGAAGATGGTTGCTACCGCCAAATATTGGCGTGAGCCATGCGCAAACTGCCCAAATGCCTGGGCGAGCCGCCTTCCACGCGGCATGATGCCTTCCAGCTTTGAGGCAAAAGATCCCGCATCGGCAACCGTGAAGAACAGCAGCACGATCAGAAAGACCGCGTCACTCAATACGCCGGCGATGCCGCCGAGCACGCTGCTCGCAAGCCCAACCAGCCTGCCCGGGCTCAGCTCGTTGACCATTTTCTGCAGCTGCTCCTGGCTAATCCCGAGCGACTCCAGAAGTGCGGTGGCCTGCCCCAGCAGAGCCTGGAATTGGGGCGCATAATCCTGCAGAAGCGCTGCGAACTGGATGCCTGAGATGATCAGAATGAAGAAAAGCCCGGCGACGATCGCGTACACAGCAAGCAAACTCAGGATGATACCGACCCAAGCGGGCCAACGGTGGCGATCGGCGATGCGCCGCACCGGGTGGACGGTGATCGAGAGCACTAATGCCAAGAACACCGGACCGAGAATGTTCGAGAATTCCCTCATACCAAGAGCGGCGCCCAGAGCGGCCGCGAGTCCAAGCAAGATGATTAGCCCGCGAGGCAAGGCCGGTTGTGCTGTGACGCTGACTTCCGAACTCATGTGATGAGGGTAGGGGACTTAACCGGCCCGCGAAGCATCCTTCATGGGCTAGTACGTTCGTTTCTTCCTTCGTGGGCCGCTGGCCATGGAGCGAGCGGATCGGTCGCCCTTGCGGCTATGCGCCGAGCTGCAATCAAGACGGCTGTCAGCGCCAGCGCTGCGAACACTACGTTGCTGATCCGGACAATGACGATGGACGCCGAATCGAAAGCCGGCGGGCTCGTGAAGGCG
>DASVEX010000150.1:0-3758 GCA_036380335.1 Propionibacteriaceae bacterium | reverse complement strand
ATCAGCCGCATCCATTGATTGTGCGCCGCATCGACGTATATGACCATCCCGTTGATCAGCTGAGCGAAAGGCTGGACTCACCTACGCTGTCCGAGTGCAGGTCCTGATTGTCGACGGTGCGAATGTCGTGGGTAGTCGCCCGGACGGCTGGTGGCGTGATCGCGCCGGGGCAGCCCGCCGGCTGCATGAACAGCTGTTGGCCGCTGTGCTGCCTTATGACGAGATCGTCCTAATTTTGGAGGGCAAAGCGAGGCAGGGCATACCGGCCGGGCAGGATGGACGCCTGCGGACCGTCCACGCCCCGGGGTCGGGCGATGACGCGATCGTCGAGGCCGTCATCGCGGAGGTCGAGATCGGTGACGGACGTGAGGTTACCGTCGCAACTGCGGACCGGGTGCTGCGGGACCGCGTCAAAGCAGCCGGCGCCAGGAGCGTGAGTCCCTCCTCGCTTCTTGATCAACTGTGACTCGACATCTGTGATCGGGAGGTCAAGTCAGTCCGTGGCAGGGCCATGATCGCGACGGCCGGCGTATTGGGCAGCAGGCGCGTCATGAAGATCGCGATCGTGGCCAGGACGGCCAGCACTGCCAAGCTCACCCGCCGAGCGAGGCACCGAGATTGGTTGAGGTGTTCTGCAACCCGCCGACCTCGCCGCTCACCTCATCGGGAACTGAGGAGACGGCACTGGAAGAGGGTCGCTGGCGGATCTTGGACGACGTAGTGGATCGGGGAGGATCGTTGGCAGAGTCTGGGTGACGACGTGCCCAACTCGGAGAAGATAACTAGGTGCAGCAGACTGAGCGTGCCAAGTTTGCAGTGTGGGAGGTCGGGGCGGTCGCGGCTGGCCTCGCCGTCCTCTTGCTGATCATGGTCAACCGTTACGGCCCGCACCGCGACGAGCTGTACTTCGTTTCAGCCGGCCGACGCCTGGCCTGGGGTTATCCGGATCAGCCGTCGTTTACGCCACTGCTCGCCCGGCTCGCTACGGAGCTGGCGCCGCACAATCTGCTCGTGCTCAGGCTGCCGAGCCTGATGGCGATGACTTTGCTTGTGGTCTGCGGCGCTGCCTTTGCGCGCTTACTTGGCGGCGGTCGGGGCGCGCAGCTGCTCACCGCCAGCACGATCGCCGCATCGGTGATCACCGTGACACTGGCCCATCGGCTCAGCACCGCCAGCTTTGACACGCTGGCGTGGACTGCTGTGCTTCTGGTGGTCGGGCACGCGCTGCGCGACGACCGACCACCGCTGTGGCTTCTTGCTGGTCTACTGGCCGGCATCGGCTTGAACAACAAGACCGCAGTTGTGCTGCTGCTCTTCGCGATCCTCGTCGGTGTCTTGCTGGTGCGGGACACTCGGTGGCAGCTGCGCACCGCGTACCCCTGGATCGGTGGATTGATCGCTCTGCTGTTATGGCTGCCGAACCTCATCTGGCAGTTTCAGAACGGCTGGCCGGCGCTGGCTCTTGGTGCCGACATTGCCGACGAGTTTGGCGGCCTCGCCGGTCGGTTGGGGCTGCTTGGTCAGGCGCTCGCCATGTTCTCCCCGGTGATCGCCGTCGTCTGGCTGTACGGGCTCGTCCAGCTGTTTCGCGACCCGGTGTGGACAAGATTTCGCCCGATCGGCGTCGCCTTCTTGGTGTCGACTGCTGTCTTTGTCCTTGCGGCCGGGAAGGGTTACTACCTGGCGGGAGCAATCGTCCCGCTGGTCGCTGCCGGCTGCACAGCCTTGGCCGCGCGCTGGTCTCATCGCCGGCTCATCGTGGCCGGTGTCGTACTCGCCCTATCGGCAGCATTCGCCTGGCCTGCTTTCGTGCCGGTCCTGCCGGCCCGTACATACGCGGCATCGTTCTACCCGGCCATGGATTCCGATCAATTGGAGACGATCGGCTGGCCAGAGTACGTCGGCCTGGTACGCGCCACGCTTGACTCGCTGCCGACCGATCAGCGGGCCCGTGCGGTGGTCTTCACCCGGAACTACGGGGAGTCGGGCGCTCTCGAGTGGTACGGCTTCCCAAGTCCGGTGTTCAGCGGCCACAACGCCTTCGCCGAGTGGGGACCGCCACCTGAAGGCGCGGGACCGGTGATCGTTATCGGCTTCGATGATCCGGCCACCAACTTCACTCATTGCCAAGCCTCCGTAGTGATCGACAACAACGTGGACGCTGACAACGATGAGAGAGGTCGGAAGATCTGGATCTGCGACGCCCCACAAGGGGGCTGGACGCAGCAATGGCCTCGCCTCGCGCATCTTGACGCCTGACTTCTCGTGCACGAAGCCGATAGCCTTCGGGAATGGCGACCGTGAGCCTGCCCGGCGGGCCAACCGTGAATTATCGGGAGTGGGGCCGGCCGGACGGTGCGGTCGTCCTGCTTCTGCACGGTCTCACTGTGTCCGGCCGGAGCTGGCAAAACGTCGCGCCCGTGCTCGCCGAAAACTTCAGGGTGGTGGCACCCGACGCCCGCGGACACGGCGGCAGTCAGTGGATGCGCGACTATTCCTTCGAGCTGATGCGTGATGACGTCGTGAAGTTGATGGAGCAGCTTGGCATTCTCGCGGCGATCGTCATAGGGCATTCGATGGGTGCACTCACCGCGTACGAGCTGGCGGCCACCCGCCCCGAGCTCATTCGGCTCCTAGTGCTGGAGGAAATGCCGCCGCCCGATCCGGCCAATCCGCCGCAGCCGATCCCGCAACGACGGGACCCGAGCGCCAGCTACGACTGGCGGGCAGTGATCGCGGTGAATCGCTGGCGAAACGCGCCGCCACCGGACTGGTGGGAACTCGCATCAAAAATCCAAGCCAACACGCTGGTGCTCGGTGCAGCTGATAGCAGTCTTCGGCAGAGCCGAGTTGAGGAGCTGAGTCGCCGCATCCCCAACGCCACGTTTGCGACGATGAACTGCACTCATGACGGCCACGAAGAGCGACCGAGTGAGTTCCTCATCCCGGTGCAGCCCTTCATCTCCTGGTTCGCCAAGCACTAGCCGCGCGCCGCCCTACACCAACTTGTCAGGGTCGGTGATTGCTATAACAGTCGCCGACGCTGACAAGTCGGCGTGAATCAGCCGCCACCGTCCCCACCTATCCTTGGTGCCATGTCAGTCACCGCTGCAGCGCCCTCGCGGGGCAGGGCGCGAGACGGGCTGGCCCGCGCGCTACGACGCAACGGGATTCCGCGGGACCCGGATCTCAAGGAGCCACTGCCGAAGAGGCTGCTGAAGAGCAAGTTCTTCTGGCTCACCGTCGTGATGATCTTGGTGTACGTCACCATGCTGGTGTTGCTCTACCAGAAGGTCGTGCCCGACCGCGAGGTACCGGGTGGCATCCTTCCCGGATTGGGCACTGAGGCAATCCCGATCGCGTTGAAGTACGCCGCAGTGACGGCGATCCCACTGTCCCTGCTGTTCTTGTGGGCCGACCGATTCCGGCCACAACGCTTCTGGGTCTGGCTGATGACCTTCGGCTGGGGCGCGTGCGTCGCGACCTACGTCTCGGCGGTGATCAACAGCTGGGCGGCCGGGCATCTCAGCATCATCGGGGACGGTGATCCCGCGACAGCCGCCCGCGCCGCCATCTATGTCGCGCCATTCGTGGAGGAAGCATCCAAAGCCACGGTTTTGTTCTGGCTGGCGATCTTGATGCGCTACCAGTGGGTCAGCCGACTCAGCGGGATCGTATTGGCTGGCCTGTCCGGAGCCGCCTTCGCGTTCACCGAGAACGTCTTGTACTACGGCCGCGTCTATCGGTACGCCGCACGC
>DASVEX010000149.1:0-9885 GCA_036380335.1 Propionibacteriaceae bacterium | reverse complement strand
TCGATCAACGGCCAATGGACCGCGATCTGCGGAAGTCCGGGAAGCGCACCGAGTGCGATCTCCTCGATACTCGGCTGCGTCGCCGCAGTCAGCGCGACGGAGTCCCCGTCGCAGCTGAGGCCGGCGTTGATCCACAAGACGTGGATGAGCGTTTCTTCTGCCTTTATGGCGGCGGGCGTCGGCATCGATGCCACCTTTCCCGACCTGGATCTGCACCGATCCATGCTGCTGGGACCGACGATCGGCCTACTTGTGCAGCTTCCCTGTTCTTAACATTCGGTCCCGAATTACGTCAAGCAATTCTTAGGTCACTGTCGGCGCCGCGCTACGCAGCCAGGCATACCAGGCATCGAGACCGTCGCCTGACTTGACCGACAGGGGCATGATTTCGGCCGTCCGGTTGAGGCTATGGGCGTAGCCAGCAAATATTTCAACATCGAAGTCGACATAGGGCAGCAGATCAGTCTTATTGACGATCACCAGGTCGGCCACTGCGAACATGTGCGGGTACTTCAGCGGCTTGTCCTGACCCTCGGTAACCGAAATGATCACCACCTTGGCGTGCTCGCCAACATCGAAGAGCGCAGGGCACACCAGATTGCCGACGTTTTCAATGAAGAGCCACGATCCTGGCTTGGGGTCCAACGCCTGGACGGCCGACTGAACCATGGGAGCGTCGAGATGGCAACCGGCACCGGTGTTCACTTGAACGGCATGGGCACCGGCGCGCCGAATGCGTTCTGCGTCGAACGTCGTTTCCTGGTCGCCCTCGATGACGCACACGGGACGCGTGTCACCGAGCTCGGCAATGGTGCGCTCGAGAAGTGAGGTCTTACCAGAGCCAGGAGAACTCATCAGATTGAGTGCGGTAATGCTGCGCTCGGTAAACCACTCGCGGTTGTGCTGTGCGAGGTGATCGTTCTTGGCCAGGATCGCCTCGCCGATGATCAGATTCTCGGCGCTCGGAGTCGGCCGCTGGACCGCATCTGCCAGCTGATGGCTGTGATCATGGTCGTGATGCTCGTGGTCATGGTGCTCGTGGTCATGATCATGATGCGAATGATCATGGGCATCCAGGGTCAGTACCTTGACGTCATCATTGTTGCCGCAACCACAGGTCAGGCACATGACTCCACCTCCAGTTCGACCGAGAGAACCCGGAGCTCACGGCCTGCGATCAGCTCAACCTCAGCGCTCCCGCAGTCGCACAGCAGGATGAGGCTGTCGAGTGCAAAATCCTGGCCGCATGATCGGCAGTGTGCAGCCCCGCGCGTCTGTTCGATCACGAGTGTCGAACCCTCCAAGGGCGTACCGCTGACGATGAGTTCGTAACAGAACTGCATCGCGTCGGGCACAACGCCCGACAATGCGCCGACATCCAGTCGCACCCGGCCGACCCGCCGGCCAGCCGTCCGCTCGACGACCATGTCGACCACGCTTTGGGTGATGGCAAGCTCGTGCATTGACACTCCTGCTGGCACACTCCTGCGGCTACTGTACGGCGACCGCAAGATCGACGTCTCGGCCCCACCACGCTTAGCTTGCGGCAACCCACTCCGAACCGACAGCGAACACCTGCCGGTGTTCGTGGTGACTCTTTTCCCCTAGTGTCAGGTCATGGGTGAACGGGTCCTCATCCTTGCGGCCGGCATTGGCTCGGGCCATAACATCGCCGCCGGCGTCCTCGAGTCGTCTTTTCGAGCCGCCGAGAACGTCGATGAAGTACAGAAACTGGACATCCTCGAGGCGACCAACGAGGTTTACCGGACCCTTTACGACGACGGTTACTTTGCCCTTGTCGAAGCAGCGCCTTGGCTAGTCGGCTGGGGTTATGACGCGAATGATCCACCATTCAAATTGGCTAAATGGACCTCGATGTGGGATCGCATCAACAACACGGCAAGCAGCAGGGCCATCAAAGCCTTTCGCCCCACCATCGTGGTATGTACGCATTTTCTGCCGACCCGATTGGTGTCGCTGATGCTGACCCGTGGCGCACTCGAGGCAAGACTGGCAGTGGTCACAACGGACTACGACTTCCAGGGACTGTGGTTGACGAGCCCATTCCACCACTTCTTCGTAGCGCGCGACGAAACCAAGGCGTACATGTCTGCCATTGGGGTACCAGCGGATCGAATCACGGTTTCCGGAATTCCAGTTCGGCCGGGCCTGGCCGATGCGGTTGATCGGGAAGCAGTCCTGCGCGGCTACGACCTTCGGCCAGATTGGCCAATCCTGTTGATCTCGGCCGGCGCTGCCGGCGGCGCGTACACCCAGACGATCGTGCAACAGACGATGCGAATGACCAACGACTTCCAGGCCGTGGTGGTGTGCGGGCGCAACGACCAGCTCAAAAGCCAGATCGAGGGCCTGACCGCCTTCCAACGCGACCGATACCGCGTCCTGGGCTACACCAACGAGATGGCCGATCTGATGCGGGCAGCGACCCTGTTCATCGGGAAGCCGGGCGGATTGTCCTCTTCGGAGTGCATGGCCGCGGGTTTGCCGATGGTTCTGATCCACCCGATCCCGGGCCAGGAAGTGCGGAACAGCGACTTCCTCCTCGAGGAAGGCGCTGCGGTGCGCTGCAATTACCAGACGACGGTGGGTTACAAGATCGATCGTCTGTTGGCCGAGCCAGATCGCATCAAGCAGATGGCCACGTCAGCCAGGCGAATCGGACGACCGGAGGCGGGCCAACAGATCACCGCTCAGGTGCTCGCAGATCAATCCGCACCGCTATGGATCACTCAGGCAGCCCAGAAGTCGGTGCTCGCCTCCAGTGAGCAAGGCATAGCAGCTGCGAACCTGTACGCCGGTCGTCGCGTTCGAACCTTGATCAATGCTCCTACCGGTCTGTCCGCTGGAGTGATTACTACAGCGCAGCTGGATTCGTTGCTACCGACAAAGGTCGATGGCCGGTCCCGTACGAACATCGCGCTGTCAGCGGACCAAATCTCCAAACTTCGGCGGCGTACGGAGCCCGGACTCTTCTTCACACTGCGCCGGATCCTCGACAAAGCCAGCGACCTGAGGCTCGAACTTCGCACCTGATCCTGGGCTGCTGGCGGCGACAAACACGAAGGTAGCTAACGCAACAGCCTTCCGGCGGTCACACGCCGGACTGTGCCTCGACTCGTCCGTCGGCCACAGCGGCTGCAAGTGCGGCATGATCGCGTTCGTTCTGATCTGCGTACGTCTCGGCGAAGTCGGTCACTGCAGTGTCGAACGTGTTCGAGTTACCCAAATACTCCGAAATGGCGATTCGGTCACCAGATCGGGCATGCGCCCGAGCAAGGGTCCAACCACAAAGCCGGGCATATACCTGCATGCTTTGCGGCCTCATCTCTTCGATCACGGCGGACATTTTCCAGTCACGTAGCTGCCGTACGTAATAGTCCTGATATCGCGCGCCCATCGGCCGAGCGCGAAACCAGCCGAGAAAAATGTCGCTCGATGCCTGCATGAGGTGCTGGCCGGCGACCACGCGTTGTCCATCATTGCGGTATTGCGATTCGCCCGCGAAGCCGGAAAGGGCCGATGGTCCAGCCTGTTTCGCCTGCATCACCAGGGCTTCCTTGTCAATCCCGGCCTCGAGGAGCAGGATCCATGCCCGCGTCCCGACGCTGCCGACTCCGACCACCTTGTGCCCAATGTCAGTGATCGTGAAGTGATCAAGAAGGTGCTGTCGATCTGAAGGGAGCGTCTTGCGATAGGTCTTCATGAGAGTCCCGAGCCGCGCGCGCATCACCTCGGGATCAAGATCTTTCATGTCATCAAGTCGCACGATCAGTGGTGGATCACTCCTGATCTGCCGCTTTCCATCCATGACGCTGGTGAGCTTTCCGATCGCCTGCAAGCTGTCGCGGGTACGCGCCTTGGCAAGCCGAGCCTCCGTCTTTTTGAGTGCCGACTTGCTCTGCTTCAACTTGCGTCGGCTGAGGGTGGCCTTGTAATCGGCCAGCGCATTTTCGATGTTGAGGTGCGCGTACCAGACGGTGAGGATCGACTGCGAGGCGAAGTCTCGCATTGCCGTTCGATAGGTCTCAACGGCAGCCAAGGCTGCCTTTTGGCATTGTTTTTTGCTGAATCCGTTGTCTTGAGCGGCGATGACCATACTGGCGGCCAATCGCTTGACGTCCCATTCGAATGGGCCGGCCAGCGTCTCGTCGAAGTCATTGATGTCGAACACCAGGCGACGCTCGGGGGAGGCGTACGCGCCAAAGTTGGACAGATGGGCATCCCCGCACAGCTGCGTTTGCAAGCCCGATGTCGCCGTGCTACTCAGATCGGCGGCCATGATCAGCGCCGCGCCTCGGTAGAACGCGAATGGAGATACCAGCATCCGACCATGGCGAATCGGCACAAGTTCGGGTACCCGGGTCTTAGCCTGGCTGAGTAGCAATCCGACCGGGTCACGAGACTTCGCAGGTCTGAAATCGGCGTGTGACTCCAAGGGCGCCTTAGCACGAGCCGCTTTCCCCAATGCCGCACGCTGTTCAGGCGTTGGACGCGGCGTTTCAGGCCGCTTCGTCGGGTTGGGCATTTCCACCGTCGAAGGGTCGCACAGTCAGCATTCATTGAGCATCACCCGACCGAGTGAATGCGCTCGCAGCTCCGGTGCTACCGAATTGAGGGCATGTCACTTCCTGCTCAAGCGGCCCAGAATAGTCCTTAACTCCTGGACCAGGAATTTCTTAAGGAGACCACAGTGGCTACAGCGTTGCGATTGTTCTCCGACGAGTTTTACGACGGGCAGCTGGAGAGGACACTGGCAGCTGCGTACGCCGACGCAGCTGATCTTGGCGAGGCGTTCGCCGTAGCCCGTCGGATTCATCGGCCGACGCCGGACCGCTGGTACAAAGCGTGGTCAGAGCGTGCGCGTGCCGTCACCAGCCAGGCTGATGACTTGGCGCGATCGGGACAGCGGGACAGCGCGCGTGGCGCATATCTGCGGGCTCGTGAGTATCACCGGCAGAGCTACTTCTTTCTGCGCCATGACCTTCGTGACCCGCGGCTGCTAGCGGCATACCACGCCCACGTGGAGAACTTCCAGTCGGCGATGGCGCTGCTGAATCATCCGGTTGAGACTGCCGCGATTCCCTACTCGAACACACACCTGAAGGGGTACTACTTCGCTCCCGAGGCATCGGGCGAGCCGCGTCCGACGCTGCTCCTGCCGTGCGGCTACGACTCGACGGCCGAATCCGGGTGGTCAGCTGTGCCTG
Source organism: Propionibacteriaceae bacterium (assembly GCA_036380335.1). Taxonomy (GTDB): domain Bacteria; phylum Actinomycetota; class Actinomycetes; order Propionibacteriales; family Propionibacteriaceae; genus Microlunatus. The sequence continues at coordinate 4,657 of DASVEX010000149.1, read as the reverse complement.
GGGCGATGCAGCGCGGTTACAACGCCTTCATGTTCGAAGGACCTGGCCAGGGCGCGGCTCTGTATGAGCAGGGTCTGGTGTTTCGTCGTGAATTTGAGTACGTGCTCACGCCGGCCATTGACTGGGTGATTGAGCGGCCGGATGTCGACCCCGACAACTTGATCTTGGTCGGCCGGTCGTTTGCCGGCTATCTGGCGCCGCGGGCCGCAACCGCCGAGCATCGAATCTCTGCTCTGGTATGCGATCCCGCGCAACCGGACCTGGCCGCCCGGCTACCCAGTGGGTGGGCGAGCCGCCTCGTCGGTCCGGTTGCGGCACTGCAGATGCGACTCAGTCGGAATCGGGCGGAGTTCTTCGGGGCCCGGATGGCCGCGCACGGAATCAGCCAGGTGACTGACTACATCGATGAGATGCGCCGCTACACCATGCTGGATCGGGCTTCGCAGATCACCTGCCCAACCCTGGTGATCGAGTGCGAGGGCGATTTTGTAGGCGGAGGCGGCCAGGCTTTGGTCGATGCCGTCTCAGGTCCGGCCACCCTCATCCGACTAACTGCCGACAGCGGCGCCGGCGGGCATTGCGGTGGTGTCGGGCAGCGGGTCTGGGAGGCCGCGGTCTACGACTGGATCAACCGCGTCATTGCGAAGGGAGCGACCACACCGCAGCGCAGCCTGCCGTAAAGGGACATTTCCAACGTGTCGGCGTCGGACAAGAGATGATCGCACGCGGCACTTGGCCACACTAGGGCTGTGGACGGTGAAACCAATGTCTTCGGTGCCGAGCTACAGCCCTGCGGCACGGATCCGCTTACGGGCTTCTATCGCGACGGCTGCTGCACCTCGGGTCCAGCGCACGCTTTCCACCTGGTGTGCGCCGTGCTGACCGCTGAATTTCTTGATCATCAGCGCAGTGTCGGCAACGACTTGATCACACCGGTGCCGGAGTACGGCTTTCCCGGCCTACGACCGGGCGACCGGTGGTGTGTCATTGCCGAACGCTGGGCTCAGGCCCACGACGCCGGAGTCGCTCCCCCCGTGGTGCTGGCCGCAACCAACGCCCGGGCGCTGGAGGTGATCGACCTGGCCAAGCTACAGCCGTACGCGGTCGACGTTCCCGAAGACCTCAGCTCGCTCGAAGGGCCAGAGTCTGGCATTTAGGTCGGCGCCCTCGGTAAAGTCCGGTGCCAGGCGGGCAGCTGCCCGCAGACGGAGTTGATCATGACTGAGTACGTCCCGGACGAGTCCTCCGAGCAGCCTGTTGGCACCGGCCGACCGCCGGCGATCTTCCTCTTCCAGCCCCACACCTTCCGAAGGGTGACGCCAGCTCGGCTGGCCGAGTGGGAACAGACAATGCTGACCCACTTCGGGCTGAAGGCGGACGAGATGCCGTTCGACGAGCTCACCGTGCTTCGCGGGGGCACCTGGTCAGATTCCGGTCCCTCCGGGCAGATTTGCGCCGATGACAGCGACAACTTCGCCGATGATCTCGATCTTGACGCATATCCTCCGGATTCTGACGAGCTGCCCGAGCAACCTCGGCCGCCTGCGATCTTCATGTTCCAGCCCTCATCCTTCTCCCGAGTCGGACCCGACCGGCTCGCGGAGTGGGAGCAGATCATGCAAGAGCACGTCGGACTTAGGGCAGCGCGGTTCGGAGCGAAGGCCGCGAATTCGGGGACGCTGTCGGCGACCTCGCCCAATGAGTGCATGGACGACTCCGACTACGAATCGGAGTGAGCGCGCTGGAGTCACGCCAGCGCCCCTGCTCCATTGCCATCGTCACCTTCGCGGACGATCTGCATGCCCTGGTGATCCAAGATCGATTGCGGAGCATGCCGGAGACCCGCTGCGCAATCATCGAGGCCGACCGGCTGGCTGATCATCCTGATGCGCTCAGTTGGCACGCCCCGGTGGACGAGCCCAGCTTCACCGTCTCGGGCCGAGATGGTGAGCTGCTCGATGCAGCCAGCCTGGACGTCATCTGGTTCCGGCGCTGGAACCATCCGCAGCGAGATATCCCTCCACTGGCCGATCCAGCTCAGGTCGAGGTGGTACACCGCAGCTGCAGCACGACGCTGCTGGGTGGACTGCTGACCAGCTTTCACGGCACGTGGGTAAGCACACCAGAAGCAACGCGCCGCGCCGAGAACAAACTCGTTCAACTTCGAGCGGCGCAGGCCGCTGGTTTCGTGGTACCGCAGACGCTCATCAGCCAAGATCCACCGGCCATCCGCGCCTTCTGTGCAGCGCTACCAAGTCCAGCGGTGATCAAAACGGTCCATGGCACCCCTCGTAGCCAGCTGTTCAGCCTCCGGGTGACCGACGACCACCTCAGCGATGACGATGCGCTCCGCATGTGCCCGACGATCTTCCAGGAATATGTCCCCGGCCATCGCCACCTGCGGGTGCTCTGCTGCGGACGGCGTAGCTATGCAGTGCAGATCGAGACCGAGCGGTTGGACTGGAGACTTGATCTTGATACTCCCATGTTTCCGGTGCGGCTCGAGGCCGCCGTCGAACGCCAGCTCTCAGACGTCCTGGAGCGACTCGGACTGCGGATGGGTGTCGCCGATCTCAAGATCACGCCAGCTGGCGATTCTGTCTGGCTTGAGCTGAATCCCCAGGGTCAGTTCCTCTTTCTCGAAGGCCTGACGGGGCTCGACTTGACCGGCGCCTTCGCTGATTTCCTCCGAGATGAGGGGCTTCGGTCGGCTGCTCTGTAACCGACGGTGCTGAAAGTCGCATCTTTCTGGGCCGCACGGTAGGCCGAACTCGGCAGCGGGAACTTCTCGTCTGATCGATCACGGCGTGTCGGTTTGCGCTGCCTTGCCGCCATTTAGTTAGGTTGGCGCGCTCGCTCTCACGTTTTTGGAGCTGCTCGCGCGATGCCGACGCTCGCAGCTTGATCGACTTCCCCACTTCCCCCTGCGAGGAGAGCCATGAGAAATCGCGTGCGTGCATTACGTGCTGCCCTCGCCGGCGGAATCGCCGTCGTGCTCACAACGCCGATCGCGTACGCCCAATCCATGGACGAAGTCACGGTGGCGCACCGTGGGGCGAGCACGTCAAAGTTCGGAGAAGGCACACTGCCGGCGTACAAGTACGCGGTTCGGAATCGCGCCGACATCCTGGATGCGGACGTTCGCTGGACTAAGGATGGTCCCGACGCCGACAGTCTGGGGACCATGGTCATCTTGCATGACGCCACACTCGACCGGGTAACGAACTGCGCCGGCGCCGTCTCGTCTTGGCTGTGGTCGGAAATCCGCGATAGATGTCGCACTGACATCGCTGGCCAACAGCTGATGCGCGTCGTCGACCTGCTCAGCTATGCCAATTCAGTCGGAAAATCCGTCGCCCTCGAGATCAAGGTTTCCTCGATCAGCGATGCGCAGGCGGAGCAGTTGTGGAGTGCAATCAAGAACTCGAGAATTCAATTGCAGGCGACCTCCTCCCACCTCGACGCACTGAACAAGATCAAGAAGTTGGATGCCGCTGACTCCACCCACAAGATCAGCTATGCGCTGATCATCGTCGGTACCCGCAATTGGCCATCGGTGTCGACGATCAAGAAGATCGCCCCAACCGTGCACGCCAGACTCACTATCCCCGCCGATGTCGCACGGAGCTACCGCCTGGCCAACATCAAGGTGTTCCTCTACACCAGCAAGAACGCCTCCGACGACGCAAAGATGATCGCACTACAGCCGTACGGGGTGGTCGTCGATGACGTCGCGCGATTCCAGCAGTGGCGCGACACCGCGACTGGATCGGAATAAGCGTGGATCGCTCCTCCCTTTCGACGGCAAGGTCAAAATCGCCAGCGGGTTGCGCCGCCCGGTGCGATAGTCGCCACGGCGGTCGCCTGATCCGCATCGAGGCGATAAACAGACCACGGCGGCGGCCCGGCCGATGGAGCGCTGTACTCGGCAGTGAGAGCTTGGCCGCTCTCGTCGACGCGAGCAGGCCAACCTAGAGCGGCCCACCGCGTCGCCATGGCTGCCACGGTTTCGCCATCGGTGATCTTGCTCGCGCGGCCTTCGATGACGAGATCGAAGTCGTGGGTCGAGACGCTGAGGGCGCATCGGGGATCACGGGCAATGTTCCGGCCCTTGCGAGTGCCCTCACCGGTCTGGAACCAGAAGAATCCGTCAGTCCAAAGGGCGCCAACGGCGGTGACATGTGGGCCGCCGTCTGCATTGATCGTGGTCAACCAACAGGTGTACCGGTTGGGACCACCGGAGTCCGGTTCCTGTGTGATTCCCGTGTCCAGGTCGGCTTGGATCTGAGACCAGTCGAGCGGCGGGAGCTCATAGAGATCAGAAAGATTCGTTGCGTCCATAGGTCATTAGACCGCAGGGCTTCCATGGACTCATCGGGTCGCCTAGGTGAAGAAAGTGGTCGCGGACAACACAGCATGCGCCGAAATTGATGTTGTCTGCGACCATTTGCGCGGCATAGGCGACCAGGGGTTCGGCTCACAGCGCCACATCGAGGTGTGCCAAGCTGGCCATGAAGGAGGTCGCCCGATGAACATCATCACCAGAGGCTTCCGGGGACGGCGGCAGGACAGCGGCCGCCAGCTGCCGCCCGGCCAATACCTCACCCGTGACTTTCCGGTGTTGTCTGCCGGACCGACGCCTCGCATTCCGCTGGAC
>DASVEX010000148.1:0-2153 GCA_036380335.1 Propionibacteriaceae bacterium | reverse complement strand
TGCTCGCCGACCCCGACACCCAGTTCCACGACCTCGGCGCCGACCACTACGACCGACACGTCAACACCCACGCCAAACGAAGCAACCACGTCCGCCAACTCGAAGCGCTCGGCTACCGCGTCACCCTCGAACCCGCCGCCTAACGGTCCCGTCCGCACCCAGGCATCAGCTGGTTGGGATCATTTTCGGATTAGTGACGCGCAGTTACATCCGAGTGGAGCGCAAACCGATCGGTGGCGGCGACCAACGCCTCGAGGATGCCGGGTTCGCTGAATGCATGGCCAGCCACCGGTGCGATCCTGAATTCCGCTTCCGGCCAGCCCTGATACAACTCGTACGCGGTGACTGCGGGAGTGGCGACGTCATAGCGTCCTTGAATGATGACCGCCGGAATTCCGGCCAATCGATCGACGTTGGCGATCAGCTGACCTTCAGCGAACCAGCCCCGGTGGAAGAAGTAGTGGTTCTCGATGCGCGCGAAAGCCAGGGCAAATGCCGGATCGCTGAAGTCGGCGATCAGGCCGTCATCCTGCTCCAAAGTGATGGTGGCAGCCTCCCAGGTGCTCCATGCCACGCCGGCTGGCCCGTGTACTCCGGGATCAGGATCGAACAGCAGGTCGTGGTATGCGGAAATCGCGTCCCCGGTGAAGGAGCGACCGCCCAGCGGAGCCAGGAACATCTCGTAGCGCTCCGGAAACAGCTGCCCGGCCCCGCCGTTGTAATAGAAGTCGAGCTCGCTCCGTCGAAGCGTGAAGATGCCGCGCAGCACCAGCTCGGTGACGCGGTCAGGGTGATCTTCGGCGTATGCCAATGCGAGCGCGCTCCCCCACGAACCACCGAAGACCTGCCATCGTTCGATGTCGCGGTGCTTACGGAGCCGCTCGATGTCAGCGACGAGATGCCAGGTGGTGTTGGCACTCAGATCGGCCGCGGGTTCACTGGCATGCGGGCGGCTGTGTCCGCAGCCGCGCTGATCGAACAGCACAACGCGATAGCGTGCCGGGTCGAACAGCCGTCGAACGATCGGTTGGATGCCTCCGCCGGGCCCGCCGTGCAAGAAGACAACAGGCTTGCCTGCGAGGTTTCCACACTCTTCCCAATAGATCCGCTGTCCGTCGCCGACGTCCAGCATGCCGTTGGCGTACGGCTCGATCGGTGGATACAGCGGGTCTGGGCGGTGCTCATCCAATGCGCTCCCCTCCCGTCAACTCACCTGGAGCTCATTCCGCGTCTGGAACGATATGGACGGCGGCCTCCTCTGCGCTTGCTGCGGCACCGTCGATGCCGACATCGATACCGACGAGGTCGGAATCCACATCCGGCCCGATGCCTTCGTTGGGATCGACCAGCCGGCCGGCGCGTTCCGCGCCTACCTCACCGTCGTCGAGGATTTCCTCATCTACCGGTGCGTACGGATCAGGCTCGGGAATCTCCTCCTGGAGCCGCTCGTCCAGGGTCTCGTGCTCGCCTTCACGAATCAGCGGTGAGTAGCGTTCGGCTGGCGAATAGCCCTCGTCCAGCACATCGTCCACGCCACGATCGATCAAGGAATCATCCTGCTGAAGCTGGTCGAGCTGCTCAGACTCATCGGGGATCTCGTTCGGGTAGTCGCTCATACCGCCAGCCTGCCATGAGCTAGATGTCTCGCTGGCGGTTGGCATGCGCTTCGAGCGCCGGGCATGCGCGAGAAGCGCCCAGAATCGCGCTTCGAGCGTCGGCATGCGCGAGAAGCGCTCAAGAACCGGCCCCGTAGGATCGCTGCGCGTGACCACCCTGTCCGCAACCCAGCCGCGGGAGGCGCGCGCTTCTGCGTCGTTTGCTACTGCGCCAAGCGGCATCTACGCCGTAATCGTGGCGGTCTTCTGTGGCCTGCTGCTGATCTCCAATATCGCCGCGACCAAGACGATCACCGTCGTCGATGGGCTGCCTGCTTTCGTCGGTGGCGGGATTTTCACCGATGGCGGCGCCTTTCTTTTCCCGCTGACCTACATCGTCGGCGACGTCCTGGCCGAGGTTTACGGGCTGCGCCAGGCGAAGCGGGCGATCTGGGTTGGCTTTGCGCTGGGCGCGCTCGCATCTGTCACCTTCCTTGCCGTTGGTGCCGCACCACCTGGACCTGGCTATGAGAACCAGGAAGCGTTTGTCGCGGTGCT
>DASVEX010000147.1:0-11805 GCA_036380335.1 Propionibacteriaceae bacterium | reverse complement strand
GGAGCGTCCTGGATTGTGGCTGCCGAGGCAACGGAGAGCATCGAGCCGGTCCATGATCAGAACGGGAAGGCGGCCGGTCGGCTGGTCCGGCAGCGCTGGGCCGTGGCCGCGACTGTCGCTGCCCGCCTGGAGCCCGTCGCCCGCCTGTATCGGCTCAGCGTGTCCATCGACAACCAAGCGACGGTCGACGGGCTGGCCGGCAAGGACGACTCGGTACGTCGTTCGCTGGTCGGCACGCACATGATCATCGAGTCTCACGATCCGCAGGTAGCGTTCGTCTCAGTGATCGATCCGCCCGACTATGCACAAGAGGCTGCCCAGCAGTGCACCCAGCATCGCTGCTGGCCGGTCCTGGCAGGCGAGCCTGGTGAAGCATCCGCTGTGCTCGGTTCGCCGATCATCCTTTACGACTATCCCGAGATCGCCGGTGAGAGCACCGGGTCGCTGTTCGACGCCACCGAGATCGACGAAATCCTTATGCTGCGGGTGCTCACGATGACCGACGCCGAAAAGGCAGAGGCGCGGGCGACCGATCCAAAGGCTGCCGAGATCATCGATCGCTGCGATGCGATGTCGCCCGAAGATCTGATGCGGCTGCATGGCACATTCCGCGATCCGGACCCGACACCACCCTCGTGGACTGATGCCTCCGACCCATTCGCGATCTTTAATGATCACGACCCCGAGACCGGTGAAGTCATGATCTCGGGTACGACGATCCGTAAGGGGAGCGTGGTCCGGCTGAACCCACGACGCCGCGCCGATGCCCAGGACGTCTTCTATGCCGATCAGTTGGCACGTGTCACGGCGATCCATCGTGATCTTGATGACGAGACGCACGTCGCCGTGGTGCTGATCGATGATCCCGCCGCCGATCTTCATGATTGGTATGGCCGCTATCTCTACTTCTCTCCTGACGAAGTGGTCCCCCTCTGAGCTCTGCAACGAAGGAAGGTGAGAGCAGATGAAGAACATTGGAATCATTGCCGTCGTGTTGGCCGCCCTGGCATTCGCGATCGGAGTTTTCGTGGGCATTCGGTCAATACCCGATGCCAAGCGGTACGTCGAGATGCGGAAGATGTGAGTCGTCCCGAGCACACCGGCGACAAGCCGACGATCCTCGTCGCGGGGGTAGGCAACATCTTCCTCAGCGACGACGGGTTCGGACCGGAAGTCGTCCGCTACCTAGCCAGCGAAGGACCGCTGCCTGCTCAGGCGCGGCTCGTCGACTATGGCATCCGCGGCATGCACTTGGCGTACGACCTGCTCGAGGGCTATGCCGCCTTAGTGTTGATCGATGCTCGCTCCGGATCCGGCGCAGCCGGTGATCTGGTGGTCCTGGAGATCGGCCCGGATGATGTGGCTGGTGGGGAGTTCGACGCTCACGGGATGGATCCGGTCGCCGTACTGGCCACATTGCCAGACATCGGCGGGCAGCTCCCGCCGACCTATCTGGTGGGCTGCCGACCCGCCGAGCTTGGCGAGGGAATCGGTCTGACCCCTGCGGTGCAAAGCTCGGTGCCAGCGGCCGCGGATGCCGTACGCCGACTTGTCAGTCAGCTGATCGATGATCCACACAACGTCGGAGAGCGGGTGTAACAGCGATGTGTCTCGGCATTCCCGGTCAGGTCATCCAGCGGCTCGAGGGCTATGGCGGACAGCTGGCGCTGGTCGACGTATCAGGTGCGCAGCGCAAGATCAACATCGGGATGCTCGACCTTGATCAGCAAGACGACCTCGCCCCGGGTGATTGGGTGCTGATCCACATGGGCTTTGCCGTGGAGCGCACCGATGCCGCCGGGGCGGAGCAAGCGCTCCAGGGTCTGGAGTTGATGGGTCGGGCCCTGGATGATTGACCGGGCCAGCGGTCCGTTGCTGTTCGCCCGCTACGCATTTCCGCCCAACCACTATGGCTACTGCGGACCAGAGGACGCCGACGGATTCTTCCGCAGCGGCGTGGCCGGCGATGATCATGGACTGCGAGCCCGGGCCCGGAACTTCGATGGCGCCTTGCCACACCTGCAGCTGATTGCCGATGCCGTTGATCTCCTCCGTCCGCCTGACATTCTCGATCCGCGGGTTGTGGAGGCGTACTGGCTGGGTAGTGCCGTACTTGATCAGGTGAGCGCGGACCGCATTCGCCCGACCATCTCGGCTGCGTTCGCCGGCCGCTGTGGGCCGCTTTTCACCGACCTGGCCCAAGCCCTTGCCGCTGGCGCCCTGCCGCACCACAGTTTCGTAGTGTTCTGCATCTATCCATGGGTGTCGATGCTTGCCGATCCCCGGCGCACTGCGCCGGCAATGACAGTGCTCGATCGGTGCAGGATCAGACCAGGTGTCGTGCTGAGCGTTGCGCACGATCAAGCACAAGTGGAGTCTGCGCCGCTGACCTGGAGCGACGATCGGATGACGGTCGGACCGCTCCTTACCGAGAGCGTCCGAACCGGGATTGATGGCGTCGGTCTGACGGCCCAGATTCGGCCCGGTGATCAAGTTGCATTGCACTGGGACTGGGTCTGCGATGTGATCAACAACGATCAGCGCGAGATGTTGGACCGCTACAGCGGGCGCCATCTCGCCCTGGCCAACTCGATGCTCGCCAAGCGGCGGCTGATGGTGGCTACTCATGGTTGATGATCGCGCTCGGCGCCGGCTGGTCGTCTCCGGTGTCGTGCAAGGTGTGGGATTCCGCCCGTTCGTGTACGCGCTGGCTAGCAAGTTCGGCCTCTCCGGATCGGTCGGGAACGACAGCAGCGGAGTAACCATTGAGATCGAAGGCTCGACCGCCGCGGTTGCCGAGTTCCGACATCGGCTGCCGATTGATGCGCCGCCCTTGGCGCGGATTGACGCGATCACAGTTGAGGTGATCACGACCCAAGGCGGCACCGGCTTCTCGATCACACAATCCCGAGCCGGTAGCGGCCGGACTCTGATCTCTCCAGACATCGCCACCTGCGAGGACTGTCTCGCCGAATTGGCCGACCGAGAAGATCGACGCTACCGGCATCCGTTCATCAGTTGCACCAACTGCGGCCCACGGTTCACCATCGTGACCGACCTGCCGTACGACCGACCTGCGACCACCATGGCTACGTTGCCACTGTGCGCGGCCTGTGCGGCGGAATACGCCGACCCTACCGACCGCAGATTCCACGCTCAAACGGTCGCCTGCCCCGACTGTGGCCCAACGCTCACACTGCGTCAGCCAGGTCAGCCGGACGTCACCGGATTGGCCGCGATCAGTCAGACCCGGCGGCTGTTGTCTGGCGGCGCGATCGTGGCCGTCAAGGGACTCGGTGGCTATCACCTCGCCTGCGATGCGGCGGATGAAACGGCGGTGAGCGTGCTGCGTAAGCGGAAGGACCGCGGGGACAAGCCGTTCGCGATCATGGTTGCCGATCCGGAATCCGCCGCCGAACTCGCGCTGCTCAGTGGCGCCGAGCGGCGCTTGCTGACCGATCCGCGACGTCCCGTGGTGTTGCTGCCGCGGCGCGCCGATGGGACCGTGAAGCTAGCTGCTGACGTCGCGCCGGACTCGCCCGATCTCGGGATCATGCTTCCCTATACGCCCGTGCATCGGCTGCTCTTTGGACTCGCCGGCGACCCGCCGGGGCCGCGGGTACTCGTGATGACGAGTGGCAACCTGGCGGGCGAGCCCATCGTCACCGACGACGGCGAGGCCGCTAGCCGGCTGGCGCCGCTCGCCGACGCATGGCTGAGTCACGATCGCCGGATCTACGTGCCATGCGACGATTCGGTGCTGCGCATAGTCGATCATGATCAACTGCCGGTACGCCGATCACGCGGCTACGCACCCCTTCCGGTGGCGCTCCCGATCCAGATCCGACCAGCCCTAGCGGTCGGCTCGGACCTGAAGAACACATTCTGCGTCGGTGCTGGCGGCTACGGCTGGCTGAGCGCCCACGTGGGCGACATGGACGACCTGGCGACGTTGCAGGCTTTCGACATCGCCCGTGATCATCTCGAGAAGGTAACCGGAGTCCAACCAGAGATGATCATCGCAGACCAGCATCCTGGCTATCGCAGTACGGCCTGGGCACGGTCGTACGCCGGCGACCGCTCACTGATCATGGTGCAACACCACCATGCCCATCTGGCATCGGTGATGGCCGAGAGCGGACATCCCGGTGATCAGCCGGTGATCGGGTTTGCCTTCGACGGCACTGGCTACGGTGCTGACCAGGCTGTCTGGGGCGGCGAGATCATGATCGCCGACTACGGCGGTTACCAGCGTGCTGGTCATCTTCGCTATACGTCATTGCCGGGCGGCGACGCCGGCGTGCGGAACCCGTGCCGAATGGCCCTCTCCCATCTCCGCGCCGCTGAGCTGACCTGGGACACCCGGCTGCCGAGCGTAGCCGCGTGCAGCGAGCCCGAACGGTCGGTGCTGGCCCGGCAACTTGAGATCGGCCTGAACACCGTTCCGACCTCGAGCATGGGGCGGCTTTTCGACGCCATGTCCTCGCTCGCTGGAGTTTGCCAGCGGATCGCGTACGAGGCCGAGGCGGCAATGCGATTCGAGGGTCTTGCCCGCTCCGCGATCGAGCGCGCCGGCGGGGGCTACGAATTCACCATCAGGGATGATGAGGGAATGATCATCGCCGATCCCTCGCCGGTCATCCGTGCGGCCGCCGACGACGTGCTGGAAGGAATACCTGCCGAGTTGATCGCAGCTCGCTTCCATCTCGCAGTCGCCGAAATGATGATCATGATCGCAGAACGACTTCGCACCGCTACGGCGATCAATACGGTGGCCTTGTCGGGCGGGGTCTTTTTGAACGTCTTGCTCACTCGGCTGGCGGTGGATCGCTTGCAGGACCGGGGATTTCGCGTACTTCGTCATCACCTGGTGCCACCCAGCGACGCCGGGATTGCGCTCGGTCAGCTGGTCATCGGAGCAGCAGCAGTAATCAAGGAAAGGAACACACCATGTGCTTAGCCGTACCCGGCGCTGTGCTGGAGACCTGGACAAAGGACGGCACCACGATGGCCAAAGTGGACTTCGGTGGTGTTGAGAAGGAGGTCTGCTGCGAATTCGTGCCTGACATTCAGGTGGGGGAGTACACGATTGTGCATGTCGGATTCGCACTGCAGCGCCTGGATGAAAAATCAGCCAAGGAAACCTTGGCGAACTTCGAACGGCTTGGTGAGCTCGAGATGGAGTTCGGTGACGCGTGGGCGCGCGCCGCTAAGGAAGCGGGCGAGCCCAGCCCCGACATGACACATGTGCCGGATCAGGGGGCGTCGCGATGAAGTACATCGATGAGTTCAACGATCCGGAGCTCGCGAAGCGATTGCTGGAGGATATCCACCAAACCGTGACCCAGCCGTGGGCCTTGATGGAGGTGTGCGGCGGCCAGACCCATTCGATCATCAGGCATGGCATCGACCAGTTGATCCCCGACAAGATCGAGATGATTCACGGGCCGGGTTGCCCGGTCTGTGTCACTCCGCTGGAGTTGATCGACAAGGCACTGGAGATCGCCTCCCGACCTGAGGTGGTCTTCTGTTCCTTCGGTGACATGTTGCGAGTGCCAGGCAGCGGTCGCGACCTGTTCCGGGTAAAGAGCGCAGGCGGTGACGTTCGAGTCGTCTATTCACCTTTGGATGCTTTGAAACTGGCCCGAGAGAACCCCGACAAGCAGGTGGTGTTCTTCGGTATCGGCTTCGAGACAACGGCACCGCCCAACGCGATGACGGTCTATCAGGCCAAGCGGTTGGGCGTCGCCAACTTCTCGATGTTGGTCTCCCATGTCCGCGTACCACCTGCCATCGAGGCGATCATGACCTCGCCCACCTGTCGGGTGCAGGGATTTCTGGCGGCTGGGCACGTGTGCAGTGTGATGGGCACCGAAGAGTATCCGCCGCTGGTCGAGAAGTTCCAGATACCGATCGTGGTCACCGGCTTCGAGCCACTCGACATTCTGGAGGGCATCCGGCGCACCGTCCGCCAGCTCGAGCGTGGTGAGCATGAGGTTGAGAATGCGTACGGGCGGGTGGTCCCGCCGGAAGGCAATCCTGCCGCGCGTGCCCTGGTCGAAGACGTGTTCCAGGTGACGGACCGCGGCTGGCGAGGCATCGGCGTGATACCCGATAGCGGTTGGCGGCTAGCGGAGAAGTATCGCGAGTTCGACGCTGAATACCGTTTCGATGTGACCGATATCGACACCGAAGAGTCGTCGGTCTGCCGGAGCGGCGAGGTGCTGCAAGGCTTGATCAAACCGCACGAGTGCGCTGCTTTCGGAAAGGAATGCACGCCGCGCAACCCGCTGGGCGCAACGATGGTCTCCAGCGAGGGAGCCTGCGCGGCGTACTACCTGTATCGACGTCTCACCCTTCCCGATCCGGTGATGAGGCCCGCGGACGCCAGGGAGGCGGCGGGTGTCTGAGCTGATCAACATCGGCCCGCTCAACGTCAGTGAAGGTCTCGACTTCGAGGGATGGACCTGCCCGCTCCCGCTGCGAGACAGTCCGAACATCGTGATGGGCCACGGCGGCGGCGGGCAGATGTCGGCGGAGCTCATTGATCATCTCTTCATTCCGGCGCTTGGCGGCCAACCGGGAGCTCAAGCCGACTCCGCCGTTTTCGAGCTGGGCGGAGTTCGGCTGGCGTTCTCCACCGACACGTTCGTCGTACGACCGCTGTTTTTTCCGGGCGGGTCGATCGGCCATCTGGCCATCAACGGCACCGTCAATGACCTGGCCATGAGTGGCGCAGTACCGGCCTACCTGTCAGCTGGATTTGTGCTGGAGGAGGGCACTGAACTGTCGGTGGTCGGTCGGATCGCTCAAGACATGGGTGACGCTGCCCGGGCCGCCGGGGTCAGCGTGGTCACCGGCGACACCAAGGTGGTCGATGCCGGGCATGGTGATCAGGTGTATGTGAATACCGCAGGCGTCGGTGTGGTTCCGGTGGGAGTCGACATCCGCCCGGAGCGGGCCACCGTAGGTGATGTGATCATCATCAGTGGCCCGATCGGCGTACACGGCATTGCGATCATGAGCGTCCGGGAAGGGCTGGAGTTCGGCACCCAGATGACAACCGATAGCGCCGCGCTGCATCCGCTGGTCGCCGAGATGATCAAGGTCTGTCCCGAACTGCATGTGCTGCGCGATCCGACCAGGGGCGGCTTAGGCACATCGCTGAATGAGATCGCGCGAAGCGCACAGGTGGGGGTCCGGCTTGTCGAGCGATCGATCCCGGTGCCGGCCGATGTGGCCAATGCCTGTGCGATGCTCGGCCTCGACCCGCTCTATGTCGCCAATGAAGGAAAGCTCGTCGCATTCGTGCCACGCGAGCAGGCAGACGAGGTGCTGGCAGCGATGCGAGCACATCCGTTGGGCGCAGGCGCCGCGATCATCGGCGAGTGCGTAGGCGAGCATGCGGGCATTGTGGTGACCACGACAACCTTCGGTGGTACCAGAGTGGTCGACATGCCGCTCGGCGAGCAACTGCCGCGCATCTGCTGAAGACACCCCCTGCCTACGATGGGCCCGATCCGGGGCGTCCGACGCCATCCTGTGCGAGGCATGCCAGAAACCGGCGTGCCCGGCACCGGTGCATCGCCTGTCGCCACGAGCTGATCGGTGCGAGTCTTGTGCTTGACGTCAATACCCGCAGAAAGGCGGACCTACCGGTATGTCACGAATATCGGCTCTTGTGAGGCGTCATCCACTGCCGACCTTCTTCATTTTGGCGTACGCCTTGTCCTGGTGGGCCTGGATTCTTTACGCACTCGGGCTCTTTGGGAATCCCATTGCCAGTTTCGGACCTTTTCTTGCTGCGATCGTCGTTTTGGCGTTGACCGAGGGCAAGGTTGGCCTGCTGGGCCTTTTCCGCAGGATGATTCGCTGGCGCGTCGCGCCGATCTGGTACGCGGTGGCGTTGTTGCTGCCTGTGGTGCTGACCTCGATCGCGACAGTGCTTAATGTTGCGCTGGGTGCGCAACCTCCGTCGACAGCCCAACTCGGTGCCTGGCCTGGGATACTGCCAACCTTCGCCGTCGTCTTGCTCATTCCAGGGTTCGGCGGGGCATGGGAAGAACCTGGCTGGCGGGGTTACGCGGTCCCTCGGTTGCAGCGCGGTCGATCCGCACTCGTTGCCAGCCTGATCCTGGCGGTCTTGATCGCCGGATGGCATCTTCCTCTGATGGTGGCTGGGCAAATCGCCTATTCCGATGTTGTGTTGATTCTGGCCGCAGTGATCGTCGTCAACTGGATATTCAACAATGCGCGCGGCAGCGTGCTGATCGTCATGTTGTTGCACGCCGCGAATAATGCCGTCTCAGGCAGCTTCTTCTCTCCGATGTTTGCTGGTGCTGATTCGGTCCGCCAGTCTTGGTTGCTGGCGTTGGTGTGGGCGGTCATGGCGATCTTGGTCGTTGCGATCGCGGGCCCAGCGAATCTCTCGCGCAAGTACCACAAGCAGGAGGAGCCGCCTGAGGATGCCACCGACTCAGGCCAGCTGGTCGAGCCTGTTCCTACCCGAGATCAAGGAGGACTCGGTACGTCGGGGACCTGAGACTACAAGGAGCGTGATGATCATGTCATCGACCGTGAAATGGGGCGGAATCGCGGGTGTCGTGGCTGCGGCACTCCTCGTCCTGTCAGCCATCCTCAACCAAGTGAGTCCTGTCCAGACAACGTACGACTCCGCCGCCAGCTATCTCTATCTTGTCGTCATAGTCGCTGCATACGTCGCAGTGCTGGTTGCGCTGCTGGGCATTCACGCGGCGCACCGCGGCAGCCCTCGGTACGGGCGTTTGGGCACTGTCGGGACGGTGCTGACTTTTGCCGGCTACGCGATCATTGCAGCTGTGACGGCGATCAACATGGTGCAGGGAGAGCGATCTCTCCAAATCGTTCGGATCAGTGGCGCATTGGTGCTGCTCATTGGCTCGGCACTTCTCGGTGTGATCATCATCCGGGCCAAGCTGCTGCCCTGGTGGTGCGGTGTGCTGCTGATTGTCGCCTTCCCACTGGGCGATAGAGCGAACGCCATCTTCAGTTCCGCCGAGAATCTGCTGCTGGCGTTGCTTTGGGGCTCCACGGGCATCGCGCTGCTGGTACGACGTGAGAAAGTCCCCGAGCCAGCCGTGACACAGCCCGCGTGAACCGGTTTGCTTGGAAGGGTGATTGGAGCTGTGGTGAGAAAGCATCCGCTCATTGCATTCTTCGTTCTTGCCTACCTTCTGACCTGGTGGATCTATCCGCTCCTGAAGGTATCGCCGCTGCTCGGCATCGTCGGGCTCTTCGGCCCGGCGCTTGCCGCGATCATCGTGGCGGCGCTGACCGAGGGAAAGGCAGGCGTCAAGGCCTTGCTCAGCCGGGCGGTCCATTGGCGGGTCGGATTGCCCTGGTACGTCGTCGCGCTCGGACTTCCGACGCTCCTCTCCTTGGTCACAGCAGGTCTGTATTACCTGCTCGGAGGATCGGAGTTCATCAAGGTCGGCCCGCTGTCGATTTTTGATCTTGTCCTGTTTGTTCTCGTGGTCGGCGAGGAACTGGGCTGGCGTGGCTATGCCTTACCTCAACTCCTGAAGAAGCGATCCACTCTGACAGCGAGCCTGATCTTGGGGGTCCTCTGGGGGCTCTGGCATCTGCCAACGTTCCTGGTGCCCGGGACTCCGCAGTATGGCTTGCCGTTGGCAGCGTTCGTGTTGCTCACCGTGGAGTACTCGATCTTGATGACGTGGCTCTACCTGCACACGTCGGGCAGCGTATTGCTTGCCACCCTCTTCCACGGTGCGATCAACGTGTCGCAGGGCGTCTTCCTAGGTGCCGTCAGCGGAGCTACCAGGTATTGGCTCTTGTGCATCGTTTACGGCATCGCCGCAGCAGTCGCCGCCTTGGTGCTGGCACGGAAATCGCTCCGTGAGTCCACCCGCGCGAGCACCCACCATGTCTCGGAGGACTCGACTACTTCTTGATCAACTTTCCCGAGCCGCTGATCGCCTGGGTGACCTGTGGACTGCCTTGGTAGGTCAGTGATCCGCTGCCGCTGATCTTGACGTCCAGAACGTCTGTAGCAACAACGCTTGCCGTCCCGCTTCCCGATATCCCGGCCTTGACGGTCTTGCTCGTCAAGCCGTCGGCCACGTAGCGACCCGAGCCGGAGATCTCCACATCTTGATCATTGGCGCTGCCGCCCGTCGTGATCACTCCAGAGCCGCTGATCTCGGTACCGAGCGCAGCAGTTGTGAGCTTTGGAGCGTTGATGGTGCCGGATCCTGACACGGCAAGGCCGGAGATCTCCTTCATCGTCAGTGTGTAGGTGATCGGCTTGGTCGTCACAATCTCGGTGTTGGGTTTCTTTCCTAGGATGAGCGTGTCGCCCTCAACCTCGCTGGTGAGCTGCGGCAGGAGATTGTCCTCTGCTGAGATGGTCAGGGACTCAGCGCCTGTCTGTTCGATGGTCAGCTCACCCACTCCCGTGAGCTCGACCTTAGTGAAGCCGCTGACCTGTCGCGCCTGAGTAGCGAGCTGGCCCGAACCCTTGGTGGCCGAACACGCCGTCGCCACCAGCAATATGGCTGACAACACCGCAACAGCACGTAATCGCATGTGTAAGCCTCCTGACTCACGATCTCGTAGCTAACCACCCTGGCACACTGAGGCAATGGGGGACTGTTGCGACCAGCCTGGTTACCAGACCGTTTTCAGCGACCGCTTTGCGAAACGAGTTGCCCGGACCTATCGCAAGCGCGGCCTCGACCCGACCCAAAGTCGCATGGTGTCCTTCCTGATCGAGCACGGCATCAAGGGCGCGTCAGTGCTCGAGATCGGCGGCGGAGTCGGGGAGCTTCAGATCGAGCTTCTCTCTCGCGGCGCTCGCGAGGCGACGAACCTGGAGATCTCGCGGAACTACGAGGCTGAGGCGGCAGCGCTCCTTACCCAGTCGGGGATGACTGATCGGGTCAGGCGTCGTTTCGTCGATATCGCACAATCGCCGGACGAGGTTGAGCCGTTCGATGTCGTGGTCATGCATCGGGTCGTGTGTTGCTATGACGACTACCGTCGGCTGCTCTCCGCTGCCGCCAGCCACGCGACCCGCCAACTCGTGTTCTCCTACCCGCCGAGGAACTGGTTCAGCAGGATGATCATCAGTGGCGAGAACCTATTCCATCGCGTACGCGGGAACAACTTCCGCACCTACCTGCATCTGCCGGAGGCGATGATCAACGCGGCTCAGGAGCAAGACATGACGGTGAGTTACCGGCATCGCGGGCTCTCCTGGAACATCGTGGGCCTGGTGCGCTAGTCCGCGCCCTCGCATACTCGTATACGGCGCTACGAGCCTTCGGCAAGCGGGCTGAATTGGATATCGGCCAGGCGCCATTCGCCCGCCTGATCAACTCAGACCTGGCCGACGCGTACGACGGAGCGGCTCTCCTGCCCATCGAGCACCCCGTATTGCGCTGCACTGCAACCAGCTTTTCCGATGGTGGTCTGTGATCTCGCCCTGCTTCCGGCTTTGGCAGTGTGGCGCGGTGATCTCGCCCTGCTCCCGGCTTCTCGAGTGTGGCGCCGTCCTCGCTGGCGTCAAGGCCAAGCCCTCCGGGTGGCCTACGGCCAGCCTTGACCCCAGCTCCGGGCGACGCAATATAAGACAGTGCCGGGAGCAGGGCGGGGAGTGGGTGTGGAGGGGTTTGGCCATGGGCTTGGCTTTGGGCGGTCGGGTGCGAGTTTGCTCTGTTTTTCGTTATTTTGTTGGGAAAACAGCTTGTCATCGAACATGTCTTCGAATACAATGGAGGCATGCAACTCGGGGACTCCACAGCAACG
>DASVEX010000146.1:0-18588 GCA_036380335.1 Propionibacteriaceae bacterium | reverse complement strand
CACTCGATGCCTGCTGCCGTGAGTTTGAATTCATCTCCTTGAACCCTGGATGCCGACGAGACGAGACGTGGTCGAGAGCAACCTCACGTGAACGCCGCGCTCGACGGGCTTGGCCAGAGCGTCGAAGAACCCGTGCGTGATGTCGTCTCAGGCCATGATGAAGAACTCGACATGGATCCGCTTCTTGGCCTCGTTGACCGCGTCGGTCATGGCTTGGATCGAGGCGTACGAGTCACCGAACAGACCATGACTGATGCCGTGCACACACGGCAAGCACGTCAGCTGCCGACCAGGGTATGCACACCAGCCGGCATGTTCGCTCCACCCGGCAGGTCTGGCATCTCGGCCGTGCGTCCGATCACCAACTGGTTTGCCTCGGCCTGGATCTTGGCGCAACAACCGCGAACGAAAGGGCTGCCGATTAGGACGAAGATCAACAGGCCCAAGATCGACAAAAGGATCATCGGCAGCAGCCAGGCCAGCGAGGAAGACGCTGACGGTTACTCGTCGGCTGGCTCTGCGGAGGGGTTACTCTCTCGGTGCAGGGCGCCTTTCGGGACGTATACGAAATTGCCGGGAGCCGCCTCCACGGTGTTCGATCCGTTCGGACCGAACTCCATCGTCAGTGGACCGGTCAGAACGATAGATCACCGTCTCGTATTCGCCGTGATGATGCCAGCTCGACACCATCCCGGGTTCGGTATCGCACGAATCCCGACCATGTTCCTGTCAGTAGCGAAGGCCTGCTGCCGATCCATCCCTGGCGCGCCCGGTCCCGGCTCACGCTCGGCCGGAGTCACCAGCAGAACCAGATCTTGTTGGGTTCCCCCGAGCACTCCGTCTACCCAGGCCGCGACCGAGGATCTTTTGAGAGTGCGATTCGTCGGGCGAGGACGCAGGATGTGCGAGCGGGCGTGTGCGTTGGCGTGGCCGCCAGGAGCGTCCTTCGTGGCGACCGTCCGCCTAGGACTCGTCGGACCTAGCGGCAGCGTGGGCTTCCTCGAGATCTTCATCGGTGACCGTGTGCGCTTCCGGAGCTCCGCCGAGTTCGGCGAGCTTAGCCGAAACAGCGGTCGCCTCGCTGGCCGGCGCTAGAACGCCGACGGCGGCTTTGCCATCACCTAGCTCGGCACCGATGCGTTCACGATCTGCCTTGTCGAGGCCGAGCCCCTTGTGGTGAAGCGCGCCTAGAACCCCGCCGCCGAGGATTCCCACACCAAGGCCCACCGGGGTGAACAGGGCGAGAGCAAGGCCGATGCCCGCGCCCTTGCCGGTGCTGCGCTTGCCCACCTTCTCGGTCTTGACCTCACCATTCTCGTTCAGGACGAGAACGCCGATAGCGTCCTCGTCAGCGAGCCCGGACTCCTTGACCGTTTGCGCAGCCATGTCCGCCGAGGCCTCGTCCTTGAAGATTGCCAGCACCACAATCTGGTTTGCCATTGAGAATCCTTCCGATGTGAGCGGCGGCGGCGAGCCGCGGCGATATGTCGTCTGATCGGCGGGGCCCCCGCCGAGGGTGCTCTCATCCCCTCAGCGGCTGCACCTCGCTGGCCCACCATCGGGCGCCGTCACAGGTGCTACTGCTTTGGTGACTGGTGGTACGGCGTAGTCTAGCGACAGCATCTTTTTTTTTGGCCAGTAGTCCTGCAGGAACAGGATGAACGGGCTGCCGGACGGTCGGCTGGTCGATCTGCTGCTGGAGGCCGGGCATCCGGTCGTGCCGGTCAGCCCGAACTCGATCAAGACCTGCCGCGACGGGGAGGTGTTGTCCGGTGCTATTCCTAGGCCGGCAAGACCGGCGGCGAGTATGGCCGCGGTCGCGGAGTCCGCACCCACCACTAGCAGGCGGGACGAGCCAAGGAGCGCGAACGCTAGGGCGGGAAAGATGACGGTGTACAGGCCGGTGGCGACAGGGGTCTGGGCAATCGAGGTATAGCCCATCGTCTCCGGGATCGCGACCGCAGCCAAGGTAACGCCGGCAACGATGTCTCTCGGCAACCAGCTGCGCTGATAGCCCCGCAGGGACGGAGGCGCCAACCGGGTGATCACCGACATGGGACGCCTCCGATCCTGATTCGCAGTTGATCATACTGAGCAGGCGTTCCGCGAAGCCCCACGCGGCATGTCGGCCCAATCAGACCAATTTGGGCTGGGCAGATCTTTTCGTCAGCATCACGACGGGCAGTCAGGTCGTTGATATGTGGGGCGGCGGTTATGTCGAGCGCGACCGAGCCGTCGTTGCGAGTGAAGTCGAGGGCGTCGAACCACCGCGACAGCGCGGTGCTGTACAGGATTGCATCGTCGTCGGATCGCAGCCCGAGGCGGCCTGGAAATGCGCGATTACAGATGCGCTCCTTGTCGCCATCGTCTGCCCAAAGTCGGGACAGGCACCGCATCACGCAGATCCGGTCAGGGAGCTAATTTCCGGTTTCTGCCGTCCGGGTTACTTGGTGTGCCTGCTGGACCGCTCCGACAATAAGACGAACGCCGAGACCGAGGACGATCAGGTTGAAGATCATCTGGGCCGTGACGACCAGGCGAGCCACTTGGCTGGCCGGGGAAATGTCCCCGAAGCCGACCGTGGCAAAGACAGTCACGGTGAAGTAGATCGAGTCGGTCCGGGTCAATGCGTGCACGTTGAAGTTGCTGCTGCTGGTGTGGGACATCAAGAAGTAGGTGGCCGCGAACAGCAGGAGGAAGAGCAGGACGATCGTGGCGAGGGCCTCGATCCCACGGACCCGGGGGTGGGCGGCACGCAGGATCGCCCACACCTGGTAGGCGGTCATGGCAGCCAAAACGAGCAGCCCAATGATCAAGGACAGCAACAGCGATATTCCCGTCCGCTGATCCAGAGGTGCGAGTTAGTACAGGGCGATCAGGACTGCAGTGATCCCCAATGCGCGCAGAAGCCCGAGGGTGATCCCCCGCTGACGCTGGGCCCGGGTCAGGTCCTCGGTCGTGGCACTCATTGCACTGAGCCTCCTTGGCCCCAAGATCAACAACCATCGAGATTCGGAGCCCTCATGAAAGACCGGGCTAGCGGGTCAATTGGAAGACGGTTGATCTGGTCTGGTCGGGTTGTGTTCATCGGGCGGGACGCGGCCTTCGAAGGTATGATCGCGAACGCGGTCCCAGCCGGTTTCCACCGTGTCACCCATCGTGCCCCGCCCGTCCCGCTCGGGTCCAGGACCGGGAGGTCAGGTACAGGCTCCAAGTCGTACGCCACGCCTGGGTTGGCGTTGACGCCGGGCAGGGTGATAACGGCGCCGCTATCGCATTCCTCAGGTCGGAGAGGTGCTCGACGAGCTGGAAGAGCTGTTCCGCCGCCAGCGCGCCGACCTCGAACACGGCCTAGCTAGGGAGCAGACCACCACCGAGGATCTGCGGCAGGCACTCGGACACTATCGCTCTTTCTTCGAACTCTGCTCTCGTTCTAAGGGCAGCGAGCTACCCGGAGCGGGCAAGCGCACGTAACTTGCCCGGGTCCGGAGGCGGGCGTCGGGAACCCACTGATGTGCGCATCCATCAACAGCAGGAGTGAGCGAGTTGGCGATCATCCCAGCTGGATGATCACTGTCGGCCAACCAGCCCGCACAGTGGCAGACCTAAGCGACCCTGCACAGGCTCCAGACACCACGCTCGCTGGCCTTCCCGAGCAGAGGTTCTGCCCTGACACGGAAGAGGTCGCATTCACAAACGTGACAGCCACGGTGACAGCAACGCACTGAGTCCCACAGTTGTCCGTCAACGACCGCTTACGCGCGAGCATGCGCGAAATCGTCGTTGTGCCACCTTGCTGGCTTCTCTTAATCAGCGGCATCGGCCTGCTGCTGGCGGCGACCTTCCCGCTGCGCGAGGGCACCGCCGGCGTCACCTCGACCCGGGCGGTCACATCGTCGCTGGCCCCACGGTCTTCCTGAGCAGCGCACTCGGGCTGATCGTCATATCGCGGCGGCTGGCACGCGATCCGCGCTGGCGAAGCATCGCGAGCTACACGCTGGTCGCGGGGATCGTCGCTCTGGTGGGCTTCGCGGTGGGAGGCACCCTGGTGGTGCCTAACGCCGCTCCGCTGCACGACTTGCCCGGCTTGTACATGGGCTGGTCGTCCTTGCCGTCATATTCCTTGCCGCATTGTTCTCTCGCTCAGATTGCTACAGGTTGCGAGCGGGCGCCGGTGATGCACTGAGCTGGTGGAGAAGACAGCGGTCCGGCCTCAGGTTTCGACTGGATCACTGTCTTTCACGGTAGGCACGCTGCCGCCGAGCCAAGCGTGCGCTGTCATGGGCCATTAGCAGGCCGTCAGCAAGGGCGAATGCCGGTCAATCACAGTCGCTCGTGAGCGCGCGGGGGTCGTGAGCCTGCAGGCAGGGCGACCGAGACTTTCCAACCTGGCCATATGAGTTCAATTCCTGTTCTTGCTTTAGCGACCGCCCGCTGCGGCTTCGCGACTTAGGTAATTGACGGTCGATAGGTCCTCGACCGGTCGAGCTGCCTCGCCGAGCCACTTGCCGGATCGGCCCCGGCGACTGCACCGGTCGCCGCGCTGACTCGGCGGGCCCAAAGACCCTACGTCGAACTGCGATCCACGCGAAAGAAGATGATCATGACACTCCAGGCCGGTGACAAGCTGATGTCGCTCACGGATGTCTCGGAAATGTTGGGCATCCCCGTTCACACCTTGTATCGCTGGCGGTACAAGGGCGACGGTCCAGTCGGATATCGGGTGGGCCGTCACGTGCGGTACCGTCGGGAGGCCGTTGAGGCTTGGCTGAAGCAGCAGGCCGACCAGCGCTAGAAGCCCGGCGCAAGATGAGTCCCGAGTGGTCCACGAGGCATTGGACCGAGAGCCGAGCCAATCAGGGTTGGACGAGCCTCGAGCACCTCGGCCGGCCCGATCACGCCCTTCTTGCGGCCCATGTAGATGTCGGCGGTCAGCGAGGGTTTCGCGTGCCCGAGCTGGTCGGTGGCTGAACCTGCGGACAGGCCCCGCTTCATCCATCAAGGTGGCGACAGTCTTACGGAAGTAATGGCTGGTCACCGCATCGAAGCCGGCGCGCTTGAAGGCCCGGGCGCATCATCTTGAGGTACGAGGTCAGGAAGATCACGCGCGATCGACTCATCGAACTCAGCCGTTGGTGAAGGCGTCTGAGCTCGTCCGGCGGTCAGCGCAGTCGGCGACCATTGGGTTGGTCGAGATTCGGGCGGTGTCGGCGGCAGGGAATGCGCCTTGCTAAGTGGCTGCGGCCTTTGAAAAGCGACATCATGGCCTGGCTTGAGACCCGCCGAGATCCGATCGAAAAAGGGGGGTAACCAGGGGGTAAGCTGATCTTGAAAAGGTAAAACTCCTAGTCACGCTCCCCCGGTTGGACTCGAACCAACAACCCTTCGGTTAACAGCCGAATGCTCTGCCAATTGAGCTACAGGGGACTGACAACCACGCGGCTACGTAGATTAGCAGTCAGGTCAGCCTATGTCGTACTCCGATTTGAGTTGGCCCATCGCTTGATCAACAGCCGCCCGCACGCCATCGGTCTGCCAGCTTAGTCCGCGGGTGAGCGTGCCGTGCCAGACAACCGCGCCGCTACCGCCGAGATCCCGACGGGCCGCGATGATCACTCCGCGTTCTCCGGACAGCGGGACGAACCTCTCGACGGCGATAGTTGCCGAAATACGTTCCCGGAATAGCTCCGGCAACCGACCAGGCTCCGTCAGTTCGAGTACGCCGTGGGTCGGCGCCTCGCCGGGTGCCGCGTAGCGCACCCAGCTAAGCTTGTTCAGCTCGGCATTCCAGCCTCCGCGCTCGATCTCGTGCCAGCCCAGATGCTCCCAGGCCAGCTGGTCGCCGAACGAGAAGGCCGCCGGGCTGGCGATGCAGAACCCGGTTGGGGTTTTGGCCCAACCGAGGATCCGGGTCGGTCGGCTGGCTTGGCCATCCAGCGAGGTTTTCCAAGATTCATAGACCGTCTTGGACAGCCCGCGGCTTCGCGACCACCACGCCGAACCTCGGCCCTCGTCGCTTCTCACGCGGCTATTGTGCTCGCGGCCACCTCAGAGCGGCCACCTCATAGCTGAGCCGAGGCCTGCTGAGGACACAATCCGCGCAGCGTCTCCAGAGCCCGCGCCTCGGTGCGGCGGACCCGGGTGACCGAGATCTGCAACAGTCGGGCGGTTTCGGCGTAAGACTTGGGTGCTCCGTCTGCGAAGCCGAGCCGAAACTCCAGAACTCGACGATCAAGATCATTCAGCCGCAGCAGCAATTCCCGCATGGGCAGCGGATCCGCCAGCACCTCATCGAAGTCGTCATGAGCCTGCAGCCTGTCGAGTGCGGGGCCGTCGACCAGCTCCAAGGACCTCGGACGTTGATGGGCCAGTAGGCCGGCCGTCCAGCTCTCGCTGCGGCCCAGCGCGTGAGCCAGCTCCTCGACGGTCGGAGACCGACCCAGGCCTTGACTGAGCTCAGCCTCTAGTCCGCGCGCGGAGCGCAGTTGTTCAGCCCGGCTGGTCGGCAGGTTCATGGCTCCCAGGAGCTTGGCGGCCGCCGCGCCCACGAAGGCGCGGATCCAAAACAGTGCATACGTCGAGAAGCGGTAGCCGCGAACATGATCGAACCGCTGCACTGCGGTGATCAGACCAAGGCATCCTTCCTGGAATAGCTCCGCGTCTGGCAGCTGGCAGCGCGCCGCGTACTGGCGACTGATCATCCCGACCAGCCCAAGGTTGCTGCGGATGAATCGCTGCCGGGCCTGTTCTCCGCTGGCTTCCAGCAGGCTCAGCTCGTGATCGGTCGCATCGCGAAAGCCGGAGCCCGATAGCCGGGCGTCTCGGGCCAAGAGGCCTGCCTCGATTGCGCGCTGTAGCTCGACCACTTGGCTGCCCGTAAGCAGCGGCTCACCGGGTTCGTCCTCGTATGGCTCGATCATGCCGACACTGTGCGGCAGTCAGGGCCGCGTGCAACACCCCGTTGGGTCGAATCTGTGGATAACTGCAGATGTTTCCAGACACCAAACCTGGGTCGGCTGAG
This sequence comes from Propionibacteriaceae bacterium, assembly GCA_036380335.1. Taxonomy (GTDB): domain Bacteria; phylum Actinomycetota; class Actinomycetes; order Propionibacteriales; family Propionibacteriaceae; genus Microlunatus. Next base: position 11,567 of record DASVEX010000146.1, on the reverse strand, counting down.
ATAGGCGGGTGCGTCAGTCTTCGGCGCCAATGCTGCGGGTATGCAATGCCTTGCGGTGCGCCTCGAGGACGACCAGCTCGGAGAACATCTGGTTGTACTTGTGCTGCTCCTCGACCGGGTTGGTGCGTTGCAGCTTGGACTTGAGGGCGGCAATCGTACGCATCACGGTGAGCAGCTGGAGCGCCGCGGAGTTGGCAATGGCGTACCGGACAGTCACTTCGCCATGGACCGGGAGTGGTTCCACAGCCAGCGAGGCAACCAGCGAGCGGATCTCGTCAGCCTCGCAGGCTTCCGATACCTGATGTACCCACTCGGTGTCCGCTGTGACGCCCGCACCTCCGACTTCGACGCTCGCCTTCTCAACAGCGGTGAAGACTGCGGCGTACGCGGGGTGGGTGAAATCGGCTGTAGTAAGTCCGTCCCACGCGTCCGGGAACAGGTTCGGATTCTGGATCAGGAGCTTCGCGGTCTGCCGCTCGGTGGTCAGCAGCCGATCGCCGGGGCTGGGTAGCAGCGGGAGCGCCGGACCGACTTCTGGCTCCGAAGTGGGTCGTGGATCGGCATTGGTTCCCCTTCGAGCGACTGGTCGTCGGCCGGATCGGGCCGCAGCCCGCATCACCTCGGCTCGTACCTCCTCGATATCCATGCCGAGCAAGCCAGCGAGTTCACGCGCGTAGCCGGCGACCAGTGCGTTGTCCCTGATGCTGGCGACCAGCGGGGCTGCTGCTCTCAGCGCAGCGAGCCGGCCATCGACGCGATCAAGATCATGTTGCTGGAGCAGGTTGCTCATCACAAACCGGTAGAGCGGCACCCGCCGCGCGACAAGCTCGCGGACGGCTGCATCTCCGCGCTGAAGTCTCAGATCGCATGGGTCCAGGCCGGTCGGCTCAATGGCGACGTATGTCTGAGTCACGAAGTTCTGATCGCCCGCGAAGACCTTCAGCGCGGCTGCCTGCCCGGCCTCATCGCCATCGAAGGTGAAGATCACCTCTCCGTGAAACGCGTCGTGGTTGCCCATCAACCGCCGCAGCAGCCGAGCATGATCATCACCGAACGCAGTGCCACAGGAAGCGACTGCGGTGTCAACACCGGACAGGTGTGCGGCCATCACATCGGTGTAGCCCTCGACTACCACGGCCTGGCTCTTCTTGCTGATCGCCGTCCGGGCGAGTTCAAGACCGTACAACACCTGAGACTTCTTGTAGAGCAGGGTTTCTGGGGTATTGATGTACTTCGCCGGCATCCGGTCATCGTCGAAGAGCCGGCGCGCCCCGAAGCCCACGACCTGCCGGCCTGAGTCGCGGATCGGCCACACCGCCCGGCCCTGGAAGAAGTCCCAGCCAGACTCTCGCGCGAGGCCGGCCGAGACCAGCTCCTGGTCGCTGAATCGGCGGCCGCGAAGGTGCTGCAGCAGCGCACGGCCGTCCCGCGGAGCGAAGCCGACGTCAAACCGCTCCGCCGCCTCGCGATCGAAGCCGCGCTCATCGAGGAACTGCCGAGCTGCCATGGCGTCCGGGCTGCTCAGGTGCTCGACAAAGAAATCCGCCGCCAGCCGGAGGGCCTCCGCCAGCCGGCTCCGGGCGCCCGGCTCCAGGCGTGGGCCGGTCTCGTCGGTGTAGCGCAGCTGAATGCCTACCCGGTCGGCCAGGCGCTCGACCGCCTCGACAAAGCTCAGATTGTCGATCTTGCGCATGAAGTCGATGACGTCACCGCCCTCGGCGCAAGCGCCGAAGCAATACCAATAACCGCGGGACGGGGTGACCTGGAAACTCGGGGTTTTCTCGTCGTGGAAGGGGCACAAACCCTTCATCGTGCCGCCCGCGCTGCGGAGTGTGACGTAGGAGCCGACCACTTCCTCGATGCGCGCACGATCGCGTACGGCGGCGATGTCTTCCTCGTTGATCCGGCCGCCCACGGACGGGAGTCTATGTTCCACCCCTGACGACGCGACGCCCTCACCGGAAAGTGGTCGCGACCGCAAGGTGGCCACCCACGGCAAGCATCCAGCGATGCTTGAGGGTCGGCAGCTCTACACCGGTTGCAGACAGTCTGCATACTTTGCTACCTGTGCAGACCGCGGGCAACCTAGGTTTACCTAGGTCGCATCACGGGTGAGCGGAGTGAGGGCCGAGTGGGGGCGGGAGCGATGGAAGAGGCTGGGCTGGGTCGTACGGTGCCCTGGGTCATCTTTGACGGGGACTGCGCCTTTTGTACGTCCAGCGCGCACTGGGTAGCCCGACGGCTGAATCGGCCGCTCGGCCCGAATGCCCAGCTGGTGCCCTGGCAGTTCACCGACCTCGCGGCGCTCGGCACGACGGCGGAGCGCGCCCAACGCGAAGCCTTGTGGGTTGCCACAGACGGGGCGATTTATGGCGGAGCGGCGGCCTTTGCGGAGTGGCTCAGATTCCGCGGCGGCGGGTACGTGGTTGCTGGCCAGCTCTTGAGGCTGCCGTTAGCTCGTTCGGTGGCTTCCGCGGTCTACCGCCTGATCGCGAAGAACCGGCACCGGATGCCGGGCGGGTCTCCAGCCTGTGCGCTCCCCCCGCCTGGCTTTGACCCGGCGCAGCCAGGGACCAAGGCGCTCTAACGGAGCGAAGGCCAGCCAGCAGATCGCCGTCGGGGCGAAGTGGATATACAAGATCGCCAACGTGAAGGCGTGGAATCCCATCCAGAAGATTGCCGCCGCAAGCAGCGCACGGCCCCGCAGCCACAAGACCACCACGGCTGTCAGCTCGGCGGTGAACGAGCACCACTGCATGAGGTGAAGCAGCTCGGGATAGGGCAGCAAGAACTGACCGAGCCCATGCGGTCGCCGGACGATCGCCCACATCAGGATCGAGCTGTCTGGCCAGCTGGTGATGCTCCAGCCGCCACTGCGGATCTTGGTCAGTGCGGACAAGAAGTAGGTGAGGATCACCGAGATCTGGATGCACTTGAGGGCCCAGCCAGCCTGCGCGGAGCGCTCGGTGCTGCGCCATCGATCGGCGATCACACCAACCGTCGGCAACACCCACAGCGCGACGACGAGCGCGAGATGATCATGGTCGACCTTCCCGTAGCTCATACCGATAGCCGTCCACCAGGTGAAGACCGCAGCCACGACACAGCCTGCGAGGCGTGGCCACACGTTGGCAGCGGCCACGAGACAACCGATTACCAAGATCAGATAGAGAGTGATCGTCAGCGGCACGCTGGGTGGTGGCAGGTGGAACAAACGCTCGATCATGAGCGGCTGATACAGCTCCGGATTCCTGCTGAGCGGGATGGGGTCGCGTACGAAGAGATGGATGTCGATGATCACGAACAGGTAGAGCATCGTACGGAGCACGGCGATGCGCGACTCAGGCACCACCGGCATGAACCAGGACACGACCGACCGCAGTGTCCTCATGACGGCAGCTCCCACATGGCGAGGTCAGCGAGGCGGGTGCGCCCGACGCGCCCGTCAACCAGGCTGATCTGATCTTGGACCAGCCAGACGCGCAGCAGCGCCGGATCGTCGCGATGCCGGGAGGTCCAGCCGCCGGCGACGGATCGCAGCAGCGATGGGTCCGCGGTGATCTGCGGTATCCGAGCCTCGATCTCGGCCCGACTGATTCCTGCCGTTTCGACCCGCAGCGGCAGGTCGATGCGGCGGCCATCAGCCAGCAGCCCCTCAACGCGAGTGATCACAATGGTCGCGTCCTTGGCAGGGGAAAACGCGTACTGGGACAGCGGACCTACGGGCCAGGCATCGTCACTCATCCGGAGCGAACCGTTGAGCAGCAACCCGATGCCGAGGAGACTTGCGGCGATTCGCCACGCGTACGATGCCTGGCTCATGCCGCGTACGCGCTCCCCCACCGGGCGATTACAACACAATCCGGACCGCTCGTACGGGGGTTTGGTGCAGCCCGCGATTTCTTGCAGCGCTAGCTAGAAATCAGCGGCTTACAGGCGCAATCCTGCGCGAGCGAAGCGAGCAATCGAACACAGCGAGCGCAGCGAGCGGAACAATCAAATACGCGGTAGTCGCTCGGGTGGCCAGTTGAGGTGGCGTACCGCCATGTCAAAGGCGTATCGGTCGGTCATGCCAGCCACATAGGTCACAGCCGCCCGTCCGGCGGCGTCAGACTGCGGATCCACGATCAGCCCGTCTGGCATCGCACCCGGATGCTCGCTGTAGTACTCCACCAACCCGCGCAGCACGTCGATGACGGCGCGAGACTGAGACCGCGAAGCGGGTCGCACGTAGATCCGCTCATAGTTGAATGCCCGCAGCGCCGCAAGTGCCTGAGCCTCCGCTGGTGGCATGCCGACCTCGCCGTGCTCCTCGACCGCCCGTACGACCGCGCGGACGAACGTGTTCAGCTGCTCTCGACGGGTTCGTCCGCACACCTCGATGACGTCCGCGGGAAGATCATCAGGAGCGACGATTCCGGCATGCATGGCATCTTCCAGATCGTGCGCGCAGTAGGCGATCCGGTCAGCCCAGCTGACGATGTGGCCCTCGACCGTCAGCGGCGCAGGCCGTGACCAGGAGTGGTTGCGAATCCCGTCCAAAGTCTCGGCGCAGAGGTTGAGGTTCTGAAGTACCACGTCGGCACCCCAAGGTCCGTGGTCATACCCCTCGGGAATGAACGCATCGAACGCATCCTCGCTGGCATGCCCGCCGGGTCCATGACCGCAGTCGTGCGCAAGAGCCATCGCCTCCGCCAGGGTCACGTTGACGTCGACGGCGCGTGCGATCGATGTCGCGACCTGGGCTACCTCGAGAGCGTGGGTGAGGCGGGTGCGCTGGTGGTCGGTGGGAAAGACGACGACCTGTGTTTTGCCGGCCAGACGCCGGAAAGCTGTGGAGTGGACAATTCGGTCGCGGTCACGTTCGAAGCAGGTGCGCTCCTCATCGGGCTCCTCCGCAATCGCTCGGTTTCCCGCCCCGCCGGCAAATGCTGCACCTGATCGCAGCGTGGCACGTTCACGCTGTTCCCGCAGTTCGCGTCGGACGATGGGCCCTGCGCCGAGCTGGGCTGGGGAGCCCGAGTGCGCGCGGACCAGTGTGCCGTCGAGATGGCCCGACATGGTGTCGGCCCAGGCCCTGGCGCGGGGAGTGACCTGCTCAGCCACCAGAGATGCCCAGCTCGGCGGCCACCAGATCAAGATCACGGCCGGATGCGTCACCGAGCCATCCGTCGGGCAAGGCCACCTTGGCGCGGGGTGCGCCCTGGCGTCCGCGCGGCGAGCCGAGCTCTGAGACCGGGAAGCAGATGTCTGGATCCAGCTGAGCGAGCAGGTCGTCGAGTTCGGTGAGCGATGAGACCATCCCCAGACGGTGTCGCAGCTCGCCCCCCACGGGGAAGCCCTTGAAATACCAGGCCATGTGTTTGCGAAGATCGCTGAGGCCGTGCAGCTCGTCGGACAGCGCCACCAGCAGCTCGGCATGCCGCCGCACCATCCCCCCGACCTCGCCGAGATTGGGCAGAGTGTGGGTCTGACGGCCAGCGAAGGCGTCCGCCAGGTCACGGAACAACCAAGGACGGCCCAAGCATCCGCGGCCGATGACCACGCCGTCGACTCCGGTCTGGCTGATCATCCGCAGTGCATCGGCGGCCTCCCAGATGTCGCCATTGCCGAGCACCGGAATGGAGACGTGCGCCTTCAGCGCCGCGATAGCCTCCCAGTCGGCTTGGCCGGCGTACGCCTGCTGAGCCGTTCGGCCGTGCAGCGAAATGGCCGCACAGCCGGACTCCTCGGCGATCCGGCCCGCATCGAGGAACGTTTGGTGATCATGGTCGATGCCGATCCGAGTTTTGATCGTGACGGGTACGCCGTAGCGTGCGGCCGCTTCAACCGTAGCGACCAAGATCATTCGGAGCCTGTCGCGTTTGTATGGCAGCGCCGCGCCACCACCTTTCCGAGTGACCTTGGGTACTGGACAACCGAAGTTCAGATCAAGGTGAGCGACGTCGTACTCATTGCAGAGAATGTTGGTGGCCTGCGCCATGATTGCCGGATCGACGCCGTACAGCTGAACCGACCGGACCCGCTCCCCCGGATCGAACTGCAGCATCGACAGCGTTTTGCGATCCCGCTCCACCAGCCCACGCGAGGTGATCATCTCGCAGACGTAAAGACCCGCCCCCTGTTCTCGGCAGAGCTGCCGGTATGCCGCATTGGTGATCCCCGCCATGGGCGCGAGCACCACTGGCGGATCGACCTCGATAGGCCCCACCCTCAACGCCGATTTATCAGCAGCAGTGGTCGCTGTAGCGGCCATGGACGCTGACCGGTCGGTGGGAGAAAGGGTGTTGGTTAGCAACCGAGCAACCGCTGAGCGAGGTAATCCATCACCTTGTCCTCCGACACCCGCTCCTGGGTCATCGAGTCGCGCTCGCGGACGGTGACGGCCTGATCGTTCAGCGTGTCGAAGTCGATAGTGACGCAATATGGCGTACCGATCTCATCCTGTCGGCGGTAACGACGGCCGATGGCCTGGGCGTCGTCGAAGTCGACGTTCCACGACTGCCGCAGCCGGCTGGCGAGATCTCGGGCCTTGGGCGACAAGGACTCGTTGCGCGACAGCGGGAGCACGGCAACCTTCACCGGGGCCAGCCGAGGGTCGAGCCGCAACACCGTACGCTTGTCGACTCCTCCTTTGGTGTTAGGAGCCTCGTCCTCGTCGTACGCGTCGACGAGAAAAGCCATCATCGCGCGGTTCGGGCCAGCCGCGGGCTCGATCACGTACGGGATATACCGCTCGCCGGTTGTCGCGTCGAAGTAGGACAGATCGACGCCAGAGTGCTCACTGTGGGTCGTGAGATCGAAGTCGGTCCGATTGGCAACGCCCTCGAGCTCACCCCAATCACTGCCGGTGAACCCGAACCGATACTCGATATCGACCGTGCGCTTCGAGTAATGGGAGAGCTTCTCCTTGGGGTGCTCGAAATGGCGCAGGTTCTCCCGCGTCAGGCCGAGGTCGGTGTACCACCGGGTGCGCTCGTCCAGCCAGTACTGGTGCCACTCCTCGTCGGTGCCGGGCTTGACGAAGAACTCCATCTCCATCTGCTCGAACTCGCGGGTCCGGAAGATGAAGTTCCCGGGCGTGATCTCGTTGCGGAAGGACTTCCCGATCTGACCGATACCGAACGGCGGCTTCTTGCGCGTGACCTGCACCACGTTGGCAAAGTTAACGAAGATGCCCTGGGCAGTCTCGGGACGCAGATAGTGCAAACCAGATTCGTCGTCGACCGCACCCAGGTAGGTCTTGAGCATCATGTTGAAGTCGCGCGGCTCGGTCCATTGGCCACGAGTGCCGCAGTGCGGACAGGCGATCTCCTCCAGGCCGGTGGGTGTACGACCCTTGCGCGCCTCGAAATCCTCTTCCAGATGGTCTGCGCGGAATCGTCGGTGACATGACAGGCATTCGGTCAGCGGGTCGTTGAACGCGTTGATGTGTCCGGAGGCCACCCACACCCGGCGAGGCAAGATGACGGAGGAATCCAGGCCAACGATGTCCTCGCGCTCAGTGACGACCGACCGCCACCACTGTTTCTTGACGTTCTCCTTGAGCTCGACACCAAGCGGTCCGTAGTCCCACGCCGAGCGAGTCCCTCCGTAAATTTCCCCGGCGGGGAACACGAAGCCGCGGCGTTTGCACAGGCTGATGACACTGTCGAGTCGGCTGGTCGGGGTCACGTACTTCTCTCTCCAGACGTTGAGCGGCCCATCCCCGGCTGGGATGGAGTCCAGCGCACAAGGCTATCGCCCTCAGCGTAAGAGTCCTTGCCGCAAGGCTTACGTCTGAGCCTCGTGGACCTGCGTGTGGTTGGTTTGCAACCCACATGCCACCCGTGGCCAGTGCCGCAACCTACGTGGACGTAGCTTCCTACGCTCTACAGACATTGCAACCGATGCGGACCGTCAGCAAGGAACGTGCACATGGTTTCCGACGGAAGGCGGTGATATGCGAAGAGGGTCAGCTCTGAACTGTCACCTCCATGAAACGCATTTGAAATGCATTCCTCCTACGGTCGGGAGATCGCCCCCCGGGCACGAGGAGGCTGAGAAGTGATCGAGCATGTTGATCCATTCATTGGTAGCTCGGTAACAGACCTTCCTGCTCCACAAGGTCTGGCCCAAACGTGGTGGTGGCCTAAGCCGCAGGTCGGCAACACACATCCCGGCGCGACGTATCCCTTCGGCATGGCCTCGGTGTGCGCGTACTCGGGCGCCTATCCCACCGGATACGGGCTTTACCACCTGAGCACCGAGGGAGTGCCATCGCAGCTCTACGACACTCAAATCGCATCGGGCTTCACTCACTTCCAGCAGTCGGGAACCGGCGCGATCCGTAAGTACTACAACTACTTCCGCGTCACCCCGATGGAGGAGTCCCTCGACAATCTCGGCAACACCTGGGAGCTACTGGACGAGTGCGCGGAGCCGGGCTACTACGCGACGACACTTAGTTCGGGCATTGGCTGCGAACTCACCGTCGGCCCCAAGTGCGCAGTACACCGCTACACCTTCCCGGCCCACAAAGACGCGCGGTTGGTGATCGACTTCTCCATGGGGGGCCTGGCAATTCCGTACGGCGCAACGGTTCCGCTGCGGGCACACATTGAGTCGCTGGGACCCGGGGTAGCTCAGGCGGAGATCGTCGTGGAGGGTGCTCCGCTCGCTGTCCATGTGGAGTGTGACGCGGGCGACTGGCGGCAACTGCTGTGGTACGACCGGCGCCTGATGCCGGGGGGCACTCGCCTCGACTTCGACCGAATCCGACCTACCACGTTGCGTCCATTCGGCTTGATGTGGCGCGGGCCGACCGAGCCCGGGCAGGTACTCGAGCTGCGATTCGGCTTCTCGCTGCGCGGCGTAGAGCAAGCCAGGCGCAACCTGTACGCCGACTGCGGATCAGGAAGGGCGGCCTTCGACAGCCGACGCGCCAAGACGGCGACCGTCTGGCGACAACATCTCAACAAGATCAAGATCGAGACGTCGTCGGCGGCGCGACAAACGATCTTCTCCACCGCCGTCTACCACTCGTTGATCAAACCGTGCTTCGCGCCCGAGGAAAGTCCAATGTGGCCAACCGATGGGCCCTTCGTGTTCGACGTCTGCACGATGTGGGACATCTACCGCACCCAACTGCCGCTGATCACCGCGTTGTATCCAGCGCGTGCAGTCGAGTTGGCGAATGCGCTGCTGTCGATTTGTGAGGAAGAAGGCAACTTTCCGATCGGCTATCGGATGGCCAAAGGCGCCGACAGGTTCACCCGACAAGCAAGCGCGCTGGTCCACACGTTCCTAGCCGATCTCTGCCAGCTCGGCGTGCCGGGTATCGACTGGGACTGGGCGCTGTGCCACATGGACACCGATCTGCGGCGCAGCTATGGCGAGGATTACCTGCTGCGTGGCCTTGCCGAGCCCATTTCCCACACCCTCGACCTGGCTTTCGGTTACCAGTGCACGGCGAAGGTGGCCTCCTACGTCGGCGACAACCAACTGGCCGTGCAGTTTGAACGACTCTCAGGCCAGTGGGTCAACGCCTTCGCACCCGACGGCCTCCTGCTGGACTCCACCTACTACGAAGGCGGCCGGTGGAACTACTCATTCCGGTTGCTGCATGACATGAAGACACGGATCGGGCTTGCCGGTGGCGAGGGCGCATTCATCGAGCTCCTGGATCAGTTCTTCGGCTACCACGCGGATCCGGTCAAGCAGCTAGGAGAACGCCCGACTGTGGCGGATCAGGCAGCCGGGTATGCGCTGAACCGCTTTGAAGGACTGAACAACGAACCCGACATGGAGGCACCTTGGGCCTATCACTACGCCGGGCGGCCGGACCGTACTGCCGAGGTGGTGCACGCTGGCATCAACAACATGTTCGGTCTGGGACGAGGCGGGCTGCCCGGCAACGACGACTCGGGCGGCTTGAGCTCCTGGTACGTGTGGGCCTCGCTCGGCCTCTTCCCCGTCGCCGGCCAGAGCCTTTATCTGATCAATGCCCCGTCATTCGCCGAGGCTCGAATTGCCTTGGCCGATAAGGAGCTTGTCATCGATGCGCGAGGCTTCGTCGAGCCCGTCGCGGACGGGCCCACCCAGTATGTGCAGTCGGCGATCTTCAACGGAGAAACGCTGAATCGGACCTGGCTGAGCACCCGCGAGCTGCATCGCGGCGGCCATCTACGGCTGGAGCTTGGGTCGCGACCGTCTGGTTGGGGCACGACGACCCGACCTCCATCAACGTCAGACCTGGCCGCCGAGGCCGCGACGGTCAAGCCGGCTCGAACAGCGGATCAGTACAGATGATCATTCAGACCACGGGGAGTTCGATCATGACAGCTGCGAAGAACAAGACTTCGGGACACAACAGGTACCAACGTCGACTGGTCATCGTCGTCCGAGCCGACCCAGTCATCTGCGGGCACTCCGGGGAAGCCCGGAATCTCGCTGAGGTCGCGCTGCAGCGAGGCTTCACCGACGTACGGATCCTGACCTGGCCGTTGGACCTGCTCGCCACGTCGGGTCTTCCGCTGAAGCCGCTCGAGGGTGTGCTGCCCTACAGCAAGGGCATCGAGGTGGAACGTCCGGAACCGGTCGGTGACTACAAGGTGCTGGACGGGCGTCATCTCGCCGGCATGACCGGACGTCTCGTCGAGCTGTTCACCGACCGTGTGCCAACGGTGTGCATGTCGCTTTACCTCAGCCCGCACACGCTGGCCGTCTCGGAGGCCTTACGGGTCGCCCGGTCCACGGGGCTGCCCGTTTCGGTCGCAACGATTGCCGAAGCGGTCGGTTCGGACGTCACCAACGTGGTGCGTTCCTGTGCCGCCGACGGGCGCCTCGGAGCGGCCGCGCAGGTGCTCTCGGCATACCTCGATAGCGACGTGCCGGTGGCCGTCTCGGACTACACCAAGGACTTGATCATCTCCTCCGCCGAGGAGATCGACGCGAGCCACGGCACGTCCTTCGCCGAGCGTTGCCGACATCGAGTCGCGATCTCCTACCCCGCGATCAACACTTCGGATTACCTCCAGATATCTGCAGAGCGAACGACGGAGGTGCTGAGTCGGCGCGGCCTGATGCGCGATGGCTATGTGCTGTACCTGTCCAGGCTCGCTCGCGCGAAGGGTGTCGACGACCTGATAAGCGGGTTTGATGCGAGCCCAGCGTGCAAAGAACTCACGCTGGTGATCGCGGGCAACGGGCCCGAGGCTCAGCATCTACGCGATCTTGCCGCCGCGACTTCGGCAGCCAATCGGATCATCTTTCTCGACGATGTCGACGACAATGAGAAGCCTCACTTGATGGCTGGCTGCGCAGCGTTCGTGCTGCCGAGCAAGCCACGGCCGGAATTTGTCGAAACGTTTGGCATCGCGCTTGTTGAGAAGATGCTCGCTGGCGGCGGACCGGTCATCACCACCAACACGGGCGGCATCGGAGAGGCCGTCGGCGAGACGGCGATGATCGTCCCGGTCAGTAGTCCCGAGGCGATTGCCAACGCGCTCGATCTGGCTGTGACCATGCCCATCGCTGAGCAGACCAAGATGGCCGAACGGGCGCGCGAGCATGCCCGGCAATTCGAC